>CAJORB010000011.1:0-59045 GCA_905236565.1 uncultured Treponema sp. | reverse complement strand
GAAGCGGCTGCCTTGAAAAACTCATGGGCGGTCTTAAAGGTGACTACACAAAACCTGGACTTACAGCAAATGTTCCTGACTGGGCAAAAGAAGTTGTAAATAAAAATGCAGTCGGAATCATACTCGAAACAGCAGATCCTGCAAAATTCGGTGCTACAGTAAAACAGGCAATCGGTAAAGATCCTATTATCCCGGATCGTCTCCAGAAAGTCATGCAGCTTCCAGACAAGGCAATTCCGATGGAAAACAGTTACGAAACATTCAAGCAGTGGCTCATGGAGAATCTGTAATCAATTATAATTTTTTATTATATGCATAAAAAAAGGTCTGTTAATAAACAGACCTTTTTTATTTCTCAAATTGTCTACTTTACGGTTTTACTGGATCATTCCGAATACCATTGCGAACAAAGCAACAGTTTCACAAAGACCTACAACCATGATGTACTGTGAGAAACCTTTTCCTGTTTCACCAAGTGCATCAGAACCTGCAGCACCTGCTTTTCCCTGTGCAATTGCAGAGAAACACATTGCAAGACCACAAGCAAAACCAAGACCAAGAGCAAAGCCAGAATCAAGGGCACCTGTTACAATCTTTTCTTTCATGCTGTTCATAAGCAAAAAGCCGTAAATTGTCTGTGTCAAAGGAGCACCGGCAAATACTGTAAGAATAAATGGAGCTGGCTTGTTATTTACATAGCAGCGTTTCCAAGCTCCGATTGCACCCTGTCCTGCAATTCCGATACCAATTGCTGAACCAATAGCAGCAATACCCATTACAACAGCAGCACCTAACATACCAAAATTCATATTTTTCTCCTTATAAAAATTCCGCTTTAACAGAATTCCCGCTTATGCGGTATATATTTATTTATTCGTTTACCGTTTCGCTGAACGGTTTGTACTTAAAGCCAGACCATGACATTCCAAGGTGTGTAGAAAACTCGAGTGTATTCAACCTGACGCCATGAACAATTACAGACAGAAGGTTCAAAATCATATTTAAACCGTGTCCAAATACCAAGAGCAATACAGCCGCTGCAAACATGATTGCGTGCCCCATTAACGGGCCTGCCATCGTATTTACAGTATTTGAAATTGCAGCTCCTGCAAGACCTACCGCCCAGAGACGTATATAAGAAACGATATCTGAGAATACGTTTACAACGCCGAGTAAGACAGAAATTATGTTCTTACAGCTTTCCAGAATCGATTTTCCTATACTGCCTTCATAGTTTGCAAAGATAAAACTAAATGCAAAACCACCGCCGACAAGACCAAGCGCAATCTTTGCAACAGGAATATCCTGTACTACAAGGTCAAGCGGGAATACAGCAGAACTTACAACCATTGACAGAACTACATAGAACATTCCCCAAAGCTGTGCAAGAGAACCAAGTTCTCCGAGAACCTTAAGCGAACCGTTCTTTAAGTTTCTGAAAATTCCTTTTATATGTGCTACAGAAAGCTGAAGCAGCGCAAGACCAAAACAGAAAATCTGAAGATTGTTTGCTGTTGTAAGTCCGATGCTGCGGTCAGAAATCCATGGTACATTAAAAATATATGACGCAGGCGTTACGTTAGAAATATACTTTACAGAAAGGTTTTTAACCCAGTCTGGAAGCTGTTCTGGAGTAAGTCCAAACCATGTACATGTAACGCATCCCCATCCTACCGTTGCAAGTCCTACGAGGAATACAAGCGCTAAAACAGGAGAAGATTTTTTCTTCGCTGCATTCTTAATCAGAAGAAGAAGTGTTATGACAGTTACTAAAAGTCCGTAACCACCATCACCAAAAATCATTCCAAAGAAAACAGTAAAGAACAGCAAGAACCAGCCGGAAATATCATATTCGTTATATCCCGGAACAGTTCCCAAGAAGTCTGTAAGCGGATAGATAAGGCTTACAAGCTTGTTGTTCTTAAGTTTTGTCGGAACCATATCCTCTTCTGTCGGATCACTTGAAGCAAGTGCCCACGCATTTTCTTTTGCCGTCAAAGCAAGTTTTTCAAAACTATCAACCGGAACAAATCCCGTAATCCATGCAAGTGCATTTACACTTTCTTCTGAACTGCAGTCTGTTTCCATTCCGGAATAGATGTTCTCGAACTCGATATCTGTCTGTAAAAGCTTATAGTAAGCATTTATAGATTCAAGATATTTTACAGATTCATCAAACTCTCTCTGAATAGCAGAAAGTTCATCCTTAGCTTTTCTGACGTTTTCCATTATTTCTTCTGTTGAAGTTTCTGGAAGAACAACAGCAAAGGCTTCTGGTGGAAGTCCCTGAGGTCGTTCTGCGTCACTCTTATCGCTTAAAAGCAGGAATCTCGTAATAGATTTAGATGTATTAACAAGAATTGTTTTTACATCATCAGAAATCAAACTCATCTTATCAGAAGGAATTTCATACATCGAAATGTAAATTCCTTTTTGAGTAAGATATTCGAAATCTTTAGGATCAAGATTTCCCCATCCTGAAAAACGATCAAGCTCGCTTGTAAGATTAGTAATCTGATCAAACAATTCTTTTTTACGGTCTACGATTTCTAATACTCTTTTTGCTTTGTTAAAAGCTTCTTCGTTTGAAACATTTTCAAAAGTGAAAGTTTTTTTATTCACCTTAACTTCTGCAAGAAGCATAGACGCATTAAACAAAGTATCAGAAATATTCTTATACCTTGCAAGAACTTCGCCCTTACCTTCTACAGTTTCAAGATGAACTACTCCAGTCTTTCGCAGTGTTTTAAGTGCTTCTTTCTTTTCTCTGTCAAGAACGACAAGAGAAACTTTTTTCATAGGTACAATCATTATGCATCTTCTCCTTCGTTCTGCAGTTTTTTCTTAGAAATCTTACTGCGGACAACGGCCGCAACCTGTTCATCACCTAGATAAACAGTAATTTTCTTTATGTTAGCCTTAGTCTCAGGAATCTTTACTTTTTCAAAAAGATTTACGCGCTGTGTAGTAACGCGAAGTTCCTGTGCAAGAAGGCGAACCTGTTCTTCCAAAACATCAGCTTCAAGATCCAGTGACAAAGCTTTTTCCATTCTGTCGGCAGCCATATCAATCCAGAGAGGTGTTTCGTACAAGTCATAGTCTCCGCGCGAAAAGTCTGCACCTTCATAAATCGGAATCGTAACACCTGCAATATTGCCGGTTGTTTTTCTGATATTTCTTACAGTTACCATTCCGGGTTTAAATGCTTCTTTTTCGCCGAATACAGAAATCCATGCTTCGAATTCTGCCTCAAGATTTTTTCGCTGCTGGCGAACTTCTTTTGCCCTGGCATCAATAGTTCGTATTTCTGTCTGAAGCTGCTGTTTTTTGAGCGTCAAAGTCGGAAGATACCGTTTAAACATTTTGAGAGCATCTTTCTGTACTTTAAGCTCATTTTTTGTCAGCTTAATCTTCGCCATGAAACACCTTCCCTATTTTACAGGCCAATGTTTTTCTATTAATTCAGATTTGATACCAGTTTCCTGTTTATCAAAACATTCACTCAAAATTTTCCATCCTAAATCAAGTGCATCTTCAAGCGGAATGTTTTTAGAAAGATCCATCATTTCCTTTTCGAACATTACACCGTATTTAAGAAGCTTTTCGTCCCATGCAGACATCATGAATCCCATTGATTTTTTCTCAAGGGTATCCTTATAAGCTGAATAAAGACGAATCATACCATCCATAAGTGCACGATGGTCATCACGAGTATCACCGTTTACATTCTGTTTAAGACGTGAAAGAGAACCGAACGGCTCGATACGTCCGCCCTTTAAGTAATACTGACCTTCTGTGATGTAACCTGTGTTATCAGGAACCGGATGAGTTACGTCATCACCAGGCATTGTTGTAACAGCAAGAATCGTTACAGAACCAGCATCAGCAAAGTCAACGGCTTTTTCGTAACGGCTTGCAAGCTGAGAATACAAGTCACCTGGATAACCACGGTTAGACGGAACCTGTTCCTGAGTAATTGCAATTTCTTTCATTGCATCTGCAAAGTTTGTCATATCTGTCAAAAGAACGAGAACGTCTTTTCCCTGTAATGCAAACTGTTCTGCAACTGCAAGTGACATATCAGGAATCTTCATACATTCTACAGTCGGGTCGGCTGCCGTGTGCATGAACATTACTGTCTTAGAAAGAGCTCCACCGTTTTCGAGTGTATTCTTAAAATAAAGATAGTCGTCGTATTTTAATCCCATTCCGCCTAAAACGATTACATCAACTTCTGCCTGCATAGCAATGCGTGCAAGGAGCTGGTTGTATGGTTCACCGGAAATAGAGAAAATCGGAAGTTTCTGAGAAACAACGAGTGTATTGAACATATCAATCATCGGAATACCGGTTCTGATCATACGGCGTGCCATGATACGTTTTGAAGGGTTTACAGAAGGTCCACCGATATTTACAAGATTGTCTGCAAGAGCAGGTCCCTTGTCACGAGGATCTCCAGAACCATTAAAGATACGTCCAAGAAGATTTTCGCTGAACGAAACTTCCATTCTGTGTCCTAAGAATTTGATATGATCACCAGTTGATACACCACGTCCGCCGGCAAAAACCTGGAGCGAAACAGTATCACCTTTAATCGCATTTACTTCGGCTAAAGATTTTCCAAAGCGTGTCTCGATTTCTGCAAGTTCGCCGTAAGAAACATCCTCTGCCTTTACTGTAATAACGCTACCGTTGATGGATTCAATTTTGCTATATATTTTATTCATTATTCACCATCCTTGAGCACTGCTTCGAGTTCAGAATCAAGTTTACCGTTCTTAGAAGCATAAGTTGTTTTGATTTCTGCTTCGAGAGAATTAAATTTGTCTGACTTCCATTCAGAATAGTTCCAGTCCTGAAAAAGCTGACGCAGTTTATTAAAGTAATTACGTGCATCATCTTTTTCTTTAAGATCAAATTCTGAACCTAAAACCCTTACAACCTGGTTAAATACATATTTCTGACGCTCAACACTTACAGCTGCATCGATTTTATCGAATGAGTTCTGCTGCATGTATACTGCATCAAGGAATTCGCTCTTTAAGTATTCAACGAAGTCGTCTGTAGAAGTACCTTCTTCACCGACAACTTTCATCATCTGGTTTACTTCTACACCTTTTAAGAATACTTTTCGTGCGTAACTTACCCAGGCTTCTGGTAATACAGATTTATATTTTGACCATGAAATAATCGGGTCAATTGCAGGATACTTACGTGCGTCAGATCTTTCACGGCTAAGTCCGTGGAATGCACCAACTACTTTAAGTGTTGCCTGTGTTACAGGTTCTTCAAAGTTACCGCCGGCAGGAGATACTGTACCACCGATTGTAACAGAACCTGTTGTACCGTCACGAAGACGAACAATACCAGCGCGCTCATAGAATGCAGCGATATAAGATTCAAGGTAAGCAGGGAATGCTTCTTCTCCAGGAATCTCTTCGAGTCGTCCAGACATTTCACGCAAAGCCTGTGCCCAGCGGGAAGTTGAATCGGCAAGAAGAAGAACATGAAGTCCCATCTGTCTGTAATATTCTGCAAGTGTTACTGATGTATAAACAGAAGCTTCGCGCGATGCTACAGGCATTGACGATGTATTACAGATGATGATTGTTCTTTCCATAAGAGAACGGCCTGTTCTAGGGTCTGTAAGTTCAGGGAACTCTTTGATTGTTTCTACAACTTCACCGGCACGTTCACCGCAGGCTGCGATGATTACGATATCTACGTCGGCATTACGGCTTGTTGTATGCTGCAATACAGTTTTTCCTGCACCGAAAGGACCTGGGATACAATATGTTCCACCTTTAGAAACCGGATAGAATGTATCGATAAGACGAACCTGTGTAACCATCGGTTCACTTGGAGCCAGGCGTTCTGCATAGCAGTTAACCGCACGTTTTACAGGCCAGTAGAATGACATCTTTAATTCTCTGTCATTTCCTTTTTCATCCGTAATTACTGCAACAGTTTCATCGATTGTATAATCACCTTCTGATTTAATCGATTTGATTTTTGAAAGTCCAAGGCAGTCAAACGGAATTAAAATCTTATGTGTGAATGGTCCTTCCGGAACTGTTCCGAATGAATCACCAGTATTAAGTGTATCACCGACTTTTGCTGTCGGTGTAAAATGCCACTTCTTTGAAGTTGAAATCGGTTCAACATAAACACCGCGTTCAAGGAAGTATCCTGCTTTTTCTGCAAGAAGCGGAAGCGGGTTCTGAAGACCGTCATATACCTGACCCAAAAGACCAGGTCCAAGACGAACGGCAAGCATTTCTCCGGTAAACTCAACTACGTTTCCGGTTTTGATGCCTTCTGTCATTTCGTAAATCTGCATCTGGGCAATGTTTCCGCGGATACGGATTATTTCGCCCTTGAGCTTTTTATCTTCTACATTTACATAGCCGACTTCGTTCATTGTAACTGTTCCGTCAAACTCGACAGACACCATGTTACCGTTGATACCGACTACTTTTCCTTTTGTATCAGTCATGTAGTTTCTCCAAGTATTTCATCATAAATTTTTCTATAGGAAACTTTTCCTGTTTCCCTGTCAAACTTTTTCATACGCTGACAGAGAAGAAGTCTTACCGCATAGGCATAAACCGCATCAACACTAAAGTTGTCAAGCGGCTGCATTGCGTCAAGAGTTTCCAACCTATACTGATTCAGGAATTCCTCAGCTGCAAGAGGACTGTCCATCCCTACAGCAGTTCGTGCTGCCTGCATGATATCCTGGGTACATGAACCCGGAAGAATTAAAGATTCTTTTTTCATCTTAACTGCACGAATCTGTGCGAGTGCAAGACGCAGACATCGTTCTCTGTCGTTCCATTTGTCGAGGAAATCAGAACCTGTCTTAATTTCCTGTCTCGGTGGTTCGAGAGAAAGATTTTCCAGAATCTTAAGACTCTTTGAATCTAGAAAACGCGAGCACAAATCCCTGAAGTACTGTTCAGAAATTGGCAGTGCCTTGCTGTCATATGAATCGATTGCAGGCAACTGCGACATCAGGTAATACTGATTTGCCACTAGTTCTCACCCCTCTTTTGCAGCCTCTTTCATTATTTCAGCAAGTTTTGGATTTAAGTATGCAGCAAAAAGTTCTGCTACTGATTCAGCTGAATAATCATAGAAACTTGCACCGTTTTTCATTCCGATCCTGAATCCGGCAGAAAGAGTCTTGTCTGGTTTTATCTCAAGACCTTTTTCGATTTCTGATTTGAGACTTGAAGTTAAACCGCTTTTAAGCTCTGCAAGATCATTTTCTGAAAGCAATACACTTATGTCAGATGCTTCTGCTTTCGAAGCCCATGCCTTTACGGTTTCTGGAATTAATTTTTCCATCAGTGCTTTTGAATAAGCAGTCTTTGTTTCTGTTTCAACAATTGCAGAAAGTTCTGCATTTATTCCATCTCTGAAAGAAATAAGCAGGTTACGACTCGCCTGTTTAATTGCATCAACACTTGAGCTCTCAAGGCGTTTTGTTTCTGCCTGAGCATCTTTAATGATGGATTCAGCCTTCTGTTTTGCCTGCTCAATTATAGAATCGGCTTCTTTCTGAGCCTGTTCTTTGATTGCGCTTGCTTCCTGTTCAGCTGATGCGACTCCATCTTTTTTGATCTTATCGATCAATTCTTGTAACTGGACGTCCATTAGAACCTCTCTTTCGAAAAATATTTTTAATAGTGATTTTTATATTATAAACCTTAATTAGCGAAATCGGCAAATAAAAAAACAAATTATCTGTTTAAAAACTTAAACCGTTAAAATGTAAAACTATACACTGTTATAGCGTCATACACTTCACCAGGGTTTAAAATTGAATTAGGAAAATGAATTTTATTTGGTGCGTCAGGGAAAGCCTGTGTTTCAAGACAGACAGCTCCGTGGCGTTTATAAACTGTTCCGAGTTTACCCTGCACGCCTTCAATCCAGTTTGCGCTGTAGAGCTGGATTCCAGGCTGGTTTGTATAAACTTTCATAGTACGAGAAGTTTCCGGATCTGTAAGGACTGCACATTCTGCACCCGGGGCTGTAAAACATTCCTCTGTAGGTTCAACCCATTCAGAATCTTTTGAATACCAGCATGTAGTGTAACAGTTGTCATAGCCGGGCATAACTTCTTCGATGTCTTTTCCGAGAGTTTTTGCAGTATTAAAATCAAATGCAGTTCCTTTTACAGGATTTAGCTTTCCTGTCGGAATAAGTTTTTCATCAACATCAAGAGTGTACTCGCTGTTCATCTGGAGTGTGTGGTTTAAAACCGTTCCGCTGCCATGAAGATTAAAGTATGCATGGTTTGTAAAGTTTACAGGAGTTGCCTTATCTGATGTAACTTTGTATTCAAGACGAAGATCATTTTTATCATTGAGCGTATATGTTACTGTAATTTCTGCATTTCCAGGAAAGCCCTGTTCGCCATCCGGACTTGTGCGTTTAAACTCAACGCCTTTTCCGTTTTTTGTTGATACGATTCTGCTTTTCCAGATCATGTGGTCGTAACGTGTAAATCCACCATGAAGTGTATTTATGTCGTTGTCATTTTTATCAAGAAGATAAACCTTTCCATCAATCGAAAATGCAGCTCCACCGATGCGGTTTGCAAAACGTCCTACGATAGAACCAAAAGAAAGTCCAGGACATCTTACAAAGCCGTCAAGAGTTGAATATCCGAGAAGAATGTCATCTTTTTTTCCAGATTTAGCAGGAAGAAAAATTCCTGTAAGAGTACATCCGAAATCTGTTACACAAAAAGACATCTTTCCATTGTCAACAGTATAAAGAGTTGCTTTTTCTCCGTTTGAAAGTGTTCCGTAATAAGTTTTTGTTACTTTCATAATATTATTCTCCTATTTTTTGTATCCTTTTATATACTATATCAGATTGATTATAGAATAATTACAGCATGTCTATTACAAACTGAACCTCTATCATCGATTTATTAAGTTCACTTGAAATCTGTTCGACAGTATAACCTCTGTCGTAAAGATCTTTTACAGCATCCTGAAAATTCTTTTTAGGTTTTATCGGATGATCACTCATGTAAATCTTTGGAGAAACAACAGGAACTTCTCCATATGCATTTCCTTCTTTGTCTACTACATGAATGCTTGATCTTCTTTTTGGTACTGAACTTTCTTCAAAAAGTTCACCCTGCACTTTTTTCCCTTTCTTTAAATTAACGTTTACTTCGAACGCAGCGTCCTGATCTATTACATCGCGTGCATAATTTGAAACCCTGCTGGTTCTGCGTTTTGTTCCGGCATCTACTGACGAACCAGAATTATATTTTGTAATAGCAGCTTTTTTATTTTTAGAAAATTCCTGTTCTGAATTTACTGCAGAAAGTCTTCTGTTTGCAATTTCAATTACATCGTTTAATTCACTTATTTTTGCGTCAATCAAATCGATATTATCTGCTACGTTCTGATTTATATCATGAATAAGAAGATTGTACTGAGCGCGTGTCTTCTGGATTTCATCATCTGTAGTAAAAAGAGATTTAAATTTTGAAAAGAAAACAATCCAGAGAATTAAATTTATTACACACATTGATACAACGATAAAAACCTGCATTCATCACCTCGTTATATTTATGTGCTTTCCGAGATATTCTTCCCTGATTTCTGTTTTAGACGAAGTCTGCTGTTCAGAATTTTCTGCCTGATTTTTTTTCTTTTCGGAGCTCTGTCCTTCCTGGTTTGAGTGACCGTTATCCTTTACAAGCGGAGATTTTGATTCTTCATCTGCAGCTTTATTTACTGTTTTTACATTCTGTTCATTCTGAGCAACTGCCGACTGCTGCTGAAGTGATGAAGCAACCTGTGCGCTCTGCTGTTCATGCGAAACGCGGTTTGCTACATTTGACATCTGTGAATACATTGTCTGTAAATCAATCGGCTGGATTGCCACTTTTTTACTCCACTATGAAAACTACTAACCGGCAGAATATCCGTCCGGTGCCTTAATGCCGTTCATATCTGGTTCTTCGTATTTACCTCTCCGGACAAAGCCATTTTCAAAGAAGAACGTTACGCTCTTAACATCGGTTCTTACTTCGTCAACTACATCGCGTATATAAATCTTTACACCGCTGTAAACTGTACCGAATGCCTTTACTTTTCCGAATACCTTTAATTCATGCAGACGCTGTAAAATCTGTTCAACTTCTTTTGCATATTCTTCTGACTTAACAGAAATTTCTTCTTTTCTCTTCTTTAAGCCGTCAAGCTGATCCTGTTTTTCTTTTGCAAGAGTACGACGCTGCTTTTTAAAGTTCTCGAGTGTTACGATGTTGTTATCTGTATCCTCGAGTTCTTTCATCAATGCATTCTGTTCATCCTGAATTTCTCCAAGACGCTGCTTGAGACGAGGATCAAATCCAACTTCGAGAATTGTTTCTGCTCCTCCTCCAGGGCTTCCGATATTCTTAGCTGCAATTTCTTCTGTTGCAAAAAGATGTCCACCGGTAATCTGAGCTTTCTTTCCGTTAAGGATAACGCGTTTCATTGCAGTTACTTCTGAGTTCATGATGCTGTCTGAAACGATACAGAATTCTTCGACTTCGACTTTTGCAGACTGAATGAACTTAGCCCAGAGAGATTTTCCTGCCTGAATGACACCGACATCGTGACCAAAGATACCCTGAGAGACGATAATGTCTCCGTTTTCGGAACGAAGATGGCTCTGACCAACTGTTCCGCCGACTTCGATATTTCCAGATGCCTTGACATCATAACCGTCTTCGACGTTTCCTTTAACGATAACTGTTCCAAGGAAGTCGATGTTACCTGTTTTAATATTAACTGCATCGAGTTCGAGAACAGGTTCTACGTTAATTCTTTCAGATTCATACATTACACGACCGTTCATCGATGCGATGATTGTTACGCCGTCTTTATCGAGTTCAACATTTTTACCAAGCGGAATTTTAATGTCTTTCCCGTTCTTTGCTTCGAGATAACGGCCAAAGAGTGTCTTTCCTGCCTTACCTCTTTCTGGAGGCATTTTAGTTGCAAGCGGCTGACCTTTAACGACATTCTGAATCTGATTAAGTTCCTTAAAGTTGACCTGGCCGTTTTTAGTTTCTTTTATCTTTAATTTTGTAGGATCTGTTTCGAAATTAAATGCAATGTATGCGTCACGACCATCCTGTGGTTTAATAGCCGCTGCAACTTCGCACGGAACATTATAAACAGGATTGTCTACAAACTCATCAATCTTATCATTTTCTACACCGGCAACTACACCCTGAGTTTCAAGGTTCCTGATAATCTGTTCAGCAGAAATTTCTGCACCACTCATTGCAGGTGGAGTAACTGTAACGGTTGCAAGCATTTCGTCTTTAGAAATATCAACGACAAGCATTGCATCTCCGGCCTTAACGTGTTTGTAGTCTCCGACAGCTTCGTACTTACCGTCTGTACCTGACTTTGCAAATTTTCTGATTGCATCTTCGTCTAGACCAAGAGTATCAGTTCGTCTTGCATCATTTATAATTGCTTTTGGATCAACAGGACTTCCTTTTCCGATAGGAAGAATAACTTTAAGACAAATCTTATCTCCAAAGTGGCGGATATAGAACATTCCGTCCTGATCAACTGTCTTAATTTCTTCGTCAAGTTCATCATCATTGATGCTGACTCCTGCCATAGTCTTTTTCTTCTTGGCAAGACCTTCAGCAGTCTGATATATTCTTAATTTCCACGGCTTTTTTGCAAGTCCTAAAAAACCATCAGAACCTTTTTCGATTACTTCATATTCAAGGTGCGAAACTCTTGAGTCAAGCTGAACTGCAGCATCTGCCAGTGCTTCATCCAGTGAATCTGCATTGACTTCGACACTCTGGATATTGCTGTCCAGTTCGAGCTGAGCTTCCATGTCTTTTCTGATAGTCTCTAAAGTTACCATAAACTTACATAATTCCTTTTCGCAAATTTGTAAGCTTTGCCCTTAAGCGAAGGTTAGCTTTTGTATGAAGCTGAGAAATACGCGATTCACTTACATCAAGAACCTGACCAATTTCTTTAAATGTCAGATCTTCATGATAGTAAAGAACGATTACCATTTTTTCTTTTTCTGGCAATTCATTTATTGCCTCTACAATAATCTTTCGTATTTCTTCGCGTTCAACTATAACATCAGGATTTAAACTTGAAGGAGACTCAATCGAATCTCCGATTGACATATGATCATTATCATTTCCTGAATACCATACATCATTGAGAGAAAGAACACTTGTACCAGAAACTTTCATTACAGTCTGCTGATACTCTGCTTCTGAAACTCCCATCTGCTGTGCTATTTCTGCATCTGTTGCAGTGCGTCCAAGTTTTGACTCAAGGTCAACGATTGTATCTTCGATTTCACGTGACTTCTGTCTTACAGAACGTGGTACCCAGTCAAGCTGACGAAGTTCATCAAAGATTGCACCACGAATACGTGTAACGGCATATGTTTTAAATTTTACATTTTTTGCAGGATCAAATTTTTCAATTGCATCAAGAAGACCAAACTGCCCGAATCCGACAAGATCATCAAACTCAACACTTCCCGGCATTCCGACAGCAAGTTTACCGGCAACATATTTTACAAGAGGCATATACTGCCTTATAAATTTGTCACGCAGCTGCGGCGATTTAGTTTTCTTGTATTCAAGCCAAAGTTCGTCTTCTGTTTTTTCTTCAAAAAGCGATGATGCCATACTCCACACCTTTTATAATAATTATTCTTCTTTTCGCAATATCGTTCTGATAGCTTCTGCCATCAGTGTTGAATCTTTACTGTCCGCCATCGATCCATCCGGGAAAACAGTATCAGATAATCTTGATGCACTCTTTCCTGCCGAAGCAAATTCGCTGTCGGTAACAGTATCATCTTTTAACCCTGCTGCCGTACCGCCCATGTCAGGTAAAACATCCACATCACTTTCTGAAATCGAACCATTGGATAAAATAGAATTCTTTCCCAATGTTGCTTCGATATCAGGAAACTCACTCGACAAATCTCCTGACGGTGCAGGTGACTCAGGCTTTGCCTGTGCCACAGGTTTAGCTGCCGGTTCTTCTTTAGCAAGCGGAACCGGTTTAAATGATGGAGCAGGTTCTTCTGGAATAGAAGATATGCTTTCTTCAACCGGAGTTTCTAAAGCGACTTCAGGTTTTTCCTGTTTTTTAGTTTCGCTTCCTACATCCTCTTCGTTGAGCATCTGATTCTGGCCGGTAAGAACAAACTTAGGACTAAAATCATCTTCCTGCAGATCTTCATCATTTATCGTTATATCGACTTTATTACCGATTGGAGGAAGATTTGTCTCATGCTGAACGTCAGAAGATGCCTGTGAATAGGAACCGTCATTTAAGAATTTTGAAAACAGAAAAGAGATTCCCACCGACAGTGCGCCAAAACATACAGCCAGAATCAATCCCCTTAAAAGTGAGATTGCAAATCCCGCACCAGATATTAAAGCCACAAAAAAGGACAGAACAAAGGTAATTATGCATGTAAAAACTACCGGTTTAAAATTCACCTTTTTACTATCCTCCCATATACATTATACTACATAATGTTAAAAAAAACATCATAAATATTCAATTTTTTTTAACAATTAAGCCTTCTTAAAACCAAGGAATTTCTTAAGGAAACTTGAAACTCCTTCGTTGTTTGAAACATCAGTTTTTTCAATTCTGCCGACAATATGCTTTACACAAACTGCAGGCTTTGAAGTCGGGTTAATCACGATAAACGGCTTCTGTCTGATTACACTTGCCTGAATTACAGGATCTTCGTAAATAAATCCGATATAATTTACCTTGTAATTAAGGAACTGACCTACAATATTTATGATACGGTCAGAGATTCTTTTTCCTTCATCTGCAGAGTGAACCCTGTTTACTAAAAGCTGAATATTAATCTCACGGTCTACAATTTCTGTCGTAATAATTTTTATGATTCCGTAAGCATCAGTAATTGCAGTAGGTTCCGGTGTAGTTACAACATAAACTTCATCGGCAGCAGCAACAAACTGGAGAACGTTGTTTGCAATTCCGGCTCCAGTATCAATGATAATGATATCTGCATTTCCAAGCGAACTGAACTGGTTTGCAAAATACTCAAGTTCCTGAACACTCAAGTTTGCAATTTTTGAAAAACCGTTAGCTCCGGCTATAAATTTAATTCCGAACTCTGTATCAAGAATAATTTCCTGCATAGTTTTCTGTTTATTGATTACCTGGAGAAGATTGTATTTCGGAACAACATTTAAAAGAACATTTACGTTGGCCATTCCAAGGTCACCGTCGATAAGTATTACTTTTTTACCGAGCTGTGCATACGCAATTGCCATATTAACTGCAATATTCGTTTTACCTACACCCCCCTTACCGCTTGTAATCGCAATAATTCTCGTGTTGTGATTTCCTGCAGGCTTTGTTTTGGGTGTTGCACTCTGCATAATCTGTTTTAATTCGCTTAACTGTTCTTCCATTTTTATTCTCCAAATTTATCTTCGATATGAGTTCTATCAATTTTAAAACCAGACAGTCTGATTAAAAATCCAATAATATCGGCTCGGCTTATATCTTTTGCCGCAGCCTGACCGTATGTAATGTATGAAATAGATTTCTGCTTTTCTGCAAGTACACTTATTATATTTCCATACTGGCTCGTTTCATCACACTTTGTAATGATGACAGAACCAAATCCAAACGGTTCATAATTCTGAATTATGTTTCTTAAATCTTTTGCTTTTGTTGATGCGGCAATCGCAAGATAAACATCAGGACGAAGACCATCAACACTCAAATGCTTTTTTAATTTACCGATATTTTCTGAATCATTAGGACTGTAACCACTTGTATCAATCATGATAAGGTTTGTAGTGTCCTTGCAGTCTCTGTAAATTGTTTTTATGTGTTCTGCTTTTTCTGCCTTGTCAACCTGAACCTGGAGTGCTTCTCCAAAATGACGAAGCTGCTCTTCTGCCGCAACACGAGTAATGTCTGCAGAAATAAGTCTTATTACCGGACGTTCAAGGCCTTCTTTATCGGCACAGATAATCTGCTGGGCTGCAATTTTTGCAATCGTGGTTGTTTTACCTACACCTGTCGGACCAACGATTATTACAACGTGAGGCTGGCGATGAGCTTTCTTTTTTTCGATTTCGATTGATTCGCCTATCCAGTCAACAACCTGTTTTTCTACCCTGTCAAAATCTTCAAGTTCTTCGAGAGAAAATTCTGAACGTAATCTGTCACAGATATCCTTTATATATTCTTTTGTAAATTCATTTTCCTCAAGCATTTCAG
This sequence comes from uncultured Treponema sp., assembly GCA_905236565.1. Lineage (GTDB taxonomy): Bacteria > Spirochaetota > Spirochaetia > Treponematales > Treponemataceae > Treponema_D. The sequence goes on along the minus strand of CAJORB010000011.1, from coordinate 43,734 downwards.
AAATTCTGACAATATTTTTATGAAGCTGTTCAGAATTTGATTTTATGTCGTCAAATTTATTTTCAAGCAATGAAGAAAGCTGATCAAGTTTTTTATCAAGAGCCGCAATCTGTTTTGTCGTATTAACAGAAGGATTAAGGGTCTTTAAAAGTTCATCTTTATTTTTTTCAAAAGTACCTGCTGAATCTGTATAAGACGGAGCTTTATTTCTTATTATGTATTTTACTTTTACATACTCTTTCGGGAACAGGCCTAAAAAACCACCTTTTAAATCTGTCTTTATATCAGTTATCTGATAACTGTTGCCAAATTTCTCAAAAAGAATTGCACGGCATTCGTCGAGAGATTTAGCTGTAACATAATCTGCAGGTATGTTTTCAAGATCGTTATACATTATCTACACTCCATCATTCACTTCTATCTGTCCGAGAACTTCAAACGAAACAGAACTTCCGGCTGCAAGAACTTCATCAATTGAAATTACAACAAGGCCCGGCATTTCGCGTTCTGTAGAACTCTTTACAAGAAGGCGAACCTCTGCAGGACATACAATTATCGGCTGGTAATTTTCCTGCTGCATTGCAGCAAACGCACCGCTTACCGTAGAAATCCATTTTCTTCCGTCAACAGGATCAAGAGCAACAAAAGGCTTTGAACCGTCATTAGGAATTACTTCATGTTCAACAAGACGCTCAGCCCATTCCTGCGAAAGATTCATCGCGCGAAGAACCCTGTCACTGTCGGCATACTGCAGACAAATCTGGAGACCAAGTGCCTTACGGACTTTTTCTGTCAAAAGCCATGTATTCATCTGCGGGCCATAATCAGAAAGCGTTTCAAGGATAAGTTCAATATTACGGATAGAAACCTGTTCACGCAAAAGATTCTGAAGAACCTTTTCGATCTGACCAAGCGTAAACTTTGCAGTATCCATAACAGCTTCGACAACATCCTTGTTCTTTTCGCGGATTGTATTTATTATCTGGCTTACTTCCTTTATGCTCAGGATTTCTGCGGCATGATTTCTTAAAATTTCTGTAAGGTGAGTTGCGACGATTGTCGGTGGATCTACGACAGCATAACCTGCTCTCTCTGCTTCCTGTCTTCTTTCTTCAGGAACCCATATTGCCGGCATTCCGAACGCAGGATCTTTTGTTGCTTCTCCTGTAATTTCTTCTGTTACTCCACCTGTGTTCATACACATATAATATCCGAGTTTAAGTTTACTGCGTCCGGCTTCGATACCCTTGATTTTAAAACAGTATTCACTCGGTTCAAGAGTCATGTTATCTATAATTCTTATTCGCGGAACAACAAGTCCTAAATCAGTTGCAGACTCGCGCCTTATCCTTGTAATTCTCTCAAGAAGTTCTGCTCCTTTTTCCTCGTCTACAAGCGGAATAAGTGCAAAACCAAGTTCGAGTGAAAGTGGATCAAGAGGAACTACAGGGCTGATATCATCAGGATTTCCTCCGGTCTGCTTGCCGGCTTTTGCTTTCTGTTCTTCTTCAAGTTTTTTTGCAAACGAAGCAGCTTCTGATCTTGTCATAGTAATTCCGACATAAACAGAAATTCCGCCGAGAGGAAGAAGAACATACCACGGCATACCAGGCATAAAACCAAGCAGTGCCATCGCAGCACCACCGATGATATAAACCTTTCCGGAAATCGAAAAGTTATTTTTAAGCTGAGTAGAAAGAAGTTCATCAGAGTTACTTCCAGAAACAATCAAACCTGTTGAATATGAAAGTAATAATGAAGGAAGCTGACTCAAAAGTCCGTCACCGATTGTAAGACGACAATATTGTTCAATTGCATTTGAAAAAGGTTCGTGTCTTAAAACCATTCCGGTTATTAAACCTGCAACAAGATTTATTACAGTAATGAAAATTCCTGCAGTTACGTTTCCGCTTACAAACTTAGAAGATCCATCCATTGCCGAGTAGAAATCACTTTCACGTCTGATCTCTGCTCTTTTTTCCTGCGCCTGTTCTTCTGTAATCGCTCCAGAATTTAATTCTGCATCAACGGCAAAGTTTTTCTGCGCCATCGAATCCAATGCAAAGCGTGCAGCAACTTCTGAAATACGTGTTGCACCTTTTGTAATTACAAGAACCTGAATTACAATAAGAATGATAAAGATTACCATTCCGACAACAAGACCGGATACATCACCGGCTTTCCCACCGACAACGAAAGTACCGAACGCCCTTACCATCTTTCCGTCAAAGGCAGCACCCTTCGTTAAAATAAGCCTTGTTGAAGAAACATTTATACCAAGTCCGAAAAGCGTCGTCATAAGAATTACACGCGGGAACGATGTAAAATTACTTGACTTCGGAGTATATAGAACAATTAAAAGGATTACTACAGACAGCGCAAGATTGACTGCCATAAAAAGATCGAGAAGAGCTGGATGAATAGGAATCATGAGCATGAGGACAATAAGTATTGCAGCAACTGCAATAACATTGCTCTCAATTATTTCCAAAAAACTCTGTCGCTTCTCGTTTGCCATAAGTCCCCACCCGTGCAAAACTCAAACATCAACGTTTGTTAAATTTTTTCAGCTGTGCATAAATAACTGAAATTGCTTTAAAATATGACTCTGGTATTATATCACCAATTTTCGTTTCTGCATAGAGTCCACGCGCCAGAGGCCGGTTTTCTACAATCGGTATATCATTTTCTCTGGCAATCCTTTTTATAGTCTGAGCAAGCTGGTCTTCGCCCTTTGCGTTAACCTGCGGTGCTCCGTTCGGAATCGTCGTATCATATTTGAGGGCAACGGCAAAGTGGGTCGGGTTTGTAATTACGACATCACTTTCTGCAACGGCCCTCGGGATATTGCGCCTGAGCATTTCGCGTTTTGCCTGTTCAAGCTTGGATTTAACTTCAGGATCTCCTTCCATTTCCTTGTATTCCTGCTTAACTTCTTCTTTCGTCATTTTCATCTGTTCCATAAACTCATGACGCTGAACATAATAATCAGGAATTGAAATCACAAGAAAGAACAGAGCAGCAAAAACAAGAAGCTTTGCGCCCATCGAAGCAATGATTCCGATTGAACCTAAGACATTTCCCCGTTCCTGAATAAACGAAAGAAGTGTCGGAAGGTCTCCCCTTATCATATTAAAACCTACAAAAGAAATTATAAAAACTTTGCCAACAGATTTTGCAACATTAAAAAGACCGGTTCTTGAAAACATAGTCTTCTTTAAATAATTTCCGATATGCGGAATGACATTAGAAAATCTTGGTGTTATCGGTTTTAAACTGAATATAAATCCACGGTTCTGGATAAGGTTTCCGATAACAGCTCCTGTTGCACCGATTACTGCAATAGGCAAAACCATTTTAAGAAAATAATTAAAGAAAACTACAGCATTTGCTGGATTTAAAAATGATTCAGTTCCGCAACGCGAAAAAAAGAAAATATAAATTTCTATGAACTGTCTGAAAAGCCATTTTGCCATTATAAGAAGCGTTATAACAGAAAGTAAAAGTGCAATTGCACTGTTTAATTCCTGACTTTTTGCAACACGGCCCTCTCGTCTTGCACGATCAAGTTTAATCTGGCTAGGTTCTTCTGTTCTGCCTTCATCTTCGGCGGCAAACCACTGCAAGTCTATCTGACTCATATCTGTTTACCTCCGACCGAAAGAAATATTTTTTCTATCTGAACGAATCCCGCATAGAACGAGCGTGCAAAAAAATCACAGATGTATGGAAGCGAAACTGTAAGGATGAAAAATGAAAACAGCATCATAATCGGGAAGCCTTCTGACAAAAGATTCATCTGAGGAGCTGCCTTAGAAAGGATTCCCATGCAGATAGAAACAAGAAGAAGACTTCCCATTACAGGAAGCGCGATGACAAGCGCATTGCTGAATAATTTCGTGAGCCCTAAAATCAGAATCTTTACAAGAGGTTCATGTCCTTCGATAAGCGAATAAGCAGAAAGCGATGCAAAGCTTTCTTTTAATCCGTTAAAGAAAAGAATCTGAAAAGCACCTGTCTTAAAAAAGACAAGCATTGCAATTAAGTTTAAATACTGACCCATCAACGGATTTTCAATCTGAGAAAGCGAGTCATAAACTTCTGACGCAGAAAATCCCATCTGAAAAGCAAAGAACTGTCCTGCCGTACTGAACGCAGAAAAGATAATCGTTATATAAAAACCGATTATTATACCGATAAGCCCTTCACCGATAAGGACAAGTATATAATACATCGTAAAAAGATTTTCAAAACCAAGAAACTGTTTGTAAGCAGAATAATCGACTGTTCCAAGAAGAAAATAAGCCATATATCCTGCAAGAGCAACGCGCACGATTGTAGAAACAGATCTCATCGAAAAAAGCGGAATCGTCATTAAAAACGCAAAGCATCTTACTGCTATAATGAGAAAAATTGATGCATTTGATGCTATCGTTTCCAACATTAATCTATCCTATATCGATATTGCCGGAATTGACTCAAAAAGCATGCGTGTATAGTTAGACAGATGAGTAAACATCCAGCCGCCAAGCAGTGCAAGCATAAGAAGTATCGCAAGAAGTTTCGGAAGAAAAGTTAAAGTCTGTTCCTGAATCGAGGTCGTTGCCTGAAAAATCGCAACAATAAGACCGACTATCAGAGCAACACCAAGAATCGGAGCAATGAGAATAAGAACTTCCATAATACCGTTTCGCATAAGCGAAATTACTTCACCAAGTGACATAACCTACACGCCTCACAAAACAGAATTAAACAGCGACTGTATCAAAAGTCCCCAGCCGTCAACAAGAACAAAAAGCATGAGTTTAAACGGCATCGAAATCTGAACCGGCGGGAGCATCATCATACCCATAGACATAAGGATACTCGCGACGACCATATCTATAATTATAAACGGAATATAAAGATATATTCCTATCCAGAAAGCAATCGTAAGTTCATGAAGAATGTATGCAGGAATCAGAACGTATGTCGGAACGTCAGACAGATCATTCGGCTGATCCATTTTTGCCATTCCCATAAAAAGCTGGATGTATTTATAATTTCCATCCATCTGTTCTGCCATAAAAATACGAAGCGGCTGCTCTGCCTGCTGGTAAGCCTGTGCAAGTTCAATCTTGCCGTCAGCCATAGGTTTATATGCATTCTGATAAATTGAATTAAATGTAGGCCACATTATAAACAACGTCATAAAAAAAGCGATTCCGTTTAAAATAGTTGTAGGCGGAACCTGCTGCAATGAAAGAGCACGCTTAATAAAATCAAGAACAATCGAAAAACGAAGGAAGCATGTCAGTAAAAGTAAAAGAGTCGGAGCAATCGTTAAAACTGTAAGAATAATCAGAAGTCTTACAGAAAAAGCAACCTCATGTCCGTTCTGCGGTTCTGTAATATTAATGTCGATATTAGGAATCTGAACAGGACGAGCTTCGCGCATAGACATAGTTCCATCACGAAAAGATTCGTCTCTTTCCTGCGAAACTACAGGACTTACACAGTATAAAAACATTGCGAGAAAAATTAAAAATATTTTCGAAAATCTTTTTTTCATTTTTAATTACTCTTTTATACCTTTGGTTTATTCCTGCTGATTCTCTTTCGCTGTTCCTTAACAAATTCCTTTACATCATCAGATGCTTCTGAATATATATTTGTCTGAGTAGCAGATGTTGTGTGAGAAGATTTTGAAGGCATGAACATTTCGAGAACTTCTCCAAAGTTTCTTGCCTTTCTTGATTTTTCTGCTTTATCTGCAGAAAGATTCATTGCATCAACAAGTTCCTTATCCGTAATTTCTGTAATGAGATTTACAGAAGAATCAGAAACACCGAGCATATATCCTTTATCAAGCAACGTTACAACCTGCACGGTTTTTCCAGGAGATAAAGTAAGCTGAGCAACTTTTCTTAAATATACATCATCTGTATCAGAATCACCTGTTACAGATTTTTTCATGAAATTCATTACGAGATAAATACAGGCAACAACAATTGCAAGAACGAGAACCATTCTCAAAAACATTAAAAAAGTATTCGGGCGTTTTACCTGATTTACATCCTGGGCAGAATCTGTATTAAATACAAACTGCTTTTCCGGATTTTGAGTCTGAGGTTCATTTGAGATAATTATTTCTGTTTCGTCTTTAGAAGAGTCATTTTCTTTCTGCGCGTAAATTCCGTTTAAACACGAAAACGCCAGAAGAATCATAAGAATCTTTTTTAATTTCAACTTTTTCCCACCCCAAAAAAAGTTTATCTTAGTGCAAATCTGTAACGCGTTCGAGAGGAGAAAGAATTTCTGTTACACGAACACCGAAGTTTTCATCGATAACTACAACTTCTCCCTTTGCAATCGGTTTATGATTTACAAGAATATCTACAGGTTCACCGGCAAGTTTATCAAGCTCGATGATAGTACCTTCACCCATTCCAAGGATATCACGGATCTGCTTTTTAGTACGACCAAGTTCTACAGTCATCTCCATGAATACGTCCATGATAAGACTGATGTTACCCTGTTCTCCGCTAGGCATTCCGCCCTGGAGGTTCGGATACTGCAAAGTCTGAACATTAGGAGTATTCATCGGCATTCCGCCACCCATCTGTGGCATTCCCATCATTCCATTCATCATAGGCTGACCCATTCCCATATTCGGCATTCCCATGTTTGGCATACCCATCTGAGGCTGGCCACCCATCGGCATTCCGCCTGTAAGGCTCTGCATGCTTGCCATATCTGCTGCACTCAAAGCTCCGGCACCGCCATCATCTGCACCATATGCTTTTCCGATCTGAACAGCAGCCTCACCAGCAATTGCTTCCCAGATTGTATATGGAGTTCCGTCAAGAGTAACAGGATATGTAAACAAAGCGAAAGTATTCTGCGGAATACGAACCATTGCTTTAGGCATATTAACTGCTTCTGCAGGATTACATGCAAGCCCTGCAAACTTCTGAGTTTTATCAAGGGCTGTAATTTCATCATTTGTATGAGTAGAAAGAGTTTCAGAAATTATTGAAAGTGACATGTCATCGAGAGCTGCATTTTCTTCCTTGTTTATAAGAGAAACAAGTTTCTGAGCAAACTCTGTCGAGATAATGTAAATATGATCACCTGTCAATGCATTTGAGAAGTCTGCCATGACTGCAATTACCATCTCCGGTAACTTTGCAAGAAGCTGATCTCTTACACTTGCTTCAACAACAACATTCTGAGCAGTACAATCAACTCCAGTCATCTTCTTGATGTTGTCTGCGAAAGGCTGTTTTAATTCATCGGCAAACTTTCCGAGGGCTACTGCATCAATGTTAACAGAAGGCCCGTTAGTAACCTGACCGGAAGCATTAAGCCCGTCAATAGGCACTCCAGAAAGTAAAGCATCGATTTCGTCTTGAGAAATTGCACCATCACTCATATGTTTCTTCTCCTTCTACGGAAAGTTCTTCAAATTCTTCAGGCTCATCTTCTGCGATTTTGCCTGTAACCTGTACTGCCATTTTTTTGCCGATAACACCAGGCTGGCAGTAAAATTTCTTTTTATTACCAACACTAAGAGTAAGAGAATCTCCTACCTTTGTGTTTGAAAGTCTAACTGTATCTCCGACACGAAGAGCAAGAACATCGCGTATCGGCAAATTAATTGAACCGATTTCTGCAACGACATCCATATCTACTGTCGAAAGTTTTTCTTTTAAAGTACCAAGGTACTGTGTCGTAGAACTTCTTCTTACAGAAGAGAACCAGAACTGTGAAGAAAGTTTTGAAATGATCGGTTCAATAGTCAAATAAGGAATACAGAAGTTAATCATTCCTTCTTCTTCACCAACTTTTGTCTCAAGCGTAACAAGGACAACCATTTCTGTCGGAGGTACAATCTGCGCAAACTGAGGGTTTGTTTCGATCTGACCAAGACGAGGTCTAAGGTCAATTACCTGTGTCCATGCTTCCCTCATATTTGCAAGAATACGAACGATGATTCCTTCCATTACAGACTGTTCAATATCAGTAAGGTCACGGTTTTTATTTCCCGTTGTTGCACCTGTTCCACCAAAAAGACGGTCAATCATACTGAACGTAATTGCAGGGTCAATTTCAAGAATTGCATTACCCTTGAGAGGGTCCATGTTAATTACGGCCAGAGTTGTAGGTGTCGGAATCGAACGAATAAATTCTTCGTATGTAAGCTGATCTACAGTTGCTACGTGAACATGAACAAGACTTCGAAGCTGCGCCGAAAGGCTTGTTGTTGTCAAACGGGCAAACGTTTCATGCATAATCTGAACAGTACGAATCTGTTCTTTTGAGAATTTGTCAGGACGCTTAAAGTCATAAATTTTAATCTTACGGGTATCAGATACCGGTTTATAATCGTCTACATCAGACTGGCCGGAACTAATAGCCGAGAGTAATTGGTCAATTTCATCCTGAGACAAAATTTCGTTCATTAACCCGCCACCTATCTACTTTTTATTATCCTACTGAGGAATAACATTTAATTTATCAAACGATATTTTTCTGATTTTTGATTTACTCAAAATCGTATCGTTAATCTGGTTTCTAATTTCTATCTTTAATTTTTCTTCGTTTTTAGGAGTAAGTTCTTCTGGAGTCTTATCTGCAAAATATCTTCTCAAGAAATCTCTGATAGGGATTTTCTGTGCAGTAATCTCTGTCGAAGCAACTTTATCGTCCTTTTTATAACCAAGATAAATATTTACAACAACACTTGCCTGTTCTGTTGAACCGGAGGTCTTTGTCTGGATTTCTCCAAGAGAAGTATACCAGTCAAGTTCTTCTGGATGTTCTTTAAATTCTTCGCTTACAGGAATTACAGTCTGATTAGTCTTATTTTTACCCATTATGTTCATTGTGATTACAACAACGGTAACAATAAGAATTATTGCACCAAGGGCAAGACCGACATACTTTAATATAGTAGGGAGAATTCCTCCGATACCGCCTTTTTTGGCTGGCGCTGCAGCTGCTGATTCATCACCAAGATCAATTTCTGAGTCTTCGTCTGCCATTTTTTACCTCCCATCAACATTATTACAATAGAATAATCTTAACATTAAAAATGTCCTTCGTCTAGGATAATGATATCCACCCTTCGGTTATAAGCCTGACCTTCGGGTGTACTGTTATCAAACTTAGGTCGTGTATCAGCATAACCTGCTACACAAAATTTTTTCTCATCTACTCCAAAATCGGCAAGATAGTACAAAATATTTATAGCACGCTGCGAAGAAAGTTCCCAATTTGAAGCAAAATATTCACTTTGCTCTTCATTTGTATTGTTTTCTGCGTCTTCTGAAAGATAAGAATCACTTTCATCAGGAACGATTGAAGATACTGGAGTATTATCGGTATGTCCTTCAATTCTGAATCTTCTGTTTTTTAGTTCAGGATAATTAAAGAATTCTGAAAGGTGTAAAAGCGTCTCACGAGTTTCATCAATATTTATTTTTGCACTTCCCTTTCTAAAGAAGGAATCTGCAGCAAGAGTAATTACAACTCCGCGTTCATCACTTGATATCGTAATTTTATTTGATTTAATTTCTGGTGCAAAAAGGCTTACTGCTTTTTTCATTGCAGTTCCAAGGTTCTTACCTTTTTCGAGAGAAGGAAGCGCACTGATTGTATTACCAAGATCTGCGAGACGACCTACAGAGAGAGCAAGACCACCGGTTTCTGCTTCTGTCTGTTTCATCTGCAGAGATTCCTGTATCGTCGCAAGCTGCGTAATGTCAACTTCTGAAGGGTTGTACAACATTACGAAGAAGCAGAGCATGAGAGTAATCATATCACCATAAGTACCTTGCCACGCGGTTGACGGTTTTTCTGGTTGCCTCTTTTGTCTAGCCATCAATTAATCCTTAAGTACATCAGCTGCAATAGCCTTTCTTGTTGTAGGGTCAAGATATGTTAAAAGTTTCTGTGCAATTACGCGCGAGTTTTCACCGGCCTGAATTGCAAGTACTCCTTCAATAATCATTTCCTTAACACGCATCTCATCGCCGTTATGTTTCATAAGCTTCTGTCCGAGCGGAACAAGAATCCAGTTTGCAAGCATAGATCCGTACAATGTAGTAATCAAAGCAACGGCCATGTTAGGACCGAGCGAAGATTTATCTTCGAGGTTGTTCAACATACCGATAAGACCAAGTACGGTACCCATCATACCGAAACCAGGAGCAAAACCACCCCACTGGTTCATTACGTTGATCCATTCCATATGGCGAGCCTCTATCTGACTCATTTCATTTTCCATGATTGTTCTTACGACAGCACCGTCCGTACCGTCGATTACAAGACGAAGTCCGCTTTTCATAAACGGATCATCAAGATCTTCAAGACCATCTTCAAGAATAAGGATACCTTCACGTCGCGCTTTTTCTGACAGCGCAACCATGTTCTGTACTATCTGCTTTTCACCGAAGTCCGGAATCTTAAAACATCGTCCGATGATTTTAAAAATTCCGAGTGCCTTGCTTAACGGAGACATAATACAGATAGCGGCATAAGAACCACCGATTGTCATGAACACAGACGGAATATCAATAATTCCACCCAAGGTACCGCCAGATGTAAGAACTGACATTACAATACACGCAGCACCACCAACAAATCCGATTATTGTAGCTATATCCATTGTTAAACCTCTTGAGATCCTATACCTATCCTTTTTCTATAGGTCACAATTTTTTCAATGACTTCCTGAGGTGAATTTTTAACTACGATTGTATTTCCCGACATCATTGTGATGGTCAGGTCTGGCCGACACTCCATTGATTCTATCAGGTGTGGATTGACATAGAATACAGCTCCATTGAGCCTATTCAATTCTATCATATTTAAATTTTCCCCTCACCTTAATTTTGACACTATTTCCCATAAAAAGCAAGCATTTTATTCTTTTTTTTGCAATCTCGTGCCAATATTATCAAAAAAATACATGAATTTGCCAAAATTTACCCCTTTTTTCGCATATATTCATTAGACTTTTTAATATTATTATGTTATTATAGTGATGTTGATGATTCGTTCCTAAGTCAGAGTTTTAAAAAAAATTAATACGTTTAATGGCGTTCCTCCGAAGTCATTAAACGTTTTTTTTGCCCGCACATAGATTTACTAAATTTTTTCAAGGAATGAATTAAGGTATAAAATTCCCTGTTCGGTCATCCTGTAAAAAACGTCAGAACCTTTGCATATTTTTTCGATAAGTTTCTTATCCATCCAGCTTTTTATCAAATCATTTTTTTCATCAAATATTTTCGTGCTGTTCATACAGAATCTTTCTTCATAATCTTTTTTTGAAAAGCCATCAAGAAGACGCATGTTCATCATTATGTATTCAAACTCTTCTGTATGCTTGTCAATAAATTCTTCTTCACGCGGAATTTTTTCACAGTGCGAAAGATTTTTCCAGTACTCAATATACTGTTTAATATCTCTTGTATTTGTATATCTGAGCGAATCTTTTTCTCTGTAAAAAAAAGTTCCGGTGGCGCCGCTTCCTGCACCGATGTAAGATTTTAAATGCCAGTATGCAAGATTATGACGCGCCCTCGATTTTTTGTCTTTAGAAAAATTTGAAACTTCATACTGAACATAACCTTTACTCTTTAAATAGTCCCGGGCGCGTATCCAGAGGGCGTCTGAATAATCTGCGTCGAACGCTGCTTTTTTATCCTGAATCATTCTGTAAAGTTTCGTATTTTCTTCTATGCATAATGAATAAAGAGAAATATGCTCTGGAGAAAATTTTACGATTTCATCAATCGTTGACTTTACATCATTTTCTGTTTCTCCCGGAAGAGAACTTATCAAATCAACAGAAAATCTTTTCGTAAAATTTTCTTTTATAAATAGGAGCGCTTCGACGCAGGTTTTTCGTGATGCGCGGCGCTCAATAAATTTTAAGGTCTCTTCTTTTAATGTCTGGATGCCTAAAGAAATTCTTGTAACGATTGATTTTTTTAAGAATAAAATCAATTCTTCATTTACATCATCAGGATTTAATTCTATTGTAAATTCAAAATCATTTTCATCTAAAATAAATTTTTCTTTTATCACAGAAAAAACTTTATTCATCTGTTCAATCGAAAGAAGACTTGGCGTTCCTCCTCCAATATAAACGGTTTTTAATTTTGTTCCGCTTAAATTTTCTGCATGAAAAGCAAGTTCTCTTGAAAGCGCATCTACATAATCATCGATAAGATTTTCACATCCCGGTCTGCTGAAAAAATCACAGTAAATGCATTTTGATTTACAGAACGGAATATGAATGTATAAAGAAATTTCTGAAGGCATCTAAAATATTCTTGCCCTCTTTACCGGATAGTAAAGTGCAATTGTTTTTGCAACAAGATCTTTTTTATTTACAACTCCCCAGAGTCTGCTGTCGAGACTCGAAAGTCTGTTGTCTGCAATTACGAAATACTGTCCAGGGCCGAGCGTAATCGGTGTAAACGAACCGCGGAATCCTACCAGAGTATCCCAGTTGTCAGGAAGCTTTTCGATATCGATATTATATTTTTTTTCTGAAAGTTCAAATTCTGTAAGAAAATATTTTTCACCGGCACTTTTAACATAAATTACAAAGTTCTTCATGTAAACTGTATCACCTGGAAGACCTATGACACGTCTTAAGCACATTCTTGAACTTAAATTTTCTGTATTTTTTTCGAGACCTCTTTTCTGGAATGTAAAAAAGCGGATTGCTGCGTTAAGGATTTTTTTGCCGACTGTATTTACAGGTGAATTCTTATCAACAAGGTACACTTCTCCCCTTTTTACCGGCAGATTTAGCGGAGAAACAAAAATGAGGGAATTCTTTGCAATATCTGGTCCCATGGAATCTGATCTTTCCTTTACAGGGAAAGCAACGAAAGAAAGTATGAGGTTTATGATTACGAATATCAGGACAAAATTAAAGACAGCGGTAAAAACGCGTCTGTGAAACTCTTTTTTTAATGTAAATGAGATTCTGTACAAATCTTTACTTATCAGTTTTGGCATAAATTCATAATATCATATAAAAAATGAGTTTTCAATATTTAACGGTTTTATGCTTGAGAGTACACCGCGTTTGGTCTATAATAACTTAATATGGCAGAAAGTAAAAAAATAGCAGAAAATAAAAAAGCACGTTTCAATTACACGATAGAAGACTCCATTGAATGCGGAATTGTCCTCGAAGGAACAGAAGTAAAGTCTGTAAAATCCGGAAACATATCGTTTCTGGACTCTTTTGCCGAAATTATAAATAACGAAGTCTTTTTAAAGGGTTTTCATATAAGCGAATATTCTTATTCCTCGGTCTTTAACCATAATCCGGACCGGCCTAAAAAGCTTTTACTCCATGAAGATGAAATAAAAAGACTTAAACGCAAGGTAGAAGAAAAGGGAGTTACTCTTATTCCACTTGATTTTTACCTCAAAAACGGCCGCGTAAAAGTAAATCTGGGGCTCTGCCGGGGTAAAAAACTGTTTGACAAACGCGCTTCTATCAAGGAAAAGGACCTTAACAGAAGCATGCAGAGGGATTTTAAGAATTCTCTTATATCGTAACAATATATGGTGCTTTTTTGTTTATTTATCAGGTTATAAACCATGAAAAACAAACAAAAACTGGAGACAGGAACATAGATGAGACTGACAAAAAAAATTACAGCTGCAATTTTTCTCATTTTGATGCACGGCGCACTGTGTTTTTGTCAGGAAAATTTTGACGTATATTTTTATGGAGTTATCGCACCGTTTACGCAGGATAACCAGGTAAACATTACACAGGATCTTTTTGCAGCCCAGCTCAGATCAATTCCTGAAATTAAATTTGTTGACGTAAGAAACGGCGGCTTAAGAGAAAATTTCAATTCACTTACAGATTCGCAGATTTCGGGATTAACAAAAGAAAGTATTTTTGATTTGATTCCATCCAGCAGTGATTTTAAAAACAATCCGCAGATAGTAATTTTATTTTCAAAAATTGATAAACTCGAAGACGAAACTTATCTGTGCACTTACTATCTTAAAAACCTTAAGAACAATAAGATTACTGTTACAGAAAAAAGTTTTGATACATACTACAACATTCTTTCTGACGCACGCGTGACGATTTCGAAAGTGCTTTCTGAAAACCTCGATAAAGAACTTTCATCAGGACAGGGACAGCAGGCTGCAAGAAAACCACGCGAACCGATAAACGAAGTTGCAATGACAGTCGAAGGTGTAAGCGGAACGTGGTCAGGAGAAAAAGGAATTACAAAAATCATCCTCATGAGAAGCGGTCGTGGATTCGTAATTTTTGAAAACGGTGCTTCGATGAACATCACTGTTGAAGTAGAAAAAACAGAAAATGACAGAAAGATTTTAAAGATAAAACAACACGGAAACTTTAATGCATCATTCTATCCTGACATTCCGCGTCAGAAGGTTCTTGCTTTTGCAGATAAAGCAATGCCTATTGAATGGTCTTTCTTTTTAACAGGAACTTCAACTTTAACAGGATTCAGAAATTCGCTTACTGTAGATGACAAAGGAAATGTAGGTGAAAACAGAACTCATGTAAGCTGGACAAAAATCAATTAATCTTTATTTTCCCCTGACGAAGAATTTTTACAGAACCGTTTTCTATACTTACAATCGTAGAAGCAACTCCACCCTTTTTATCTCCGTCATCTATGATTACATCAACTTCATCTGAAAATTCATTTTCGATTTCATCGATTGATTCTAAAATCGGATGACCGCTTCTGTTTGCACTCGTAGAATAAATCGGCTTTCCAGTTTCTTTTAAAATATAATTTAACCATTCGTCATCAGGGCAACGATAAGCTGTCGTAACATCAGTGTTTTTATTTTTAACGATTATTGTGAGCGGCCCCGGCCAGAGATTTAAAATATTTTCCGGGATTACATCATCTGTATATTTTTTTATGTCAGAAGGTTCTGCAATAAGCTGGATAAAAGGTTTTGTTTCTTCGCGCCCTTTTATTTTTCGTATTTTAGCATCTGTGTTATTCTGTTCATCAACGATTCCAGAAAAACCATAAACTGTATCTGTAGGAATTATGATTATGTTTCCGGCTTTAAGGCTCTGAACACAGATATCTGCAGAACGCAAATCAGATTTGAGGTACTTCATATACAGGAATTCCTGTTACTGTTTCGAACTGTCTTTTCTTGAATGAAATATTTCCGTATGAAATATCATATAAAAGCATGAGTATAAAAAGAAGAACGCCTACTGTAATTCCGCAGGCTTTGCAAATCCACTCAGGAACGTAAAGAACTTCCCTGCTTTTTAATACAGTTCCGGTATCATACATTCTGTTCTGAACCGTTCCGAGTCCCTTAACCTTTACGATTTTTTCACCCTCTTTTACGTAGCCGAGTTTTCTTGCATAGGCAGCAATTACATCTTCGTCATTCTGGATGGCTGTTTTTTCGAGGATCAGCTGTTCATTTATATTCTGGATATTCTGTGTATTTGCACTGATAAGTCTTTTCTGCTCTAAAAGCTGGCTTGATGCCCAGATTCCGTTTCTGCCGCAGGTTATACAAATAAGTACATATACAAGTGTACCGGTAAATACTGTTAATAAATACTTCAAGCTTTTCATTATGAATAAATTATCGGATTTTTTTTTTATTTTCTTAAATGAAAATATATGATAGAATATAAGAAATAAGTAAAAAATTTCTGTGCAGATTCTACGGTTTTATGCCGATAATCTTATAAGAGAATTTTTTACACAAGGGGAAAGATATATGAGCAATTCAAACGATACAAATGAACTCGATAACTACGGCGTTTGGGTCAAAAAAACACCAAAGGATATACCTCTCGATGACTCTGAGCTTGCAGGCGATTTTTCTTTGGATACGGACTTACCCGACATTGATTCCCTTAACGATGACAGTATAGAAACTACATCAGATGCACCACTTGAAGTTTCATCTGATGATTTTGATATTTCTGTAGACGGAATAACAGAAGAAACTCTGGATGATCCGTTTGCCGGTGTTGACTTTGGAGAAGCTCAGAGTACGCAGGATGCTGTTACAGAAGAACCTGCTGTTGAAGAATCAGCAGAAACGACAGAAACTTCGGAAGATGATTTTAGTCTTGATGATCTTTCCCTTGATGACATTGATACTTCAATCGACATTCCAGAAGAAAGCTCTGTAGAAGATACAGTTATTGAAGAACCTGCTGTTGAAGAAACAGTTTCTGAACCTGCAGCAGAAACAACAGAAGAAGTTGTAAGTTCTGATACAACAGAAGAAATAAGTCTTGATGACATAGAAGATGGTGAGGTTGACCTTGACAGTTTCTTAGGCGATGACAGTTCTTCTGGTTCATCAGATGTTGACGTTTCTTCTGAATTTGGACTTGATTCATCCGATGACGGAAACATCGACATTGATGATTTCCTTGGAGACAGTTCAGCATCTGCTGCAAAGAAAGAGGAAGAAATCGTAGAAGAAGATCCTCTTGATATAAATCTTTCTTTTGATGAAAGTGCAAACTCTTTTGAAGTAGAAGATGCAGCAGCAGAACCAGTTGCAGCAGAAACTTCTGAAAGCCCTGAAGAAAGAACAACAGGTGAAGACCTTAATACAGAATCAATTGACCTTTCTGATTTTGGAATCGGTGATGAAGAAACAGAAGTAAAAGGTCCGGAAGATGCAATTGACGAACCAAAGACAGATGTTGTTGATTATGATATGAAAGTTGCTGCAGACAATGATGACGACACATCCGTTTCTTTAAGTGATGTAATTTCTGGAAACGTTGAATCTGATAATACAAACGAAACGGTTACAGAAGAAACTACAGAAGATTTGAATACTTCAATCGAAAATACAGATACACAGATTTCAGAAAAAGGTGCAGAAATCTTGCAGCAGATTGTTGGTGAACTTGCATCGCTTAAAGATGAAATCAAGAATCTCAAAGATGACTTTGCACAGATTAAATCTCACGAATCAGATTTAGGTATTCAGGAACCAAAAGAAGAAGAAAACACAGGATTCTTCTCTGACGGTGAAGAAGATGATACCATTGCCCTTTCTGGTGATGAACTTAACAACATCCTTAATAATGCAGAATTTACTGATGAAACTTCAGAAGCTCCTGCAGATGAACTTCCTGAAGAAGAGATTGTACGGTCTTCTAACGGACAGTTTGAATCAACAATTGACAACAGTGCTTTCGAAGACAGCTCGATTTTTGATGATTCAGCTGCTGATTCAGAAGATGATCTTTCTCTTACAGAAAACAGTCCTGAGATAAGTGAAGATCTTCCTGATGAAATTGAGATTCCAAAACTTGATGATGAACCTACTGTAGAAACTGTTTCTGCCGAAGAAACTGTCAATGATCCAATTGATGAAATCTTTAAAGATGATTCAGTTGACAGCACTTTAACATCAGAAAAGATTGATTATATTTCTGAAGATTCTAACAGCACGGTTTCTGTTGATGATGAATTAGGAGACCTCGACTTACCTTCTCCAGAATTAGACGAAAACTTCGAAGTTGAATCTGAAGCAGAACCGGAAGTTGAAGATTCACTTGAAGAACCACTTACAGAAGAAACTGCAATTGACGAACCTGTAATGGACGAAATTGCAGAAGAAACCATAGAAGAAGAACCTGCATTTGAAACTGCCGCAGTAGAACCTACAATTGTAGAAGAACCTGCAGCTGATGTTCAGGTTACTT
Organism: uncultured Treponema sp.; assembly: GCA_905236565.1. Lineage (GTDB taxonomy): Bacteria > Spirochaetota > Spirochaetia > Treponematales > Treponemataceae > Treponema_D. Next base: position 25,997 of record CAJORB010000011.1, on the reverse strand, counting down.
CTAACGAAGAAATCCCTGGAGACTTAAAATCAGAAATCAAATCTGTTCTTTCTTACATGGATCAGCTTCTCGAAAACCTTCCTGAAGATAAGATTTCTGAGTTTGCACAGTCTGAACACTTTGTAACATACAAAAAACTTTTCCAGGAACTTGGACTTTCGTAATGGGGTTACTTTCTCATATTTCAAAATCTAGTGCCAGAAAAAAAGAAACAGTTGTTTCAAAAAAATCCGGCACTGGATTACTTGCAAGAGCACAGAAATCAGTCGCAGATTCTTACTCAACTTTCCAGCAGTGGGCAAAATCCTATGGTTTTGAACACTGCGGTGTTTTTACGCTTGTCCACGGAATGTATGTAATTTCTCATGCATACGGAATTGACTCACAGACAATTGCAAATTCTGTTTCATCCAAAGACTTCTGGAGCGGAACTCTGGACAGCAAAGAAACTGTTTTTAATTACTCAAAAGATGACCAGGATTTCTATGACTTTCTGCAGTTTTTTTCATTTGATATAAAGAACGAAATATGCCATATAAGTTTTGTTAAATTTAATCAGGGAGGCGAACAGGCCATCCTTATGATATTTAACATGGACAGTTCAAAAAAAATAAACATAAGCCTTTCTGATACGGCAAAATTAAACCTTTCTGAACGGGCAAAAAATCTTTCTCTTTCTAAAAAAGATACGGATGTTTCAAAAAATGCAGAGTTCCAGATGTTTACGCTTTCACTTTCTGAATCTGTAGAAAGTTCGATAAAAAGTGTTCAGCTTCCTGAAAGAAGTATATATAATTGTGTTCTTGAATGCATCTACGATGAAATTACAGACCTCATGTCTGATGCGTTTCCTTTACCGGATATAGTTGCTTTTGCAGAACCGGCTTCGGTAAAAATAGTCCTTACAAATAAATCAAGCATTGATGAACTGCTTTTGCAGTCACACATAAACCTGCTTCTGACAGACCTGCTCTGTAAGCCGTCTGTTTTTCCGCTTTTGACGACTACGGGTAAAACAAGAAACTTTGAACAGGCAATAGATTTCTTAAATTGATTTTTTTTAATTCTGGAGGGGAAATTAAAAAATGCAGTTGGAATATGTAAAGGCAAAAAATGAAAGTCTCACCTGCACTTTCAACGGCATTTTTCTGCACTCAAGTTATAATCCGGAATCAGAAAGCGAACGTTTCACACAGTCTTTAAAAATTGATTTTATTCCGTCAAACATCATAGTAATTGAACCTGCACTCTCCTACTGCTTAAAAAAACTAAAAGAACGTTTCCCGAATTCTAATATTTTTGCAATACGCTTTATAAAGAATATAAAAAACGCAGAACCTGATTACACTTTTGAAAAAGAATTTTATTTTGAAAATGAATCAGGCTTAAAAACAGAGCTCTTTAATTACTTTGGAGAAGGAGGCCTTTTAAATACTTTCTTTGTATCATGGCCCGGAAGCACAAAAGTATTTTCTGAACAGAATGAAAAAACCTGGGCTGTGATAAAAGAACTTCTCAAAGACTGCCAGAGCATTCTTGCAACAAGACAGTTTTTTGCAGGACGCTGGATTAAAAACCAGATCAAGTTTTTCCTTAACCTGTCTAACACGATACAGCTGAATAAAATCGATATTCCGGTATTAATCTGTGCATCAGGGCCTGGATTAAAAAGCTGCATACCAGAAATAAAAAAAATGCAGGACAGTTTTTTTATCATCGCCTGCTCAAGTGCTATAAAGCCTCTTCTTTACAACAGGATAAAACCTGATTTATGCATTTCGACAGACGGAGGCTTCTGGGCAAAAAAGCATCTCTACTGTCTTTTAGATCAGGACATCCCGCTTGCTGTTACACCCGAAGCAGCTGTTCTCGAAAAACTCTTTTTAAAAGATATCGTTCCGCTGTCATACGATGACGATTTTACGAAAAATATTTTTGAAAAAGAAAATATCATGTACTCAAAAGCAAAGCAGAACGGCACGATAAGCGGAACAGCTGTGGAACTGGCACTTTCTATTACAGATAAAAAAATATACGCTGCAGGCCTTGACCTTGAAGCAGGAATTGGTTTTTCGCATACACAACCAAACTCACTTGAACTTAACTCATGCATAAAAGACAATAAATTAAAGAACATTGATACCCGTACTTTTTCTCAAGGACTTGAGTCGCGCTCGCTTGAGATGTACAGAGCATGGTTTACAGAAAAGTCAGAAGAATTTTCTAAAAGAGTATCGAGGGTTTACAATTTAAAACCATACAGACATAAACTGGGCTTTATAGAAGATATCGATATAAAGACTATATCTTCTCAAAAAAATCAGAAGAAAAATTATTTTACTCAAAAAAAATGCAGTACTGTAAACAAAAAACAAGTTCTTGAGATTTATTCAGCATTGCTAAAAAATGAAAACTTTATAAAAAATTATTTTCCTGCAGACTGCATTTCGATTGCGCGATGTACGGACGAAGAAAGAAAAAAAGAGTTTAAAGCCCAGCTTGAAAAGAAAATCGAAAAAATAAAATCATTCATTAAAAGACAGGAAGAAGGTTTATGATTTACAGTGAATTAGTAAAATCAAAAGATGATCTCGATATTCCTGTTTTCTTAAACGGAAGGACAATGCACTCGAAATACGATCCTTTAAAAGAGGCTTCGAGTTTCGGCAATGAATTAAATCAAGATTCCAAATTTACAGTTATAGTCGGTCTTGGCGGCGGATATCATATTGACCATTTTGCAGATAAACATCCTGATAATTTTATCGTAGCAGTTGAAAACTCTGATGAAGATATTGCATTTTTATCAAAAATTGAATGTGTTAAAAAAATATCTGCTTATGAAAATGTAAAAATTATCGCAGCAAAAGATATTTTTGAGACTATCCTTAAAAATTACCTGCCGCAGTTTTACGGCGGGATAAATATTCTTTTTAACCGCGCATGGCATGATGCAAATCCAGAAGCTTCTAAAAAGATAACTGATGACATTAACGCTGCATTAAAAATGTGTTCAAGAGATTATTCTGTTCAATGTCATTTTGGTCTTATATGGCAGAAAAATATTTTAAAAAACCTCAAAGTTCTTTCTGAACTGCGCGGTAAAAAGATTTTTATAGACGCGCGTAAAACTGCGGCTGTAATTGCTGCAGGACCGTCTCTTGATAAGACAATAGATGTTTTAAAGAAAAACCGCGATTCTTATTACATAATCGCAACTGACACCGCTTACAGTGTAATTAAGTCAAACGGGATGACCTGCGATGCAGTTGTTTCGATTGACGGACAGAATATAAGCCACAAACATTTTATCGGACGTAACAACAGCGAAACAGTTTTTGTTTTTGATCTGCAGGCAAACGGCAGTGCAGTAAATTATGTAAAAACTTTTACAGATAACATTATCTTTACAAAATCAGGTCATCCCTTCTGTGAATATGCTTCATTAAATGGAGTTACAGAAGGAAAATTCTTAAGCCTCGAAAGCGGTGCCGGAACAGTAACGATTGCGGCTGCCGATTTTGCCTTAAAATGCGGTTTTTCAAAAATCGAAGTTTTCGGAGCTGATTTTTCATATCTTTTTAATAAACCGTATGCAAAAGGAACTTATCTTGATTGTCTTTATCGCATGAAAGAAGATAAAAAAACGAATGCAGAAAAGAAATTTACAGACCTTATATACAGGACTCCTGTAAGAAAAATCAAATCGGAATTGATGCAGATTAAAAATGATGTTCTTGATTCATACAGGGAAACATTTATTGAATGGATAAAAAATCACGGCTTAAAATTTGATTACACGAATCTGGTTTATTCAATATGCAGCGAAAATAAAAAAAATGACTGCCCTTTTACATTTGAAAACCCGGCCTTTGATTATGAAAAATTCTTGAGGGTACTTGGAGTAAATTCAGCAGAAATAATCGAAAAACTTTCTGGACAAGAAAGCAAAACCGTGACAGCCGCTCAAATTGCCTTAAATCCAGATAATCTTACGGTTGCACTTTTACCCCTGACCGCATATCTCAGGGCAAATGATAAAAAACTGACCTTCGTCAGTGGCATAAAACTTGCATTGAGCAAAATTCTGGAGTATACTTAAATAATATGAAAAACAAATTTTTTAACGTAATTATTTCTATTATAATCATTTCGATACTTGCAACATTGGCTTCGACTGGTTATATCCTCTACGAAGACTATCAGAAAGGCAGAGTCGAGGCACAGACAAGATTTGAAAAACTTGTAGCCAAATGCGAAGAAGCAATCATGGTTTACAAGCAGCCGACAAGACTTTTTCTTTTGGTTCCGCAGAATGAACTTAAAATGTATCCTTATTCATATCATACACTCAGCATCGACTATTTCGGACAGAATGTACTTACCTATCCTTCTGTTCAGAATACAAGATTTAAAGGATTTTACACTACATACTCAGATTCAATAGTTGAATCAAACAATATAAACCTTACGATAACTGCACAGCTTTACACTCTTCCATCTTCGATAATTTATCTTACAATCCGCGTTACGTTTATCATAATTCTTTCAATAACATTCTTATGTGCACTGCTTCTGATAGCAACATGTCTTGACAGTTCGGATAAAAAATCAAAGGCTGTTGTAAAAAAAGATGAATACAAAGCAGAAAACAATGAAATAAAAGATGATGATGAACTTGTTCTTACAGAAGATGAAGATTACACAGAAGAATCATATGAAGAATCTGATGAAACACAAGTTCAGGAAACTCAAGAAGAAAAACCAGCTTACGAACCGGTAAGCTTGAATACTGAACCGGTTGAAAAACCAGATGTTTCTTACGGCGAAACAGTAACAAGTCAGATTAATACACCGCTCGGGGCAGCTCCTGCAGCAGAAGAAAAGATTCCAACACCGGCAGAAGTTTTAAAATCAACACCAGAAGATCATGATCAGATGTTCAGTACTGCAACAGGATTCTGTTTTGAAAAACATCTTGTTTCAAGACTCGAAAGCGAACTTGCACGTGCCGCAAGCAGCCAGATAGACATTTCTCTTGTTCTTGTAAAAATTCCTGGACTTGTTCTTGATTCTCCATGCGGAATTGAAATCTGTAAAAAGATTCTTGATATATTCCACTACAGGGATATGCTTTTTGAATATAAGACAGACGGAATTGCAATTATATTCAGCAATGCGAACATTGACAAGGCGATGGAAAGCTGTGAATCGATTTATGCAGAAATCTGTTCTATCCTTTCAAGAAATAATTCAAGCACAAAACCTTATATAGGTATTGCATCACGTTCTTTAAGATTTATTTCGGGAGAAAGAATTATTACAGAAGCAGAACAGGCTCTTATTCATGCAGGAGAAGATCAGGATAGTCCGATTATCGCATTTAGGGTTAATCCAGAAAAATACAGAAAATATATGGCAACAAAAGAATAAGATTTATAAATTTAAAATTTCAAAGCCTGCAAAAATGCAGGCTTTTTTTTATTTTTCTTTATTTGCTTCCTGTTCAAGGCTTTCTTTTAACTTTGCAATATTTGCATTGTCAGGAAATTTTTTCTCAAGAAACTCAAGATTTATCTTTGCACTTTCCATGTCTTTACTGGAAATTAAAACGCTGATGTAGTTTACTAAAAGTTCAGCATTATCAGGATTTTCTGTTACAAGATCTTTATAAAGCTGACACGCTTTTTTAGTATTTCCCTTCATAGCAGCAAGATATGCAACCGAAGATTTTACAGAAACGTTTTCAGGATCTTTTTTTAATATATTGGCAAAAACTTCTTCTGCAGCGGCATAATTTTTCTGGAGTGCATAGCATCTTCCGATTTTATAATATGCCGCATTATGAAGGTTTTTATCATTCATCGAGATTTTATATAATTCAATTGCCCTGGAATAGTTTTCGAGTTTGTAATATTCTTCTGCAAGATTATAATATTCTGAATAAAGATTCTGTGTCTTTACCTGCTCTTCTCCCGGGACAAATATAGTATTTGTTTTACATGAGAATAAAATGATTGCAGATAAAAGCACAAGAAGTCTTTTCATTTATTCAACTTAGCCTAAAACAACTTTTTCGATTTCGAAAAGCTGGTTGCGGTAAAGACCTGCAACGTTGCTTCCGTAGTCTGCAATAAGCTGCATGATATTTCTTGGTCTGTCCTTTGTGTCACAGCCGTTAAGTCTGTCACCGGCATCGCCAAGACCTGGAAGAATGTATGCAGATTTATTCATTACAGGGTCAAGCCAGAGTGTGTAGCATGTACAGTTTTCAAGTGCTCGTGTAACACGAAGGCTTCCCTTTAATGCAGAAATTACGTTAAAGAACTTGATTGATTTAGGATGAACACCCTGAGCCTGAAGATATTTTACAACAGTAACAAGTGAACCTCCTGTTGCGTTCATAGGGTCAGCAAAAATCAAATCCTTTCCATCGAGTTCTTCGAGATTAAAGAACGATTTTTTAAGGTCGAGAACATATTCCATATCTGCTTCTTTTTTCTGATCATTTCTTGAAATCTTGAACAAAGCAAAAGGAGTTTTATACTTGTGCGAAGAATACTCTTCGATTTCTTTTGACATAATCATACTAGGCAAAAGAGCACCGCGAAGCATTACGCACATTACAGAGTTTTCGATTTTATAGTCGATATCCGGAATTTTATGAACGCCGTACATCTGACATGGGTTTGTAACAGGAGTCTGTACAATGATATGGCTTTTTTTATCTGAGTGCTGGTCTGTAAATGCCATTCTGAAAAGCATTTCATAAGCACGCTGAGTATAGTAAAGAAATTCTTCGTGGTTTGTATTTACGTCACGGAGTTTTGCAATTACACGGCTTGCTTCTGCATGAGCCCCCTCTTCTGTAACAAATGAGAAAACCTGGATAGAAGGATGCTGTGAACAGATTTTCTGCATTTCTTTTCCAATTTTATCGTATGCACTGATTGTGTTTTCGATATTAAGCGGAGAGAAATTTGTCATCGCCTGAGAATACATATCCTCAAGTTTCTGTAATTCATTTAAATCCTGTTCTGTTAAATATCCGTCAAGATCTTCTGCCTTTAAGATAACTTTGTCATCAGCCATTTTATTCCTCCAGTTAAATTCCAAACATATCAATAAGCTGTTTTGAACTAATATGAACTCCGCTTAATTTTACGGTATTATTATCAATCTGTTCAATTTCTGAATCTGTAAGCCCTAAAGCAAGTGAAAGAAGTGACACGGCAGGCTTTATAAATCTTGATTCCATAAAATTAAGTTCAAGAGTAAGTCCGTATTTTGAATTAGGAAGTTTTTCAAACTCGCCTTTTGCATAATTTAGCTTGAATGTTTTTGTAGAAACTGCCGAGCCTAAAAGATTAGAAAGGAATGACTGCGGACGAACGATGTAAAAATGAATTTTTGTCGTATCTTCTGTTAACCATTTGTAAAGATCAGAATTATACCAGTCTTCTCTGTAAGGTTCTTCGAAGTTAACGGCACCATTTGCAACCATTTCTTCAAATGCATAGTTCTTGATAAGCGGAACAACATTCTTAGAAATCAGAACATTTTTTGCAGAAGGGAAAGCCATCTGAATACTTTCTGATGAATAATATTTATATAAAGTTTTAGGTCCATGAATAGATTCTGCTTCTACAGTTGCTTCTTCATAACCGTTTTTCTTTAAAACACCTGTAACTGCACCCGGAATATTTGCTTCTGCAGAAACACAGATTCTTCTCTTGTTTGCTTTTGAACCGAACGATGCATAAACTCTGTCAAGTTTTGATACAATCATCTTTGCATCAGATTCAGAAATACCAAGCTTAAAGCTTGCAATAAACTTTTCAAGTAATTCAGAGTTTTCTCTGGCAGGAATGCTTATGTATAAAGCGCCGTCATCATCAAGTACATCAAAGGCTTTAACAGGATTTAATGTACTTACCGGTGCAGACTTACATGAAGCAATTGCAAAGAATACTGCAATGCAGACTGTAAGAGAAAAAAGCGATTTACAGAATAAACTCTTCTTAGTTCTTTTCAATTTTGATACTCCACTTTTTATCATCTGCTTCTACTTCTGTGCCTTTTACACCGGCATCAAATGCAGAGCTTACGGCAAGAGTTTCATTTTTGATGAAATCTTCAAACATTGTGTAAGCAGCTTCAAGTTCTGCATCACCGCCGACAGTAAGTTTAATGCGGTCAGTTACTTCAAAGCCGCTGTCTTTTCTTAATGCCTGGATTCCGCGAACAAGGTCACGTACATAACCTTCTTTCTTAAGTTCGTCAGTAATCTTTGTATCAAGACCTACAGTCAAAGTTCCTTCGTTGATAACTTTAACGTCTTCTTTTTCAATTCTGTCTACGATGATTTTATCTTCTGTAAGATCAACTGACTTACCGCCTACTTCAATCGTAAACTTAGAACCATCAAGAATAGACTGGATGGCATTATTTGCAAGAGAAGCAATCTGAGAAGCAGCTTCTTTCATAAGACCACCGAGTTCTTTTCCGAGAACTTTAAAGTTTGCTTTTGCCTTGTATTCAACAAGCTCGTCTTCGCGGTCATGGAAAATTACATTCTTAACGTTAAGTTCTTCCTTGATTGAATCAAGCATTTCCTGAAGTACAGTTTTTTCTTCTGCCTTTCTTGTTACTAAAGCAACACTTGCAAGAGGCTGTCTGTTCTTTAAGTTGAACTGATTTCTCAAAGAACGTCCCATTGAAATTGCTTTCTGAACTGTTGACATCTTGAATTCAAGATTTTCATCATGAAATTTTTCGTTGTATACAGGATAATCTTCAAGGTGAACAGATTCTTTATCTTCATCTGTTTTAAGATTCTGCCACATTTCTTCTGTAATGAACGGAACAAACGGAGCTGCAACTTTTGCAAAGGTCTTTAAAGCAACATACAAAGCTTCATATGCTTCTTTTTTGTCTGCATCATTTTCGCTCTTCCAGAAACGTCTTCTTGAACGTCTGATGTACCAGTTGTTGAGCTGGTCGATAAAATCAACAATCGGGTCGATTGCACCAGACAGATCGTACTGTTCCATTGCTTCTGTTACTTTTTTGATAAGACTCTGTGTAACAGAAAGGAGCCAGCGGTCAAGAGGATTTGAAGGAAGTTTAGAATCAAACTCGTGACCTGTGCATGTAATCTTATCGATATTTGCATAAGTTACAAAGAATGAATATGAGTTCCACAGCGGAATGATGATTGACTTTAATACATCACGAACGCCTTCGTCACTGTAGCGGATTTCATCTGCCTTAACTACAGCAGAATGCATCAGGAAAAGTCTGATTGCATCTGCACCAAACTTGTTGATTGCTTCTACAGGGTCTGTATAGTTTCTGAGTGACTTTGACATCTTGCGTCCGTCACTTGCAAGTACGATTCCGTTTACGATACAGTTTTTAAATGCAGGCTTGTCAAAAAGCTGGGCTGCAAGAACTGTAAGTGTGTAGAACCATCCGCGTGTCTGGTCAAGACCTTCAGAAATAAAATCTGCAGGGAAATTCTTTTCGAAATATTCTTTGTTTTCAAACGGATAATGCTGCTGTGCATAAGGCATTGAACCAGATTCAAACCAGCAGTCAAATACTTCTGGGATACGTTTCATCGTACCCTTGCCGCATTTTGGACATTTGAAAGTAATTTTATCTACAAACTGTTTGTGTAAATCTTCAGGATATGTTCCACTTAAATTTTTAAGTTCATCACGGCTTCCTACACAGAGCGTGTGTTTACAGTCAGGATCATCACATCTCCAGATTGGAATCGGATTACCCCAGTAACGGTTACGGCTTACTGCCCAGTCACGTGCACCTGCAAGCCATTTACCGAAACGGCCTTCTTTAATATGTGCAGGCTGCCATGTAATCTGACTGTTTGCCCTTAAAAGAACATCATGATAGTCAGCAACTTTTACAAACCATGAACCGATTCCGCGATAGATAAGAGGAGAACCACATCTCCAGCAGTGCGGATAAGAGTGAACGATAGAATCACGTTTAACGAGTTTTCCTTCGTCCTTAAGACGCTTCATGATATCTTTATCTGCATCCTTTACAAATACACCCTGATAATCAGAAACTTCTTTTGTAAATTTACATTCTGCGTCTATAGGTTCAACATTAGGAACACCACTTCCGCGGAATACTTTATTATCTTCTTCACCGAATGCTGGAGCAATATGAACGATACCCGTACCGTCTTCTGTAGAAACGTATTCAGCATTGAACATACGGAATGCACCTTTTTCGCATTTCTGTCCAGACATTTCTTCGCAAACTTTAGGATCCTTCAACTGAGCAAAATAAGGGAAAAGAGGTTCGTATTCTGCTCCGATAAAATCTTTTCCTTTATGGCGATAAATGATTTCGTAGTCTGCTTCGTTTTTGTAATATGCACTTAAACGAGCTTCTGCAAAAATATAGAAGTCTCCGCTTTCTTTATCAAGAATCTTTACATAGTCAACTTCTGGTCCCATACAAAGACCAAGGTTTGAAGGAAGTGTCCATGGAGTTGTTGTCCATGCAAGGAAATAAGTTTTTCCGTTTGTCATGTCAGGATCTTTTACACCATCCGGTGCTTTTGTAATTTTAAATCTGACTGTTACTGTCTGGTCCTGAACATCTTTATAACCCTGTGCAAGTTCGTGAGTAGAAAGAACTGTTGAACAGCGTGGACAGTATGGAAGAATATATTTTCCTTCGTAGATAAGACCTTTATCCCAGAGAGATTTTGCAACCCACCAGATGGATTCCATGAACTCAGGATTCATTGTTTTATAGTCATTATCAAAATCAACCCAGCGTCCCATTCTGGTAATTGTCTTTCTCCATTCTGAAGTATATTTAAGAACGGAAGCCTGACACGCTTCGTTAAATTTATCGATTCCGTAATTTTCGATTTCGTGTTTTGAGTTAAGTCCGAGTTCTTTTTCGATAAGGTTTTCAACCGGAAGACCGTGACAGTCCCATCCGAAGCGGCGTTCAACACGCTTACCTTTCATCGTCTGATAACGTGGAATAATATCTTTTATAGTTGAAGGAATAAAATGTCCGAAGTGTGGAAGTCCAGTTGCAAAAGGAGGTCCGTCATAAAAAATAAAATCTTCTGCACCTTCTCTCTGGCTTAAAGATTTTTTAAAAGTGTCATTTTTTTCCCAGAAATTTAAGATTTCTTCTTCCTGTTTAGGAAAATCTGTTTTTGGATCAACATTCTTGTACAAAATAAAACCTCTTAAAGTTAAGGCTCATATATCGAGCAGAATTTTTATAATTGTATCAGAAAAAGAGATTTTATTCTATATATGCAGTAAAAAGGCTGTACAGAATTAAAGGTTTTCTAGTACATCTTAAGCTTAAACGGATATTTTTCGTAAAATTCGTTCTGACGGCGACGTACAGCATCGAGGATTTTTTTGTGAATTCCTATGCTCTTTATGTCTTCCATATCCCAGTCAGCCTTAAATGGAGGAAGCGGAGGATCTTCTTTTGGAGCTTTTCTTGCATTTGCCTTTGCAACAATATCCATCATGCTTTCAAAGTCACAGGTTTGAGAAATGCGCTTCATGTAAGGAGCTCCTGTTGCAAGAACAAGATTTTTAGAGTCAAGTTTATATTCACTTAAATTAAGGTTCTTTTTAAGTTCAACATTTCTGATTGTAACACTCCGCCCTGTAACACATGTATAAACATTGCCGGCAGAAACTATATGCTTTGGAACCTCGTATTTTTTTTCTCCGTCAGAAAAGTAAGCTTTACCGCTGTTATACTCCATGTCGGTTTTCCAGTAACGGATTGAATAGATTCTGTTTTCGGTTACGTAAAGTGAGTAAAGGTTTTCACTTACAATCGGCTTACTTACTTTGATTCCGGATACGTGGGCAACACTGCTCCATGAACCTGTAAACGAAGAAACATTTTCGTCATTGTCTTTAGTCTGTTCATAAGTTTTATAATCTGAACGAACTGAAAAATCAAGATAAAGTTCATCACCGATTACTGCAACAGGAATTACAGTTTTTTCTTTGATGTTTGGATAAGAAACAATTATTTCGTAGGCATTGCAATCTTCGATATCGAGTAATTTTTTAAACTGAATTTTTATATTCTGAATGTCACGGAATACAACATCGTTGCTGTCATATTTTTCTGGTGAAGTTTTTTTTGTATATTTTTCTGCGCTGCGGTCATAATACCAGCCGTAAAACATTTTAAGATAAATCCAGATGTAGTTATCTTCTGTAAGTTCAACTTCATCTTTAACGATATCCTCAAGTTCTGATTTTTCCTGAAACATTATATAACGGTCCTTGCCTTCCCAGATTCCGTCAAAGAGTTTCGGAACAGAATTTGTAATTAAAATTGCATCAGGGTTTACAACCGGGATTTCATCTGCCCTTGGAATTTCTGCAAGTTTTTTCTGCGAAAATGCGTTAGTGAGGATAAATAAAAATGCTGAACAGAAAAATAAAACCTTTTTCACCATTTTATTATCGGCACCGCAATCGATTTAGGTTATAGAATTTACGCGGGATGTAAATATCATTTTTATTTCTTTTGCATAAATTTTTTCGATTTTATGCCGCATTACAATCTGCTTGGCGTTGATTTCGCGCCCGATTTCAAAACTGTTAGGAATAAGGGCAAATTTTCCTACCCTTTCACATGTTCTGAAACCGTTCTTTTCGCAGATATAAGTGTCTATCTCGTTTCTGAGAAGGTTTTCAATTTCGCTTGTTTCGATAAGCGAATCATAAGAATCATAGAGAATGTTGTTATCGTTAGCATACTGCAAGATATTTGCCTTTCGCGGAACAATAAGCGCGCCGATGTATTTTTTATCCTGACCTACAGCAACGCAGCTTTCTACGTACTTGCTTCTGCAGATTGCGTTTTCGATTACCTGCGGCTCAATATTTTCACCACCCATAAGTACAATCGTATCTTTTGCACGGCCTGTAATCGCAAGCTCGTTGTTGCGCGAAAGAACACCTATATCTCCTGTGTTAATCCATCCTTCGTTATCGATAATCTGCTTTGTTAAATCAGGTCTTCTGTAATAGCCTTTCATTACCTGGCGGCCCCGGGCAAAAACAAGGCCCTTCTTTCCGGGAGCAAGCGGGGTACCCGATAACGGAACGCCGTCTTTATGCGGAACAATTTTAACTTCTGCAGACGGATAAACTTTTCCTACGCAGCCTGACATAACTTTTTTAGGGCTTCTTACAGAAAGAATCGGAGCCGTTTCTGTCATTCCATAACAGTCAAGAAGCGGAACCCTCATCGCCCTAAAGAAGTGATCCGTATCCGGCTGAAGACTTCCTCCACCGCAGATGCATCCCTTGATTTTTCCGCCAAGTTTTTTTCTTAACTGGCGGATAGAAATCAAATAACTTAAACCTGCAAAAGGCGACAAAAGAATGTAAGGCAAAAATCCGTAAATCCTGTCTAAAATCTGCTGTCTTAATGAAAAGCGGCATATCAATCCTAAGAATCTGTCACTTGCCCAGCAGAAAGTTTTTCCAATTGCCATACCGATATTGAACATCATCGAAGAAAAACCGTTTTTCTTTCTCTGTTCACGATAACAGCTCTGTGTAAACGCATCCCACAAACGCGGAACGCCTACAATCCACTGCGGTTTAATTACTTTCATGTCCTCTCTCATGAGTTCGATGGCAGGCTTTGAGTATGCAATTCCGTTTTTAAGAGCAATAATAAAATAATCGTAAACGCGCTCCATTACATGCCATACAGGCAAAACAGAAAGCCACATGTCACCTTCGCGCGCTGTAGTAAATACATCTTTAATTACTTCGCACTGTGCCATGTAATTATCATGAGTGAGCATTACCCCTTTTGGAGTTCCGGTTGTTCCCGAAGTAAAAATGATTGTCGCAAGATCAGAACCTTCTGTCTTTTCTATTTCTTCTTCAATCAAAGCTCTCTGGCTGTCAGAAGATTTTTTTCCTTCATCTTCAAATTCGATGAACTTATGAACACGAATTCCCTGAAGCGCGGCTCGCTCCATTGTAAGTTCATCAGGAGAATCAAATAAAATTGCATCGGTAAGTTCTGGAACTTCATCGATGTTTTCAAGTACTTTATTAAGCTGTCTGTCGTTTTCAAAAAAGCAGACTCTGCATCCCGTAAAATTTAAAATAAAACGGATTTCTGTTCCCATCGAGTCGCAGCCGCGCGGAACATCTGCTGCCCCAAGACACAAAAGCGCAAGGTCTGTTACCATCCACTCGCGGCGGTTATCTGAAATAAGACCTACAAGATCTCCCCTTTTTACACCAAATTCTTTTAGTGCACATGCAAGGTCAAGGACATGCCTGTAAACCAGTTTATAACTGTGATATTCATACGTTCCGATTTCGTTTTTAGAAGCCTGAAGAATAGTGTCAGGACACTGCTCAACGACATTTTTGAGCATCTGCGGAATGTTTTTACCAAGAGTATGAGGCTGTTTTGATCGAAGATGTAACAACTGGTTTATTTTATACATACCTTTTAGATTAACCCATATTTAATAGTATTTCAAGGTAGAATTTTACTGAGCTGAATCTAACAAAGCCCGCCTTATGTTTCTATGTAAAAAATGATCTTTTCTGGATTAAATTCGATTATATTTGTAATAAAAGAAGTTTTTTATTATAATTCAGCATATGAAAATAACATATCTTGCAAAACTCGGGGAATTGACCCTGAAAGGCTCAAATATAAACGCTTTCGAAAGCAAACTCGTCCGCAATGTGCGAGACTTTTTAAAACATATTCCGGTTGATATAATTTTAAGAGCCGGAAGAATGTATATCGACGTCGAAGAAGAAAACTGCCGCGAAGTAGAATTCTGTCTTTCTCATTTAATCGGAATTACAGGCTGGGCAAAAACAACGATATGCGAAAAAAACATCGCTTCGATAACAGCTACAGTTACAGAGCTTGGAAAAATCGCAAAAGAAGCAGGTGCCAGAACATTTAAAATCGACGCGCGGCGCAGCGATAAATCTTTTGAACTTGATTCATACGCAATAATGAGGCAGGCCGCCTCTGGTCTTTATGACAATAAAATTCTTGACGTTGACCTTCATAATCCCGACGTAACAATCTGGGTAGAAGTACGCGAAAAGTGTTTTGTCTATACCGATTCTAAAACCGGATGCCGTGGACTTCCTGTCGGGATGAGCGGTAAAGGACTTCTTCTTTTATCAGGCGGCCTCGACAGTCCTGTCGCAGGTTACAGAATGCTGCGCCGCGGTATGCGTGTTGAATGCATTTACTTTCATTCTTACCCGTATACTTCTGACGAAGCACAGAAAAAAGTTGAAGACCTTGCAAAGATTCTTTCGACATACGGAATGCAGACTACACTCAACATAATTTCTTTTACAGATGTTCAGATGCTCATAAAAGAAAAAGCGCCTGAGGCCTGGTCTACCCTCGCTTTAAGAATGTGCATGATGAAAGCAGCGAACATGGTTGCAAAACACATCGGAGCCCAGTGTCTTATAACAGGAGAAAGCCTTGGGCAGGTTGCAAGTCAGACTCTCGAAAACATGCAGGTAACAGAAAGTTGTGCTGAGCTCCCGCTTTTAAGACCGCTTGTAGGACTTGATAAAGAAGAAATCATCGAAACTGCAGAATTTATCGGAACTTACGAAACTTCGATTTTACCTTACGAAGACTGCTGTGTACTCTTTAGTCCAAGACACCCCGTATTAAAGGCAAGTCTTGAGGATGCCCGCGAAGTTTATGAGAAGATTAATCCGGATGAACTTATCAAAAAAGCGTTTGAAACCAGAGTCGTAAAACATTTTTATGCGTTCGAAAGCTTATAAACTCTAAAAAGATTTTTTTTCAAGAAGGATGCGCGCAGTTTTATCTGTATCGGTATCGATTTTTAAAGCTGCAAATGTTTTTTCCATCTTTTCATCAAAGTGTTCGTCGTATAAAAGCTCTTCAACTTTTTCGTAAATTGCTTTAGGCTTCTGGATAAAATATCCGACTTTGTTGTTTACTGCAAAAAGCATGTTGCCTTTTTCCTGATTGTGAATGTAGCGGCAGATGATTACAGGCTTTTTACATGTAAGCACTTCGATTAAAGTTGCAGGGCCTGCTTTCATTACGACGCAGTCACTCAATTTTACAAGCTCATCAAGATAATTTACAAAACCAAAAACATGTAAATCAAGTTTTGGATTTAATGCTTTTATTCCTTCAAGATATTTCTGTTTTGCTTTATCGTGTCCGCAGATTACCGCAACACTGAATTTTGCTTTTTTTGAAATACATTTGTTTATGATTTCGATTGCACCAGGGATTCCGTCTCCACCGCCGACCATGAGAAGAGTTTTTTTATCAAGATCAAATCCGTGTTTTTTCTTTAATTCAACTACATCATCTTTTGTAAAAGGAATCTGGTATTTTGGATTTAATGCAAACGGAACAATTTTAATCTGGTTTTCCGGAACTCCAAGAGACATACCGGTTTTTTTTGCCTGTTCAGAATAAACAAGATAATCAAGGCGCTTGTCATAGAACCAGAAGTGAGGAACTGTAAAAGGATCTGTTACCATTACAGAAAGATTTATCTTTTTACCTGATTTTTTAACGATATCATAAAGATATGGACTTAATGCAAAATGGAAAGAAACGATGTCTGTCGGATTTTCTTTTTCGATAATTTTTTTTAAGTACCATGTAGTATGAGGATACAAAAGTTTAATGGTTGCAGACTGCCAGAACCTGTTCATTCCCATGTCATAGGCAAGCGCGAACATTCCATGATAAACGTTTGTTGACATATAATATCCGTGCTCAAAAATATACTGACCCCAGATATTTTTTTTGTCAAAGCCGTTTACCATAACGATTTCTGCATCAGGATTTAATTTCTGTATGCAGTCACGCATAACCCTGGCAGTAGAGATATGTCCGGCACCTGTTGTAAGATATAGAAATAAGAATTTACGCTTCTGTTCCATTAAAATCCCCTGCCTAGTATGTATACTTAACGGCAATCATAAAATAATTATTAAACTGATTGGTAAAATTGTCAATCCACGCATTTTTCTGTACCGCAATTATACCTGCATCGGGCGTTGTTGTATGGCTTGCACTCACCGACGCGTCTTTTCTGTAAATATTTGAATCAACTCCCTTGTTATATATGTATTCAAACATATAGCCCATACTTAAAGAAAGAGTTCCCCATTTAAAGCGCTCAAGTTCATATTCTGCGTCAATTCCGCACTGAAGAATATACATCTTGTGCTCCTGCTTTAAGAAAAGATTTTTTGATGCTGTCGGAGTGTGGTTTGTGTAAATACTTTCGTCAGGATACATAGGGCTTGTCCAGATTGAACCATCGTTAGAAAACTCATATCCTTCTTGCACAGTTGAGTTTGAAAAAATATATGCCCATGCTTCTTCGTCAGAAAAACTTTCTGCAATATTTGCATGTCTTACAAACGAAGAATTAAAATTTACGCGAAGACGTTTTGCAGGCTTAAAAGCAATCGCAAATGCAAAACGGTCAGAGTTAGGCGGAACCGAAGTCCCAAGGCTATGAAGTCTTGTCGTAAAATTATCTTTATTGTAATTGTCTGCAATCGATGCAACATCTGAACCGAATGTTTCGATATGCGGATCTGAGTGTGAATATGTATAAGGAGTTATAAGGGTGTAATCAAAAGAAATATTGTCAATAAACTTAACGTCCGGAATATAATTTACTCCGAGCATCAAAGCCATTTTTAATCTCGTATCAAATTTTCCTTCTGCAAGTCCGTTAAGGTCAATGTCATCAAAAGCAGTCGAAACAGAAACGCCAAAATTATTAAACGGTCTAAAGTCAAAAATAAGCCCGCTTATAAGATTGTCAGTTGCAGAATACATGCACTGAGTTACCATATAAGGAACCGGAATCAAATATGCAGGGTCAAATCTGTTTGTATAGACCGAAGCATCATAATAAGAAATTGCAATCCATTCTGCAGGCTTAAATCTTACCGAATGGAATGCAAGATATTTTTCTGGAGCAAAATCTGATGGAGCAGACTTTTCATTTTTTGTAGAACGTGTAAGTACATTCAATGACTGAACATAACCCCACTTCTCTGCTTCATAACTGAACACAAAGTTTCCAGAATGAAACTGTTTTCCGTTAAGCATTACAGAATCAGACAATATCGGGCCATAAGCTACTCTGTTTAATCCGAGTGTAAAATAAAGATTGTCTTTTCCTACAGTCACATTTGAAACCATATCAAGATTTGCTTTTAAAGGGCCTGCAGAAGCTGAGTCATCATGTGTATCTGTAAGACGGAATTTAAACATAGGACATACAGAATCTTCTTCTACCGATTTATTCTGGATAAAAAGTCCAAGCTTGTAACTTAAAGTAACGAGATCAAAGAATTCGAGATTACCAAAAAATTCTGGTTCGGCAAAAAACATATTGCGGTTCTTTTCTGAATCTGCAGTTCTTAATTTATCTCCGAGCGTAAAACCGATATTCCATCCTTTACCGAAATTCTTTTCGTAATAATACTGTGCAAGCTCAACATCTTCTTCGCTGCCCTTTTCTTTTACCTGTTCGAGAATCGATTTGATTGTCTGGGCAGGATAAGGTCTCATCTGCGGAAGCCATGAAATAATTCCCTTTGTTTCCCAGTTTTTTGCATCTTTATAGAATACATCATTCGGATCAAGTGAGGCTTGAGCAAAAAGAGATGAACACATTAAAAATGCACAAAGAATTACAGTTAATTTTTTCATTTTACGTTCCTGTTACTTTAAAGATAATTTTGTTATATCAAATTTTGCACAGAGTGCAAACTCAAAACTAAGATCAAATTTTCCCTCTTCGTGTCCGCGGTTAAATATAAAAGCAGCTCCAGGATAAGCCGTTATACAAAGCCATGACTCAGGCCAGTAATCGCATTTAAAGGAAACGATGTTTCTATATTCCGGAGTTCCTGTCGGAGAAGCAAGAGCTGCCCCGTTTTTATATTTATCATTATTTGTATTTTTCGGGTAAACCCAGTTTAACTGACGGTTTTCAGAGAAAAAGTCATAGTCGTATCCGCCCCATCCGCAGAAATCCGGATTAGAAAGTTCACCACATGCTGCAAAAAGGTATGAAAAATTTACTCCCCATTTATCCTTTACTTCATAGCCTGCATCAAGTTTAAATGCAATCGTATCAGGACCTAAAGGACTTCCTATCCACTCATAGAATGTTGCAGAGTTGTCACATGTTTCTTTATAAGTTTTTACAAAAGACCAGTTTGGACTTTCTGTAATCATAAAGTACGGAACAGCATAATAAGCTTCTGCTCCTATATGTAAATACCCTTCTTTAATCGAAATATAGCTTTCAAGTCCAAGCTGTGCAGCATATCCTGACGGAATTGATCTGTCATCCTCGTTTGGCATCTGAAACTGGTTCATCGCAAAGATAAAATAAGTCCTGAGGTATTTTACAGGAGTATAGTTTATCTTTAAGCCAAGATAACTTGCAACGTCATATTCTTCGTCAGGCGCGTTTGCCTTATTTTTATAATCCCACCATCCTGCATATCCATGAAAGAATGTAAACGGAATGCAGTATCTTAAATCCATAGATCCGTAAGGCAAAGCACCTTCAAGAATAGAAAGAGAAAGTTTTTTTGTCGGCTTTATCGAAAAATTATGAAAATAAAAATAACGGTCAAGACCAAGCATCGTAATATTTGTCTGATAGCTCAATAAATCAGAATAAATATTTAAATTAAATTCAGGAGTGCTGTATAAATTACGTGATAAAATTGCACTCCCTATGCTTGATCTTCCGTAATCCTTGCTTAAAACACCAAGCCTCATATTAATTCCGGAAGTTTCGTTAAACATAAAGCCTGCAGATAAATATGCATTATGAGGAAAGTTTATATCAACTGTCTCCATGCTGTACGGCACGTTTACATAATTGTCATTCTTTAATCTTGCGCTCTGTGGTTGAGCTACGATAATATCTGTTGAACCAAAAAAGTATTCATGGCATTTAAAATCAATGGAGCTGTCGACAAAAGGAGACCTCTGCTTTCTGTCATAAATCCACTGAACATCTTCATTTGTCTTATACTGTGCTTCGGGGATAACTCTTAAAGAAAAACCGATATTAAAATCTTCGCTTCCAAAAGTCCATTTTTTTTCATTAAAATAAGAAATTATGCTGTCATAATTTTTCTTTCCTGCAGAACTTAATGATTCATAATCAATTCTGTCTAAAATCATTTTTATCTGCTGAACGGTTAAAGGAGCTTCATCATAACAGTAAACAGAATTTGATTCTGTGCAGACTGCAGCAAGGCTGTCATAAACCCAATGACCGGCTTTTATAAGTTCCTGTTCACCACGGGACGAAGCAAAAAAATCAAGCGACATCAAGCTGAATATGATTATAGAAAAAAACTTTTTCATTTTTCTTTACCGTCCTTAAAAAGGGATTCTGATGAAAACTCTTTCTTCGAAATTTTTGTAAACTGTGTCTTTACGCTGAATGCAATTTCAAATCCCTGTCTTGACTGATTTTTAACATGATTGTGATTAAACATAAATACATACGACGGCTGAACCATAAAAGAAAGATAGTCTGCAGGTTTATAAGTCCCCTTAACAGTAATAGAGTTTACATATTCTACGACACCGTGCGGCGCTTTTAAAGTATTATCCGGATCTTTGTAAGGCCATACAGTTTCATCAAACGAAAGATCGCTTTTCTGCCAGTTGGACTCTTTGAAAATTCTTGTTCCTGCAAACTCGCCCTTTGCCGCAAAATTATATGCAAGATCAACCGACCATTTATCAGGAACTTCATATCCTGCCGCAATCTGGAACGCAAGCGAGTCAGGTCCCAGAGGATTTCCCATCCACTGATAATAATTTCCCGTTCCTTCTATCATTTCTGTAAAAACTTTTGCAAATGAAACATTAGGACTCTGTTTTATGAAAAGGTATGGGTTCGTATAATAGAATTCAGCACCAAAATGAAAGTAACCGTTTTTTGAAGGAAGATAAGATTCTATACCCGCCTGAAAACCGGTTCCTTCAGGCTCACCGCTTCCTTCTGACGACATTGTGTGCTCGTTCTGAGAATAAAGAGCATAAAGCCTTAAGTATTTTACAGGAACATAACTTATTTTAAATCCAAAATATGAAGAGCAGTCTCCATGATATTCGTTAAAAAGTCCGTAACCATGGAAAATCGCAAACGGATTTACAAACCTTAAATCAAAACTGCTGTAAGGTAAAACTCCTTCGATAAACGAAAATTGAATTTTCTTAAAAAATCTCGTTTCGATTCTGTGTGTATATAAATATGTTTCTCTGGTAAACTGAGTTACGTTAAAATTATAATTAAAGACAGGAGAAAAAATCCTTAAATTTACATACGGCGTGTCAGTCATATATTCTGACATGATGATGCACGGCATAAGAGAATGTCCCGTGCTCTGAGTTCCAACTCCGGTCCTTAAGTTTATTCCGACACCATTATCCCATAAATATCCTGCAGACAAATAATTTTCGTGAGTAAGAGCCGGATCAAATGCATCGTTTACAAAAATCTGGTTTACATAATTGTCAGTTGAATAGCGCGCATAATAACTCTGAGACAAAGTAAGTCCCATATAAACTGAACAGTAATCTGCAAGTCCGATTTTTATCGGCATGTCGATTATTGACTGACGTTTTGTATAATCATAAACCCAGGGAGTATCTTCTTCTGATTTATAGTAGAGTTCAAGATTTGCAGAAGGTTCAACGCCTATAGAAAAAATTCCTGCATTCCATGACCAGTTTTTTTCTTCAATATATTCAATAATTCTGTCGTACTGTTTTTTCCCTGGTTCAGAAAGACGCTCATAATCTATGTCTTCAAGATATGTTTTTAATTCATTTATAGAAATCGGTGCCTGATCAGAAAAAGTCACGCGTCCCATTTCCATTTCAAGTGATAATAAAGCTGAATAAACCCAGTGACCGCATAAAATTAAGTCCTGTCCACCACGAGTTACGGCAAAAACAGATGATAAAAGCTGTGAAAATACGAATATTAATGCAAATTTCCTGATTTTTTTCATTTGAATTAAAGTATAAACATTTATTGAATGAAGGTCAAACTATATGGTAAAATACGTATATGACAGCAGGCGAAAAAGAGACAATATATAAATTATTAAAAACTGTTTCAGATTCAATCAACGGGTACACGCAGAAAAGCTTTGATATGGCTCCTCCCGTATTTTCTGATGACGAAACCGCAGTCGAAGCTTCGCATGAGGTCCAGAATAATGCTCAAATCCCTCAAAATGACAGCCAGGTTACAGAGGTTCAGACTAAAAAACCGGTGTCTCTTGAGGTAATCGCCGACAAAATCTATGAGTGCAGGCGATGCAAGTTATGTCAGACAAGAAAAAATGTAGTTCCTGGAACAGGAGTTTTAAAACCTCTCGTACTTGTAATCGGAGAAGGTCCTGGAGAAGAAGAAGATAATCAGGGACTTCCTTTTGTAGGAAAAGCCGGACAGCTTTTAGACAAAATGCTTGCAGCAATTTCTTTAAGCCGTTCTCAAAACTGCTATATTGCAAATGTCGTAAAATGTAGACCGCCTCACAACCGTGACCCGCTCCCAGAAGAAATTTCTGCCTGCATAAGTTTTCTTGACGCTCAGATAAGTTTATTAAAACCATCGATGATTCTCCTCATGGGCCGCGTTGCAGCACAGTCAGTTTTGAGAACTTCATCGGGTATAAATGCCCTTCGCGGTAATTTTTCTATGTATAACGGAATACCTGTAATGCCTACATATCATCCGAGTGCCCTTCTGCGCGACGAAAGATTAAAAGCTCCGGCATGGCAGGATTTAAAGGCTTTCAGGGCAAAACTCTTACAGCTTGTACCTGACTATGAAAAAAACTTTGTAAAATAAAATGAAGTATCTCCAGGTTGCACTCAATGTGCCTTTAAACCAGACATTCACCTACTCTGCCTTAAGCGAAGATACTGTAAGCATAAATAAAAGCAAATCAGACGAAAGTCAGAAAGATCTTTTTTCAAAGCGTGCCGTAAATGCAAAAACATTTCCTCCCGAAAACGGGAAAAGAGTCGAAGTAAAATTTGGCAACAAACGCATGACGGGAATCATAACAAAAATTTTTGATGAGCTTCCGAAAGATTTAGGCTTTGACGAAAAGAAAATCCGTCCTATAGTACGAGTTCCGGATGAAAGTCCGATTCTTACAGAAGAACTTCTCACACTCGGCTCATGGATGTCTTCATATTATCTTTGTCCGATAGGAGAAGTTTTAAATTCAATAATTCCGTCTGGAAAACGCGAATCAGAAAGTTCTGCTTTTTCATTTGTCGAAGAATTTTCAGAAAAGAAAAATATCGAACTTTCTGATGAACAGAAAAAGGCAATCGAGGCAATATGCAGTTTCGACTCCGAAGAAAATAAATTTCATTATCTTTTCGGAACAACAGGGAGCGGTAAAACAGAAGTATTTATGCGCGTTGCAGAAAATGTCTTAAAAAAAGATAAAGGCATAATCTATCTTGTTCCGGAAATTGGTCTTACACCACAGGTAATCGAAGCTGTCGTAAACAGATTCGGAAAGACTGCAGCGGTACTTCACTCAGGTTTAACACCAAGTCAGAAACTTGCAGAGTGGAACAGAATCTTAAAGCGTGAAGCCCGCATCGTAATCGGAGCAAGGAGCGCTGTCTTTGCACCGGTTCCGGATTTAGGACTTATAATAATTGACGAAGAACACGACGGCTCATATAAATCCAACAATACGCCGCGCTATCATGCACGGCAGGTTGCAATGTACAGATGTACAAAATTAAAGATTCCGCTTTTAATGGGAAGCGCGACGCCATCTGTCGAAAGCTGGAACTCTATAAGCAACGGACAGTTTAACTGCCACAAGCTCACTCGCCGTCTTGCAGGCGGAACGATGCCTAAAATAAAATGCATTGATTTATCAAGGCAGAATATTCAAGGACAGAGTATTTCAGAAGAATTAAAAAACGCAATCGAAAAAACTCTCGAAGAAAAAAAACAGATCATTCTCTTTTTAAATCGCAGAGGATTCAATCACTTTTTCAGATGCTCATACTGCGGCTATGAAATAAAATGCAAGAACTGTTCTGTTCCGCTTACATACCATAAATCGCTTAACCGCCTCAAATGCCATTACTGCGGCTGGTCGATTGAACCGCCTTCGAGCTGCCCGAACTGCGGATCATTTGACATAGGATACTCAGGCTTTGGGACAGAATTTATCGAAGCCGAAGTTAAATCAAAATTTCCGAATGCAAAAGTCGTAAGAGTCGACACAGACTCTCTTACAAAAAAAGGAGAACTGCAGGAAAAAATCGAAGACTTTAAACGCGGCCGGTATGATATTATGCTTGGAACCCAGATGATTGCAAAAGGCCTTAATTTTCCAAACCTCAAGCTTGTCGGAATCGTTCTTGCAGATACATCGCTTCACCTGCCGGATTTTCGTGCTGCAGAAAAAACCTTCTCTCTTATTACGCAGGTTTCCGGCCGCGCAGGAAGGTATTTTCCTGACGGTGTTGTGTATGTTCAGACTTATAATCCTGGTGCAGAAAGCATCCTTTATGCATGCCAGAATAAGACAAACGAATTTTATTCTTCAGAAATAATGCAGAGGAAAATGCTTGATTTTCCGCCTTTTTCTCGCTTTGTAAGACTTGTTTTTCGCTGCCCTGTTTTAGAAGATGCAAGACAGACTGCAAAAAATGCAAAAGAAATCCTTGAAAACAAACTTGCAGAATATAAAAAGAAATATCCAGAACAGTCAGATGATGTAGAAATCATGGGAGAATCAGAATGTCCGCTTGGAAAAGTTTCTGCAAATTACAGATATCAGATTATGTTAAAATCAAAGAATATAGGAATCCTTCAAAAACTTGCAGGGCATCTTCTTTATGATTTTTCAAAACCTCAAAATGTTTATATCGAAGTCGATATAGATCCAGTTAATCTTCTGTAGAATTTTCTTTTACGTAATCTGCATCGTGGCGAACACCTTCGTAGCTTATATCCCAGAGGAAAAGGCCCTGAGGAGGCGCTGTAGGTCCTGCCTTTGATCTGTCACATGAATCCAGAACTTCTTTAAAATATTTTTCATCGTAACCATTTTTTTCAAAGAAAATCATCGAACCTGTAAGAGACCTTACCATCTTCCACAAAAATGCGTTTGCAGTAATTTCAAAAACAATTGCTTTTCCGCACGGGCATAAATCCTCATAAAAAAAATGAGCATTTTCTACATAACGAAAGGTCGATTTACTCTGATCCCCTGCAGCAGTAAAAGTTGCGAAATTCAATTCACCTTTTAAAACAGAAGCCATCGCATTAAGTTTTTTTATGTCCGGTTCATTTTTTATATTCCACACATAAGGCATCTGAGTTGCAAGCGCTCTGTTAGACGGAACAATAAAATAACGGTATGTTCTTGTAACTGCCGAAAATCGTGACGAGAAATTTTCATCAACTTCTTTAGAATCCAGAATGCGGATATCATCGGGTAAAAGAGAATTTAAAGCAACGACATATTTTTCTGCAGGAATCGAATCAATCGGGCTTAAAAAATTTGCCTTCTGTCTTACAGCATGAACACCGCTGTCTGTCCTTCCGGAGCCCTGCAGATTTATTTTTGTCTTATGAACGCTTTCTAAAACTTTTTCGAGTTCCCCCTGCACTGTCCTGACAGGCTTTTTTTCATCACTTTTATCCTGCCTCTGCCAGCCAGAGAAATTTGTTCCGTCGTATGAAACTGTAAGAAGTATGTTTCTCATCTGAAATTAAATACCGTCAAGTTCGCCGCCGACTTCTTTTGTAAGTTCATCGTAAAGATTTCGTGAATGTTCAAGAAGCGGGCCCGGTTTTTCTTTAGTAGATT
>CAJORB010000010.1:0-61292 GCA_905236565.1 uncultured Treponema sp. | reverse complement strand
TACGGATTTACTGATACTTTGGGTCGTATGCACTCAGACGCTCAGTTCGCAGGATCTTCATCAGTTCCAGCACACGTAGAAATGATGGGCTTCATGGGAATGGGAAACAACCCTATGGTTGGATGTACAGTAGCTTGTGCAGTAGCTGTAGCTGGAAGTTTCTAGCCTAAAAAACCGGCAGGTGCGTGCTGCGTGCCTGCGGTTTAAATCATAAAACAGTCCACGTTGAAGTGGACTGTTTTTTTTTGCATGTATACCTTGAGAAGCGTGACTATATATAGTAAGATTAATCAAGAATATTTCATGGAGGGGTTTTATGAAAAACATCCAGAACAAATGGCTTAGAGGAGCAATTCCGGCTCTTCTTCTTCACTGCAGTATCGGAACAGTTTACTGCTGGTCAATTTTTAGTCAGGAAATCGCAAACTACATCGGCTTTTCAAAAGGTGCTGTTGAATGGGCATTCAGCTTTGCAATCTTTTTTCTCGGAATGTCGGCCGCATTTTTAGGAAGCCTTGTAGAAAAAAACATTCATAAATCTTCATTAATCGCAACGATAACTTTTACACTCGGTATGGCAGGAACCGGATTTTTTATCTGGTACGGCGGTCAGTCACTTGCATCGGGCTCTCCAAGTAAACTTGCTTTAATCGGAATCTACATAAGCTACGGCTTTATCATGGGAATCGGGCTTGGAAGCGGATATCTTTCTCCGGTAAAAACACTCATGCTCTGGTTTAAAGATAAAAAAGGACTTGCAACAGGACTTGCAGTTGCTGGCTTTGGTGCTGCAAAAGCAATTGCTTCTCCAATCATGCAGTGGATGTTAAAGAATCTTGGCTCAGGCGGAATCTATAAAATGTTCTACATTCTTGCCGCAGTTTATTTTTTAATGATGTTTATCGGACATCTTATTCTTGCAAAACCGGAAGGCTGGATTGAACCGCAGAAAAAATCAAAGGAAGAAGGAATCATCGCAACATTAAAAACAAAACCGATTGCTTCTTACATCGGAATCTGGCTTATGTTCTACATAAATATCACATGTGGTCTTGCAATCATTTCACAGGAAAAACAGATTATAAAATGCATCGGCTTAGGTTCTTTTATCGGAATCATATCCATGATTTCTGCACTCTTTAATGCCGGCGGACGAATCGGATTTTCTGCATGGGCAGATAAAATGAAAGACCGCAACACAATCTACAAAATGATTTTTATAATTTCCATTGCTCTTTCTGCAGTCGTATATTTTACAAACGGAATTGCAAACGGAAACAACAATATCATTCTCATTATATTTGTTCTTGCATTAAACTTTATGATAAACGCAGGATACGGCGGAGGATTTTCTAATGTTCCGACACTTCTTTCTGATCATTACGGAATGGGAAATATTTCTGCAATTCACGGAATTACACTTTCTGCGTGGGCATTTGCAGGTCTTTCTGGAAACCAGATTGCTAACCTTATCGTAGAAAAAACAGGTTCATTCGTCGAGCTTAACGGAACTACAGTTAATCCAACCGGTTACCAGAATGTTCTGATATTTACAGGCATTCTTTATGTAGTTGCCCTTATGCTTTCTGTATTCCTAGTAAAAAAAACAGACCCGCAGAAGCAGGCCTGATTAAATATTACTGATAATTATTCAATAAGTTCAGTTTGATGATTTACTATTCAATCTTGAACTTATTGATAATGTCTGTCATAACTACGATATTATCCTTAGTGCTGTTTGCAAGTTCAGAGACATCTTGAGAAGATGCATTGATTTCTTTTGCACCGGATTTCATTTCTTCCATACTACCAGAAACTATCTGTGCAATCTGTGCAAGGTTTTCGGTAGCAGAGCTTACAGAAAGAACTCCAGATGTCATGACTTTAGATGTTTCCTGAACTTTTGTCGTAGAATCATTTACATTGCGAAGAGCTATAAGAACCTGCTCAGAAGCAGTCTGCTGTTCTTTCATCGCTGTACTAATCTGGTCTACAAGAACTTCTGTAGAACTTACCTTTTCAAGAATATTTTCAAATCCTTTAACTGCAAGACCAGAATTATTAACGACGTCTTCGATAACTTTTGTAATCGCATTAAGTTCTGTCTTAATGGCCTTTGACTGTTTACCAGAGTTTTCTGCAAGCTTACGGATTTCATCTGCAACTACAGAGAATCCCTTACCGGCTTCTCCGGCATGAGCAGCTTCTATTGCAGCGTTCATGGCAAGAAGGTTTGTCTGTGAAGAAATCTGCGAAATTACATTATTGGCATCAGAAAGGTGTTTTGACTGCTGAGCCATATCTGCAATCTGGGCTGCAACAGTATTCTGCCTTTCCTTTTCGCTTTCTGTAATCGACATAAGACCTTTATATTCATCAGTCATCTTAATTACAGAATTAGAAACAGAGTTGATGTTTCCAATCATTTCTTCGATTTCTGCCGAAGACTGTGTAATACCAGTCGTCTGCTGTTCAATAAGCATATCAAGGCTTGATGCACCATCAAGGTTTTTCTGAAGATTCTGCTTTACTTCGATAAGTGCCTGACTCTGTTTTTCTACGTTTGCGTTTACACTTTCGATATTTGCCATAATCTGTGAGATTGCACTTGCAGACTGCTGAGAACTTGTCGCAAGACTTTCACCAATCTGAGCAAGAGCATCACTTGCTTCTTTTACATCAGAAATAATCGACTGCCGTGAAGAAATAAATGTATTGATTTCATCTGTCATTCTAGAAATTTCATTATTACCTTTAGATGCAAGACGTATCGTAAGGTCTGACGCACCAGATGTACCGTTCAATACCTCAAATGCATCAGCAGTTTTATTAAGAGGACTCATGATGAAAAGAGAAACGGCAAGAAGAATGATAACGATTACAAGCATAATGATTACGACAACAATCGGAATAGATTTATTTGAAATTGCTTTTGAAATTTCTTTAATCGAATGAACAGAAGTTCCCATAAAGAGCATTACGTTAGAACCGTCATCTGTATCAACAGGAATATAAACTGTTACATAAGGTTTTCCTACAATTATGTTGTCACCACGATAAATTTCGCGGATGTTATAAACTTTATTATAGATTTTATCGTTGTTAAGTTTTGTTCCAACAAGATACTTTCCATTTTCATCTTGAATCGTAGTCTCAACACGAAGGTCATCAATAAAAACAGTAATTACACAGTTCATAAGTTTTGCATATTCTTCGAGAGTGTAAAGATTACTTAATTCTTTTTCAAAAGTTAAGACATGGTTTCCAATTTTAACCGAAGCAATAAAAATAACTTCCTTATCTTCTGAGAAAACCATTACGCGTGGGGTTCCATTTGTAGCAGCCGTAATTGATTTTATTTCTGAAGGAACCACGCTTGGATTTCCAAGCCCAGATACAAATTCTACATTACCCTTCGTATCAGAATAAATTGCACGCATAAGATCAAATTCTGTTGCATAAAGATCTATAAGGCGCTTTGTAACTTCGTTTTCTGTATTACCAAGCATAAGAAAACTTCGTCTTGTTGACATAAGTTTTTTAGAAAGGTCATTCTTTTCTGCAGTAATTCTTGTCAAAAGAACAGGGATGTGTGCATTTAAAGAATCCCTGTTAATCTTTGTCATTTCTATATTTGTCTCTCTTCTTAAAAACAACGCAACAAAGAAACATCCTGCAATCAAAACGACAATCGCCGGAACAATGATTTTTGTATAAAGAGTTTTTCTCTTTACAGTTTTCTTTGTATCTATTATATGAGTCTTTAATGGTTCACTCGGTTTATTTTCATTTACGAAAGAAGGTGCGCTTTCTTTTACCGGTTCCACCTGTAAAGCAGGTTCCTCATTTACCGCCTCTTCCTTTACAGGTTCTTCTATTACGGATTCAGCCGGAATAGACTCAACTGACTCAACTGCTTCAAATTCTCCATGTACAGAAACTGTGTCTGCAGTTGTTTCATTTATATCAGTGCCCGTAAAAGCTTCTTCAGAAGCCGGATCAATTTTATTAACATCAGAAACATTTTCATCCCTAACACTCATTTCCGAATCTTCTGTAGAAATAGGCTTAAAAAAATCGTCCATATAATCTCTCCTGCATTTTTATACAATTTGCATTCTTATATTATACATCTAATCACAAAATAAGTAAAACTATTTTAAGAACTGATTACTATATGAAGTAATTTAAAACTATCTGCAAATTCAAGATTTTTATGGTCAATATCAGTTAATTTATATATAATCTAACCATGCATAAAAAATTTTACCTGATACCTTTTTTTGTTCTTGTATTTTTTTCATGTACAACTACTCAAGTTGAACAGACTAAGCGCCCGGATTTTCCTCAAAAAAATCTCAATATAGTCATCTGCGGAGACATTATGTGCCATACGCAGAATTTTAAGACAAAGGACTTTAACGATATCTGGAAAGGAATCAAAGACGTTACATTAAATTCAGACCTAACGATAGCAAACCTTGAAGCACCGGTATGTGATGACAGACCTTTTGAAAACTACCCTACTTTTAATATGCAAAGCTCATACCCGCAGGCAGCAATTGACGCCGGTATCAATGTAATGACTGTGGCAAATAACCACACAAACGATCAGGGTGAAGACGGAATAATTTCTACTGCAGCATGGATGAAAGAAATTCAGGAAAAGTATAAGGACTCAAAACGACCTGTTTATATGAACGGTCTTAAAACCGATGTTTCTACAAAGCAAAAGGCTTCTAAAAGCCCTGTGTCATACAATTACTTTACGGTTAAAGATTATAAAGTCCTGTTTTTCGGAATTACCCAGATTTTAAATACTCAAAATTATAACGAACGCATAAATTATTTTCCGCACACAGAAAAAGGAAAAGCTGCATTACTTGAGCAGGTAAAGCTTTTACGCGAAAAAAATCCGTGCGATGTATTTATTCTTGCAATCCACGCAGATGAACCAGAATACATCCTCGACATTTTTAAAGAGCGCCGCGATTTTTATCTTGAACTTCTTGATGCGGGAGTTGATGTTCTCTGGGCAAATCATCCGCATGTTCCAAAGCCTGTAGAATTTATAAAAAACAAAGATAAAAAAGCTCCGGATAAAGTAATTCTCTACTCTACAGGAAATACAATTTCTGGCCAGCGCCATAAACCAAATTATGAAAACCCGCGTGCAATCCGCGAATACACGGGCGATGGATTTTTAATATCCTTAAGCATTGCAAAAGACAAGAAAGGACTATCCATAACAGGTTCATACACAGACTACATAACAACCTTTGTTGATGAAAACAGAAGTTTTGTTATTAAAATAATCGGTAAGGATTTTTATGACTACCTCGATGAAAAAAATCTGGTCAACTGGAAAAATTATCTTATCGAAAGAGAAAAAGCATTAAACGAAATAAAGGAAATTACAACATGCCGATAGACTATAAATCACTTCCTGTATACGAACAGAAACAGAGAATACTCGATACATTAAAAACAAATCAGGTAATTGTAGTTCAAAGCCCTACAGGTTCAGGAAAGACGACACAGATTCCTGTAATCCTTCACGAAGCAGGATATTCTGATAACGGAATAATCGCAGTAACGCAGCCGCGCCGCATAGCCGCGCTTTCTGTAAGTGAGTTCATTTCAAAACAGCTTGGAACAACTTACCCGGGACTTGTCGGTTATAAAATGCGTTTTGAAGATAAAACCGATTTAACGACAAGAATAAAAATCATGACCGACGGAATTCTTTTACAGGAAATGAAGCTTGATCCTATGATGAACAAGTATTCTGTCATCATGGTAGACGAAGCACATGAAAGAAGTTTAAACATAGATTTTGTTCTCGGCCTTTTAAAGCGCGTGCTAAAGGCGCGGCCTGATCTTAAAGTAATCGTTTCGAGTGCAACAATGAATGCAGAACAGTTTTCGACTTATTTTGATGGCTGTCCTATCGTTACGATTGATACGGTAACCTATCCTGTAACTGTAATTTATGATCCGCCGACGATTCCTGCAAGCACACTTACTGCAACAGCAGAAGAAGCTCTGCTTTCTAAAGTAAGCAATACGATTGAACGCATTCTTTACAATCATACAGACGGTGACGTACTTGTTTTTCTTCCAGGAGAAAAATCAATTAAAGACTGCATAAATAAATTATATCATGCACATTTTTCAAGAAAGATTCAGATGATTCCGCTCTATGGAAGGCTTCCAAAGGAAGAGCAGGAAAAAGTTTTTAACAAAGCGCCTCTGGGTCGAAAAAAAGTAATAATTTCTACAAACATTGCAGAGACTTCTGTAACGATTGACGGCATAACTTCTGTAATCGATTCGGGACTTTCGAAATTAAATTATTATTCACCGAGAACATTTACATCAAGCCTTATAGAAACGCCTGTTTCAAAAGCCTCGTGTAACCAGAGGCGCGGTCGCGCAGGACGTACAAGACCTGGGACATGCTACCGCCTTTATCCGAGAAAGGATTATGATACACGCGAAAGTTATACTACAGAAGAAATTTTCAGAACAGACTTAAGCGAAGTTGTGTTAAGAATGGCAGAACTAGGAATACGTGAATTTGAAAGCTTTGATTTTATTTCAAAACCACCAAGAGAAGCAATCCGCGGAGCTGTCGAAACATTAAAGATGTTAAAAGCCCTTAATGATGACAACACTCTTTCTCCTGTCGGAAACATGATGGTTCTTTTTCCTCTTCCGCCAAGAGTTTCAAGAATAATCGTAGAGTCAATCATGCACTACCCGGATGTTCTTGAAGAAGTCCTCATAGCAGCTTCTTTTTTAAGTACGCACTCACCTTTTGTTTTACCACAGGGAGAAGAAATGGACGCACGCCGTGCACATCATACATTCCGTGACATACAGGGCGATTTTGTGTCATATTTAAAACTGTTCCGCACATATCAGCAGCAGAAAAATAAAGAACAGTTCTGCAAAAAATACTATCTTGATGACAAGGTTATGGCAGAAATAGAAAACATCGACGAGCAGCTTTCGCAGATTGTTTCTGACCAGCAGATTCCTATTCTTTCAAAAGGTCCTGTCGATAATTATCTTTGCTGTATTGCATGCGGTATGATTCAGTTTGTATGCGTTCGCGAAGGACGTGATAATTACAGAACACTCACTGCAGACCATATTTCGATTCACCCAGGAAGCAATATGTTCAGAACAGATCCGATGTATATCGTTGCAGGAGAAATCGTACGAACAAGCCGAATGTTTGCAATGAGTGTTTCGCCGCTTACTAAAAGTCAGCTTGCAAAAATTGAATCAGGACTCGAAAAAGATCTTAATTCACTTAAGAAAACGAAGAATGATTCATTACCTAAAGAAAAAACAAAGAAAGAAAATAATGCAAAGAAAAAAGACAGCGTAAAAGACGTTCTTACAATCGGTTCATTCCCGTTTGAAATCAAGAAAATCAAGGGAAAACAGATTATTCTTCTGCCTTTAAGTGAACTGCTTGTATGTGCTAAAGAAAATGATTTTTCAAAAGAAGCAAAATCTTACGGAAAGATTTTAAATGTAAAAGGAAAGGTTTTATACAAAAACGGTTATGAAATCCTTGCAGGAGAAAAGCTTGAACTTATATTTAAGATTGCGTCAAACTTAAATCTCATTCCTGTAGACGAAAAGAAATTTGACAGAAAAATAAACATTGATATTTCAGATCCTTCTCAGATAGATAAACTCGTTTCTTCGCTCGACTATGTTTTAAATGTTGCAGTTGCAAAATCAAAAAGCCGCGAAATGGGATTTATCTGCGTATTTACGGACAACAAAGGAAATTACTGGTTTAAAGTTTCACGCGGATTTTCTACTGCCGTTTCTGAAAGCTTATCAAGCCTTGAAACTCTTATTGATGAAGCAGAAGATAAATTTAATGATGAGCAGAAAGAAAAAATCAATGAAATTTACAGAAGAATAAACAGCTTCTACGAAAACTAGCGCTAAAGCAAGCTCGGATTATTTATAGACAACCTCAAATTCTTCAAATACGACAGGCATGTCTTCTGAAAAATCATAGCCCATAAGCTCTGCTTCGTCTTTAAAAAACTCTATGTGGTTTTCCCGCCATTGTTCGATATTCTGGTCTTCGCCCTCTTTTCTTGCATACTCCCATGTAACATCTTTAAATGCCATAATCGTTACGTTTATTTCGTGGATAACGCACAGAGGACTGTCCTTATCGTCAGTAAGGATATAGTAATTTCCTTTTTTGGGAACACTTTCCATATCAATCTGAAAAGCATAAAGCGACGAAGTTACGGCTGTCTTTGCACCTGATAATACAAGTGATGAAAGACTTTTGTCGTGTTCTTCTCCAAGTCCAAACTGAAACTCGCCGTGATATTTTAATCCGGGATTTTTACCGGTTTCTTTTAAAAATTTCTGCCAGTATTCATCAGAGGTCATTTTTTTTCTCCATTAAGTTTTTAATCAAGCTGCAGTACTTTTCTTGCCTTTTTCTGATTTGCACCGGCTTTTGTATTTTCTGCAATTTCATTTATTTTTGCAGAAGCAGATGAGTATCTTCCTGATGCGTACATGTCAATTCCTAATGCACATGTAGAAGCATCCTTTGAATTCATATATGCAAGACAAACATCAGCAAATTTTGGATCAGGATATTTTGCAATCTGTTTTCCAATCTGATATCTTAAATTTTTTCTCTTGTCATCTGCTGCAATCGAAGAAGCAAGTTCTGCAATTTCTGATCTTCCGCTGTCTGTATTCTTTAAAAGTACGTCACAGGCCCTGCCCTTTGCTCCGTCATCTATTTTAGAATCTGTAATCTGTTCAACTAAAAATTTTATTGCTTCAGAAGTCTTGATTTTTGAAAGTGCTTCGTATGCTTTTTCCTTGATTACTTTTTCAGGATCTTTTTTTGCTCTGTGGATTATAAACGGAACAGCATCAGTAAGGTTCATTTTCTGTGCACATTCAAGAGACTCCTGCCTTACTTTCCAGTGGCCGTCTTTTATTCCCTGGATAATTACATCCTTTGCTTCTTTATCATCAAAATTTGAAATACCTTTTATTACATAAACGCGAAAGTTAGGATCAGGTGTTTCAAAAAGTTTTACAAGAATAGGAAGAGCTTCGCTCTTTTTCATCTCACCGATTGCACACGCAGCATACATTCTTACAAAAGAGTTTTCATCTTCGTCCTGGCAGATTTCTGCAAGTTTATCAAATGTACTTTCGGCTTTTAACTTTCCCAAAACCTTCATAAGGCTCTGCCTCTGTGATACAGAAAGATCATCTCGCTCAAGATATTCAATTAAGAAGTCTGCTTCTTCTGTTCCGCCGATTTCTCCGATTGCATTAAGTGCATTTGAAAAATATGTTTCGTCTTCTGATTCAAGAAGCTTTAATACATGAGGAACGGCTTCTTTTGTCTTTACTTCTGAAATATATTTAAAAAGCAAATCCACAGTTGAATCTTTTGTATCATAAGGGTCAGAAAGAATTTCTACGGCATAATCTTCGATGCACGGATCCTTTTCTTTTGTAAAGTATTCGATTATTTTTTCACGTACTGCAACGCTTTTTGTCTGATAGAACAAAGCATAAAGCTCATTCGAAAATCTGGGGTCATCATTATCGATAAGGCCTTTAATAAGAGTAACGATTTCTGATTCAATTCCGTAGCGTATTGTATCGATTTTTTCTTCAACGGCATTTTTGCCTTCATCTTTTAATGCAGCCTTTTCTGCGCGCTCTTTATCTGGAGCCCTCGGAGCTTTTTTCTCTTGAGCAAAACAAAGCGAAAGGCTTAAAATCATAAATAAAGCAAATATCTTCTTCATCGTCGTTCTCCGTTATAAAATCTTTCCTGCTTTAAATCTCGACAGAAATGCCTCTTTATATTCGTCAAATCTGTCATTATTTATAGCTTCTCTTGCTTCTTTTATCATATTATTTAAAAAATAAAGATTGTGAAAAGTTGCAAGAATACTGCTTAAAATTTCACCGGATTTAAATAAATGACGCAGATATGAGCGTGAATAAGTCCTGCAGACTTTACAGTTGCATTCCCTGTCTACAGGAGAAAAATCATGAATAAATCTTTCCTGCTTTATAGAAAGCATTCCGTCACGCGTAAAATATGAGCCGTTTCTGGCATTTCTTGTCGGCAAAACGCAGTCAAACATATCGATTCCGTTTGAAATCGCATCGAGAATATAGTCAGGCGTTCCGATTCCCATGACATACTTAGGCTTATCTTCTGTCAAGTGTTCAACCGTATAGGCTAAAAATCTGGAATACTCTTCTTTTGGCTCGCCTACAGAAAGACCGCCGATTGCAATTCCCGGAAAATCAAGCGAATCAACAAATTCTGCACTCTGTTTTCTTAAGTCTTCAAAAAAGTTTCCCTGCACGATAGGAAAAAGAATTCCCTTATAGCCCTGCTCGCGGCATTCTTCCCATCTTTTTTTTGCCCTCAAAAGCCAGTCAGAAGTTATTCTTAAAGACTCTTCTGCTTCCTTTCTAGAAACACCCCAGCCAGAGCAGACATCAAGCTGCATCTGTATATCCGAGTTGAATTTAACCTGAGTGTCGACAACGTTTTCTGGAGTAAACATATGATAGCTTCCGTCAATATTACTCTGAAACTTTGCTCCTTCATCGGTAATCTTTCTTAACTTAGAAAGAGAAAAAACCTGAAAGCCGCCTGAATCTGTTAAAAAATTTTTATCCCATTTAGAAAAACCATGAAGACCTCTGGCTTCCTGTATTAAATCTGCACCCGGTCTTAAATAAAGATGATATGTATTTGCAAGAATTATTTCAAAACCGATGTCATTTAAATCATCATTTGTAATTGACTTTACTGTTGCGTTTGTTCCGACAGGCATAAAGACCGGAGTCTGAACAGTGCCATGAGGGAGCGTAAGAACTCCGGTACGAGCCCTTGAGTTTTTATTTTTGTGAATTATATTAAAAATTTTTTCCATATTTTTACCTGCCGATTTTTTATGTTTTAGAATTCTTTAATAAAAGAACGCTTATTATCAGAAAGATTATTACAGGAAGCCACGCTCCCGCTGCCGGTACGATGTAGCCGTTTTCTGCAAGAAGCATCGTTACCATCTGGAGTACGTAGAATACAACCGATGCAGAAAGAGAAATGAACATACTTATTATAAATATATTCCGCCTTGATCTGCCTGTAAGACCGATTGCAAGAAATGTAACGATGAGAATTACATAAGGAAATGAAAATTTCTTGTAGTAAACAGAGTATGCCTTGCCACCGGGAAGTCCTGTACGCTGAAGATATCTTAAATATTCTTTTGCCTGAGCAATCGTAACTGTTTCTACATCGACCTCATTGTTTTTAAAAGTATCCGGTGACTCAATTAAAAGTTCTTCAAGCTGCGGTCTCATATAACCTGAACTAAGTTCCCCTTCTTCGTTTAAAGAATAAACTACAGGCGATGAAAGAACCCAGACTGCGCGGTCTTCTGACCAGACTGCATACGCTGCTTTAATAATATCTGTAATTACAGCTTCGTCATTACGCACGATAACCAAAAGTCCATGAAGGCGTTTTGAAGAAGATTCATATGTATCTGCCTTATAAATTATTTTTCCATTTTCACTTCTTATCGTAATGTTCGTGCTGTTTTTATTCTGTTCAATATGAAGAAGTTCATTCTTTAAATCTGTGTACTGCTTATAAGTCGGGACAACTACTTTATCTTCAAAAACCATGTACGCATGCGAAAGAATAAGTGCAAAAATGATAAGAGGAAGAACAAATCTAATATATGAAACACCTGACGCAAAAAAAGCAACAAGCTCATTCTGCGAAGCAAGAGAACACAGCATATAGCAGATTCCAAAAAGAATCGAAAGAGGCAGAGCATAAGTTATAGTCTTTGGAATATAAAGAAGCATGATGTGAAGGACTTCTTTAACCGGAACATTATTAAAAATATATTTCCAGATATTCATGAAAAGGTCACCGATTTCAAAACCAAAAATAAAAAGAAATAACATTCCAAAAAGAAGAGGCAGAAACATTTTAAAAACGTACCAGACAAGCTTCATATCATTGCCTCATCATCACAGAATAAAATCCAAAGCCTGCAAGACCTACAAGAATATTAGGCATCCACATCGCGATAAATCCGTTTAAACCGTTTCTGTATCCGGCAAGCATAAAAATCCATATTAAAGCCCAGTAAGCTGCAGAAATAAGGATTCCGATAATAAGTCCTGCAAAAGTTCCGTTCTGCTTTCCAAAAATAAGCGCAAGCGGAAGAGCAAGGAAAGCAAAAAACAGTGCTCCAAAAGAAAGAGCATATTTTTTATTAAATTCAATTACAAACTGATTTAATTCTTCTTTTGAATGATTTTTATTTTTCTTAATTTTTTTAATTTCTTTATAAATATCATATGAAGTCATTTCGTTAGGCTGTACGCCTGTCTGATTCTGAATAAAAGCAGATTCAAAAATATTGAGTTTCATGACAGCAGACCTTATTAAGCTAAAATCATTTTTATCTTTTGAATCAAGCACAAAAACATCCGCGTTTTCCATCGTAAGCTGCATCGTAACACCATCTTCGCTTGATGTATCTGCATGAGATTTTTTCCCGGAAATGATTCTCGTATTATGATTTTCATCACGGTCAATAAAAACAATATCAGAAATTTCCGAGTTTTTTACTTCGCCTGTTATGATGGTATTTTCGTTAAATCGCTTTACAGAATTTGATTCAATTTCGATAAACGGATTTCTTGAAATACTTACAAGATACTGCTCGCGGTATTTGATAAGTCCGCTCGGCAATAAATAGTCATTAACAAAAAATGAGAAAAGTGAAATTAAAAAACCAAGTGCTAAAACCGGAACAAGAATTACAAGACGGGGATTTTGCCCGGATGCGCGAAAGATAAGGATTTCGTTATCAGAGTTCATTCGGCCAAGGCACATTAAAAATCCTGTAAGGACCGCAAAAGGCGCTGTCTGGGAAATTATCGACGGAATCGAATAAAACATCAGAAGGATTACATCACCAAGCGGAAGATTCTTGCCAAGAAGCTTTAACATCATTACGAGAATCTGGTTTACAAAAAAAATAAGGAAATAAAAAAGAAACATTAAAAGAAAATACATCGAAAGTTCTTTTATGATGTAACGCAAAAGAAGCTTGTCTTTTGCCATTCGGTTTTTAAATCTGAGGTGAATGTATTTTTCTTTTAAGCTTTCGAAAATTTCTAAAGCTTTTTCCTTAATGTTCATTTTCCGGTTGATCCAAAGCCGCCGCTACCCCGCTCTGTTTCGTCAAGCTTTTCAACCTTAATGAAATTTCCGATTGTAACTGGGCTTACGACAAGCTGAGCAATACGGTCGCCGTTATTAATTACAAAGTCTTCGCTTCCAAGATTTACAAGGATTACTTTTACTTCGCCGCGGTAATCACTGTCAATCGTCCCGGGAGTATTAAGACATGTAATTCCGTTTTTAATTGCAAGACCCGAGCGTGGCCTAACCTGTATTTCATATCCTTCGGGGATTTCAAAAAACAAGCCTGTAGGAACAGCAAAACGTTCCATAGGTTTAAGAGTAAGAGCCTCTGAAAGAAAGGCGCAGACATCACAGCCTGCAGCACCCTTTGTTTTATACTGCGGAATTACAGCGCCATCTAAAGCGACACATTTTATATCGATTAAATTCATTATTCTATATTACCATATTCGAGTGTAAAAAAAAAGTCCGACCGTAGCCGAACTCTTTTTAAATCCACACGCTGCACCCTATGGGTTATGCTGTACGCAGTATCAGCATGAAGTTTATTTATCACGCGGCTTTAGCCGTCGTGATATAGCATGTATGACTGCGCGAAGCGTCAGTCATACACTATTTCTGTTCTTCGATTGCATCGATGTAAGAAAGCTGGAGGCGACCTCTCTGGTCAACTTCGAGCAATTTTACAGGAATCTGCTGTCCTTCTTTAAGAACGTCAGTTACCTTTTCTACGCGACCGCGTGAAAGTTTAGAAATATGACAAAGCCCTTCTTTTCCAGGTAAAATTTCTACAAATGCACCGAAGTCTTTGATGCTCTTTACAACGCCGTTATAAATTGTTCCAACTTCAGGATCTTCTGTAATTCCCTTAACTGCTTTCTTTGCTTCTTCTGCAGAAGTTCCAGTTTTTCCGTAGATTGTAACTGTTCCGTCATCGTCTGTATTGATTGTAACTCCGTACTGAGCACAGAGAGCTTTTACGTTCTTTCCACCAGGTCCGATGAGAGCACCAATCTTGTCTACTGGAATCTTCATAGTAAGAATCTTTGGAGCATATGGGCTTATTTCTGCAGGTTTGTCGATGCATTTTTCCATGATGGAAAGAATGTGCATACGGCCAACACGAGCCTGCTCAAGAGCTTTCTTCATGATTTCTGTTGTTACACCGGCAATCTTGATATCCATCTGGAATCCTGTAATACCGTCTTTTGTTCCGGCAACCTTAAAGTCCATATCACCGAGGTGATCTTCTTCTCCAAGAATATCAGAAAGAATCTTATAACGTCCGTAAGGATTGTTTCCTTCTGGTTCTGTAATAAGACCCATTGCAATACCTGCAACCATTTTCTTCATAGGAACACCGGCAGCGAGCATAGAAAGACAGCCACCACAAGTAGAAGCCTGTGAAGATGAACCGTTAGATTCCATGATTTCAGAAACTACACGAACTGTGTAAGGGAACTCTTCGCGGTTTGGAACCATAGGAGCAAGTGAACGGCGAGCAAGGTTTCCGTGACCGATTTCGCGGCGACCTGTTGTAAGCTTACCAGTTTCACCAACTGAGTATGGAGGAAAGTTATAGTGAAGGATAAAGTGTTCGCTTCTGTCTCCGTCGATATCATCGTAAACCTGTTCATCCATTGTTGTACCGAGTGTACAAACTGCAAGCGACTGAGTTTCGCCGCGTGTAAAGAGAGCAGATCCGTGTGGACGAGGAAGTACATTTATTTCACATGTGATAGGTCTGATTTCATCTGTCTTACGACCGTCAATACGAACTCCATCATCAAGAATTGATTTTCTTAAAAGTTTATACTGAATATCATCAATAAGGTTCATGAAAAGTTTCTGCTGAACTGCATCTGCAAGCTGTTCTGCATGTTTTTCTGTAAGTTCTTTAATAACTTTAGAAACTGCAAGACCACGGTTCTGTTTGCCGTCCTGGAAGCATGCTTCTTTTAAAAGCGGTGTAGCTTCAGCTTCGATTGCTTCTGCATTTTCAAGAGTTACATCAAGCGGATTAAGAGGAAGTTTTTCTTTTCCTGCTTTCTTAACGAGTTCTTCCTGTAAAAGACACATTTCCTTAATGAACTTTTCTGCTTCTGCAAGAGCACCAAGCATTACTTCTTCAGAAACTTCGTTAGCTCCACCTTCTACCATTGTAAATCCGTCTTTTGTTCCGGCTACAACGATTTCCATATCGCCTTCTTCAATTTCTTTGAATGTTGGGTTTACGATATATTTTCCATCTTTAAATCCGATACGGCATGCTGCAACTGGTCCGTGGAACGGAATATCAGAAATTGATGTTGCTGCACTTGCTGCGAGAACTGCAAGAATATCCTGTGTGTGTTCACCGTCTGCAGAAACACATGTTGGAACAATCTGAAGTTCATGTCCGAATGATGGTTCAAAAAGCGGACGCATAGGACGGTCGATAAGACGAGATACCAGGATTTCTTTATCCTTTGGACGACCTTCGCGTTTTACGAAGCCTCCAGGAATTTTTCCAGCTGCATAAAATTTTTCGTTGTATTCAACTGTAACCGGAACAAAGTCCTGTCCTTCTGTTACACTTGATGAAGCACAGATTGTTGCAATAACTGCTGCTCCACCCCACTGTGCATAAACACAGCCGTTTGCCTGTTTTCCGATTTTTCCTGTTTCAAGGATGAGATCGGCATCTCCAAGTCGGTAAGTTACTCTTTCTACTGACATTTATTTTCTCCCTATATTTTTTAGGAAGACAAAAGAAAAATAAGAAACAAAACAAAAGAAATTATTCAAAAAATTTTTTTATACTGAATAAAAATAATTCCCTTTATCTTGTTTCCTATCTTATCCCTTTTTGTCTCCCAGTTTTACATAATTAATGCAATCTGCATTTACAAAAAAATCCTGTTCCCTACAAAAGGAAGCAGGATTTTTTTTCTGAAAACTACTTACGTAAACCTAACTCTTTGATAAGTGCACGGTAAGCTTCAAGGTTTGTGCTCTGGAGATATTTCAAAAGCTTTTTGCGCTGACCGATTACCTTAGCAAGGCTTCTCTTTGCGCTCTTATCTTTTGGAAAACTCTGGATATGAGCAGAAAGCTGTTCGATGCGTGCTGTAAAAAGCGCGATCTGAACTTTTGTGTTTCCAGTGTCGTTTTCGTTAGCACCGAACTTTGATACAAGTGATGCTGACTGTTCTTTTGTAAGTGCCATTTGGAACTCCTTAACGGTTAATTACTTAACCTGATTTTATTTACGATCCGGATACGCGGAAAGTCATGCAGGTCACATTCTGAAGTTCATAGAATGAAATCACATTACGCTCCGTAAACCAGATCTAATTTATTAAACCGAAGTTTAAAAAAATTATGCCTTTTTGTTTTCTTCTTTGATTCCGTAACGTTTGTTAAAGCGGTCAATACGTCCTGCAGTATCAACAAGTTTCTGTTTACCTGTAAAGAACGGGTGACATGCTGAACAAATTTCAACGTGAATGTCTTTTACTGTTGAACGTGTTTCGATTACGTTGCCACAAACACATGTAATTTTTGTGAGTGTGTACTCTGGATGGATATCCTTTTTCATTTAATAACTCCTGTACTCTTGCCCTGTATTACGCCCGGCCACCACTAGCTTGCCCAAAAAATGGAACATCTATCATTCCGTCACCGTCAGCTATCAAAATTTATAGATAATACCACAAGATAAAATTAATAAACAATTATATAAGAAATTAAGTTGAATAGTCAATACTGAGATTAAAGACTTGTAAATATAGAAGAGAGTTTTTAAGCCTTATCCTAAACAGGATATATGCCCGAAAAACAGCCTTCGCAGAAACCCGTACCGCCGTTAGCGCAGGCACCGTCAGTACCAGAAGTTCCGTCAATACCACCAGCTGCCGCCCTAAGAGCCTTAAGCATACCCTCAAGCGATATAAAAGCAAGGCTGTCTGCCCCGATTTCTCTTCTTATTTCTTCAAGTTCATGCGTGCTCGAGATGAGTTCTCCCTTGCTCGGGGTATCGATTCCAAGATGGCATGGAAATTTTACAGGCGGTGAGCTTACCCTGAAATGTACTTCTTTTGCCCCTGCACGCTTTAAAAGTTCTACAAGACGGCGGCTTGTAGTCCCACGAACGATGGAATCATCAATAACAACAACTTTCTTTCCATTAATATCACTTTTTATTGCGTTGAGTTTTACGAAAACCATTGCTTCGCGCTCTGCCTGGGTCGGCGCGATAAAGGTACGTCCGATATACTTATTTTTAACGATGCCGGTTACATAAGGAATTCCGCT
Source organism: uncultured Treponema sp. (assembly GCA_905236565.1). Classification (GTDB taxonomy): domain Bacteria; phylum Spirochaetota; class Spirochaetia; order Treponematales; family Treponemataceae; genus Treponema_D. The sequence continues at coordinate 43,708 of CAJORB010000010.1, read as the reverse complement.
TTCTTTTGCATAACCCATAGCAGCGCCGATCCCGCTGTCAGGGACACCGATTATGACATCGGCCTCTACAGGGCTTTCCTTTGCAAGAATGCTTCCCATTTTGTAACGCGCTTCCTGAACTGCGACAGAGTCTATTATGCTGTCCGGGCGGGCGAAATAGACGTATTCAAAAATACAGGTCTGTTTTGGACTTTCTGAATATTTTATTGAGCGAAGCCCTTCTCTGTTTATGATGACTATTTCGCCCGGAGCTATGTCTCGGAGGAATGTTCCGTTTACAGAATCTATTGCACAAGATTCTGAGGCAACAATATATGCCTGGTTTTCAAGGCGACCGAGACATAACGGTCTGATCCCGCCGGGATCCCGGACAGCTATGAGACAGTCCGATGTCATAATGCAGAGCGCGAACGAACCCTTAATAAGTTTTGCAGTTTCGATTATCGCCTGTTCAAATCTTTTTTTATTTTCTTCGTAATTGTCATTAAGACTATGTCCGGGCTTACCGCCAAGCTCTATAAATTTTCTTACGATAAGTTTTAAAATTACTTCGCTGTCACTTGTGGAATTAAATGTAGAACCAGAGTCTTCAAGGAGAGAACGAAGTTCTGTGTGATTTACAAGCTGACCGTTATGAGCAAGTGCAATTGATCCAAACTTATATGTATTTACAAAAGGCTGTGCGTTTTCTATCGTGCGTCCGCCTGCAGTTGCATAACGTACATGACCTAATGCAATATTTCCGTCAAGGTCTTTAAAATGTTCAGCTTTAAAAACATCACCAGTAAGACCCATTCCTTTGTGGAGTTTTATTTTACACTCAGAATCTTCTAAAGAATTTTTTACCGAAAGTTCAGTGCATACTGCAATACCTGCACTTTCCTGTCCGCGATGCTGAAGACTGTTTAACGCATAATAAACAAAACGAGATGCATTATCTGCTCCATAAATTCCTGCAACACCGCATTCATCATGAAAACCCATTTTATTTTTCTCCGCTCAAAAGAAATGAATCAATCTGTTTTGCACATTCACGTCCTTCTGAAATTGCCCAGACAACAAGTGACTGTCCGCGATGCATATCTCCGGCAGTAAATACTTTAGAGATATTCGTTGCATAACCGTTAGGACTTGCACATTCTGGCGTAGGTTTACCAACAGACGCTACAGTACCACGCTCACCAAGTTCTACTCCAAAAGATTGCGGCGTATATTCTTCACAACCTGTAAAACCTGCTGCAATAAGAAGAAGATTGCAGGGTAAAGTTTTTTCTGTGCCTTCACGTTCTACAAGCTGTCTCTTACCGTCGATTGTTTTAAATTCAACCTCTATTGTACGAACTGCTGTAATGTGACCATTCTCACTTATAACTTCTTTTACAGTAGTTTCATAAATGCGCGGGTCATGACCGAATTTTTCAATTGATTCTTCGGCACCGTAATCTACTTTTAGTGTTCGAGGCCACTGTGGCCACGGATTGACTGGAGAGCGTTCAACAGGCGGGCACGGCATCATTTCTATCTGAACAACGTTTTTTGCACCAAGCCTTATTGAAGAACCGCAGCAATCGTTTCCTGTATCACCACCTCCAACTATTATCACGTTTTTATTTTCTACATCGATTTTATATTTTTTCAAAAGATGTGCTGCAATCTGTGCATTAGTTGAATCAGACGAAATTTTTTCGAGCGCTTCGTCTGTTTCGACAACACATTTTGTAACTGCAGTAAGGAAATCAACGGCAAACATTACACCGCCTGCAGCTCCTTTATTTTCTGTAAGAACATTTTCGATTCCGGCTGAAGAAAGTGTTCGAGCTTTTTTTGCGCCGCAGCAGAGTGCAACCGCATCATAATCCTTTAAAATCTGTGATGAAGAAAAATCATGACCGACATCGGCGTTAAAAATAAATTCAACACCTTCATCCTTCATAAGTTTTATACGTCTTTCAATTATTTTTTTATCAAGCTTCATGTTAGGTATTCCATACATGAGAAGCCCGCCGGCTTTGTCTTCCCTTTCGTAAACCGTAACGCTGTGTCCGCGTCTGTTAAGCCAGTCTGCTGCTGCAAGACCTGCAGGGCCTGAGCCGATTACTGCAACCTTTTTGCCGCTTCTCATCGCTGGAATCTGGGGCTTCATATAACCTGTTTCAAAAGCTTTTTCTATTATATAGAGTTCATTGTCATGAACTGTTACAGAACCTGCTCCTACAACGGGACTTGAACAGTTGCATGCTTTTTCACAGAGAGCAGGACATACACGGCCTGTAAACTCAGGAAAACTTGAAGTCTTTAGAAGACGCCATGCGGCCATATCAAACTGACCGTTAAAAAGTGCATCGTTCCATTCCGGAATATAATTGTGAAGAGGACAGCCTGTTACCATTCCGTTAAGTTTGATTGCAGACTGGCACATCGGCACACCACAATTCATGCAGCGCGCTGCCTGCTCACGACGCTCTTTTTCATCAAGTCTAGGATGAAATTCCTTAAAATTTTTTATGCGTTCTGCCGGTGCTACGCTGGCGTTTTCGATTCTCTTATATTCTAAAAATCCTGTAGGTTTAGCCATAATCTTCTCCAAATCTTTAAGCGCTGCATTTTTTAAATGCTGCAAGAACGGCATCCTCGTAAGCAGCACCATTTTTTTCTTCTGCCTTGATTTCGGTCATTATACGAAGATAATCATTTGGAATTATTTTCTTAAAGCAGTTTCTGTAATATTCCCAGTTTGAAAGAATTTTTTCTGCACGAACGCTTCCTGTTTCCTTTGCATGCTGTTCAATAAGCGAGTGAAGACGCTCTTCATCAGTCGTATCACTTAAAGTCGAAGTCTCGTCATCAAGCGAATACATTTTTACAAGTTCATGATTCATGCGTTTATACAGATCGTGATTTTCATCAAGAACATATGCGATTCCGCCGCTCATTCCGGCACAAAGATTCTTTCCTGTGCTTCCTAAAATTACGGCAGTTCCGCCTGTCATGTATTCAAGACCGTGATCGCCACATCCTTCTGCAACAACAGTTGCTCCAGAATTTCTTACACAGAATCTTTCTCCTGCAACACCGTTTATAAATGCAGTTCCACTTGTTGCACCAAAGAGAGCAACGTTTCCGACGATTATATTTTTATCTGCTTCTCCTTCAAAACCAGAAGCTTTAGTTACTACAACCTTTCCGCCGCTCAAGCCTTTGCCGAATGCATCGTTTGCATCACCTTCGAGGCGAAGTGTAAGTCCATGCGGAATAAATGCACCGAAACTCTGACCTGCTCCACCTTCAAAATGCACAGTGTAAGTATCATCAGCAAGCGAGTTACCAAAACGTTTTTGTATTTCACTTCCAAGAATAGTTCCTACTGTGCGGTCGGTTGACTGAATATTTATTTTACCAGATTTTGCGTTAGCAAAATCGAATCCATGTGACACTTTTTCAATCCAAGGTAACAGTGTCTTTTCATCAATTGTACTTTCAAGCTTAAAGTCAAATAATGATCTTTCTGATTTCCAGTTTTCGCCGGAATCAGAATTTGCAAGCATGCGGCTAAGATCTACAAGTCCTGCTCTCTTAAATCCCTGACTGTCTTTGAGCTTTAGAAGATCTGTTCTGCCGCAAAGTTCATCCATTGTACGAATGCCGAGTTTTGCCATTATCTCACGCATTTCCTGTGCGATAAACTTCATGAAGTTTTCGACATATTCAGGTTTACCGGGGAACTTTGCGCGCAGTTTTTCGTTCTGAGTTGCAACACCAAACGGACATGTATCGAGCTGGCAGACTCTCATCATTGAACAGCCCATAGTGATTAAAGGAGCTGTTGCAAAACCAAATTCTTCTGCACCAAGCAATGCTGCAATTACAACATCACGTCCACTCATAAGTTTTCCGTCTGTCTCAAGAACTACGCGACCTCGAAGTCCATTCTGAATCAAAGTCTGATGTGTTTCTGCAAGTCCAAGTTCCCAAGGCAATCCTGCATGGTGAATCGAAGAAATAGGAGCCGCCCCTGTTCCGCCATCGTGACCGCTTATTAAAATTACCTGGGCACCGGCTTTTGCAACACCTGCTGCAATTGTTCCGACTCCTGCTTCGCTTACAAGCTTTACAGAAATGCGTGCATCACGGTTTGCATTCTTTAAATCATATATAAGTTCTGCGAGATCTTCGATTGAATAAATATCATGATGTGGTGGCGGAGAAATAAGTGCAACACCCGGAGTTGCATATCGTGTTTTTGCAATCCATGGATAAACTTTTTTACCAGGAAGGTGTCCGCCCTCACCCGGTTTTGCACCCTGTGCCATTTTAATCTGAATCTCTTTTGCACTTAAAAGATATTCTTCTGTAACACCAAATCGGCCGCTTGCAACCTGCTTGATTGCACTGTTATATTCTGTTCCGAGTCGTTCAGGTTTTTCACCACCTTCACCGGAATTAGATTTTCCATGAAGATGATTCATTGCTGCAGCCATACATTTATGTGCTTCTTCGCTTATTGAACCGTATGACATTGCCCCTGTCTTAAAATGTTGAACGATTGAATCAACGCTTTCGACTTCATCAACCGGGATTTCTTTTCCTGCTTTATCATAATTAAAATCGAGCATTGCACGAAGTGTATGCGGATGTTCATTATCATCAACAAGAGCTGTATATTCCTTAAATCTCTTGTAATCACCGTTTCTTGTTGCCTGCTGCAGGGCAACAATAGTTTCTGGATTATAAAGATGGCTTTCTGCCTGAGGTCCTCTTCTAAACTTATGTTTTCCAACCGAATCAAGATGAGTGTTTACCGTAAGGCCAGAAGGATCAAAACCCTGATCATGATGGTATCTTACATCTTCTTCAATTTCCTTGAGTCCGATTCCGCCTACGCGACTCACTGTATTCGTAAAATATTTTTCTGTAACTTCAGAAGAAATTCCGACTGCTTCAAAAATCTGCGCACTCTGATAAGACTGAATCGTACTAATACCCATTTTGGCTGCGATTTTTACGATTCCGTTTATTACAGCCTTGTTGTAGTCGTCGATTGCAGTATGATAATCCTTATCAAGAATTTTCTGATCTATGAGTTCTGCAATTGCTTCGTGTGCAAGATACGGATTTATTGCACGAGCTCCGTAACCTAAGCACATTGCAGCCTGATGAACATCACGAACTTCTGCAGTTTCAAGAATTATCGAAACAGCAGTACGTTTTTTCGTACGGATTAAATACTGTTCAACTGCAGAAACAGCAAGAATTGCAGGAATTGCCGCATGCGTTCTGTCAACACCACGGTCACTTAAAATGATTATGTTGTAGCCTTCGGAGTACGCTACATCTATCTGCGTGAACAAATTATCTAATGCACTTTCAAGGTTGTCGCACGTTTCCAATCCGTGTGATTTATTTATGTCAAATAAAATCGATAAAGTTTTAGCTTTAAGTCCAGGCTGATTAAGCGCTGCAATTTTTATAAGGTCAGTTCCGGTTAAAATCGGATTATTGATTTCTAGAACGCGGCAGTTTCGTGCATCAGGCTCGAGGAGGTTTCCGTCTTTTCCTACATAAACGGTTGTATCAGTAACGATTTTTTCCCTAAGACTGTCAATCGGCGGGTTTGTAACCTGTGCAAAAAGCTGCTTGAAATAAGAAAAAAGACTCGGATGTTTTTCGCTCATTACGGCAAGCGGAGTATCAACACCCATACTTGCAGTCGGTTCAACTCCATTACGAGCCATAGGAAGAATCATTTCGTTTACATCTTCATAATTCCATCCGAATACGCGGTATAAAATATTTCTCTCATCAAGAGTATGAACAGGAATCTTTTTATTTGGAATCTTTAAATCTGCAAGATGAATAAGATTCATATCAAGCCATTCACCATAAGGATAAAGTGATGCATACTGATTCTTACATTCTTCATCAGAAATTATTTTTTTCTGAACAGTATCAACAAGAAGAATCTTTCCAGGCTGAAGACGAGATTTTATTTTTATATTTTCTTCCGGAATATCAAGTACACCTACTTCTGAACTTAAAATAAGCATTCCGTCTTTAGTAATATAATAGCGGCTCGGACGAAGTCCATTTCTGTCAAGTGTCGCACCAAGGATATCACCATCACTGAATAAAATTGCAGCAGGTCCATCCCAACTTTCCATCATTGTTGCCCAGTAATGATAGAAATCTTTTTTGTTCTGCGCCATATTATCATCATGTTTCCATGGTTCAGGGATACACATCATTACTGCAAGAGGAAGTGAAACTCCGTTCATAAGAAGGAACTCAAGTGTATTATCAAGCATTGCAGAGTCACTTCCTGTTGTATCTACAATCGGAAGAACTTTTGAAAGTTCTGCATCATCGAGTTTTGTTGATGCAATAGTTTCTTCGCGGGCAAGCATTCTATCGACGTTTCCGCGGATTGTATTTATTTCTCCGTTATGCGCAATAAAGCGATTCGGATGTGCACGCTGCCAGCTTGGATTTGTGTTTGTAGAAAAGCGTGAATGAACGATTGCAAGTGATGATTCATAAAGCTCTGACTGAAGATCATTATAGAAAGTACGAAGTTCATGAACGAGGAACATTCCCTTGTAAACAATCGTACGTGATGAAAGAGAACAGATATAAGTTCCCGTAAGTACATGTTCAATCTGGCGTCTTAAAATATAAAGCTTTCTGTCAAACTCAAGACCTTTTTCGCATGAGTCCGGGCGTTCGATAAAACACTGCATGATACACGGCATGCAGTCAAATGCTTTTTTACCCAAAACTTTTTCGTTGACAGAAACCTTTCTCCAGCCAAGGAATTTTAAATTTTCTTTTTTTGTAAAATCTTCAACTATCTTCTGATTTTCTTCTCTTTCGCTTTTATTCTGCGGAAAGAAAAACATTCCGATACCGTAATCGCGTTCTTCCTTTAATTTTATTCCGTCTTTTTCTGCAGCGGATTTAAAAAACTCATGGCTTATCTGAACAAGAATTCCGACTCCGTCTCCTGTTTTTCCCGAAGCATCTTTTCCTGCACGATGCTCAAGTTTTTCGACGATGCTTAAAGCATTGTCAACAATCTTGTGGGTTTTAGTTCCGTCAATGTTTACTACTGCACCGATTCCGCAGTTATCATGTTCAAAAGACGGTTCATACAAAGTCTTATTGCTTTTTACTTTCATACTGTTTGACTTCCTTTTTTTGCCAGAGTTTAAACAAAAAAAAGAGGCCGTAGACACAATCTCGCCAAACTACGAGATAATATCTACGACCTCTTTGTCGTATTGAAATTATACTACATAAATTAAGTGAGGGTGTCAAGTAATTAGTATTTAGAAAATTTTCAAAATAGTTCTTGACAGATTAGCAATTGAGGTATATAAAGTATTTAGAAATATTTCTAATTAGATTTTTATCTAAATTGAACTGAATTTTAAGGAGGTAAACTTGCCGTTTGCAGATACCTTTAAGGCATTGTCGGACCCTGCAAGACGAGAGATTCTTGAGCTTTTAAAAAACGGGAGACTTTCTGCAGGAGACATTGCTTCGAAATTTAACATGACCGGTGCTACGATTTCATATCATCTTTCAATCTTAAAAAAAGCAGATTTGGTGCGTGAAAACCGTGAAAAAAACTTTATCTTTTACGAACTGAATACAAGCGTTTTTGAAGAACTTATGATGTGGCTTGGTCAATTCAACTCAAATAAAAAAAAATCTAAGTGAGGTATATTTATGTCAGAAAAAAAATCATTCTTTAATTTTACATTTTTCATTACTTGCATTATCTGTATTCTGCCTGTAGTTTTCGGCTTTTTTCTCTGGGACAAGCTTCCAGAACACATTCCGCAGCAGTACGGTTTTAACGATGAGCCGACATGGACTCTTGCAAAACCGTGGGGTTTTATTCTCTGCCCTCTTATTCTTCTTATACTGAATATAATTATAAACGTAATCGCTTATAAAAATCCGGAACAGAATAAAAAAGTTTTTGCTACTATGATCTGGGTTATTTCTGTGCTTTCACTTATCATAAACAGCTTTATGATTTTAAAACCTGCAGGACTTGATCTTACACCGACACAATTTTTACTTCCTGTTATTTCTATGATGTTCATCATAATCGGAAATTATCTTCCTAAAACTCAGGCAAACAGTGTCATAGGAATACGTGCTCCATGGATTAACTCAAATCCTGATGTATGGCAAAAGACAAACCGTCTTGGAGGAATTTTATTCGTAACCGGAGGTTTAATAAGTCTTATTACATCTTTAACTCCCGTTGGAAAGTATGTTTTTGCATCTGTAATTCTTTGTATATGTGTAATTCTTTTTGTATACTCAATCGTACTTGCAAGAAAAAAGGAGAATAAGTAATCATGTTTTACTTAAAGGAAATAAGCTATACTTTTGACATAAACGAATATAATTTCATTAAATCAATTCCTGCTGATGAAAATGAGTACACGAATGATTTTTATGACATAAGCATGGAAGACTATGTTTCAAAAGCACTTCCCTATTTTAAAGACAGCCACGAAGGCAAAAATTTAAAAGAAGGTTATGTACCGGAAACTTTTTTTCTTCTGATTAACGATGACAGAATAATCGGTCAGGTAAGGATAAGACATTATCTTACGAAAGAACTTGCAGAGACTTCGGGTCATATAGGATATTACATCGCTCCAGAATTTCGCGGTAAAGGTTTTGGTAAAAACTGTTTAAGACTTGCAATTACATATGCATATCAATTCGTAAAAGAAGATGAAATTTATCTTAGAGCATTAAAAACAAATACGGCTTCGATTAAAGTTCAGCTTGCAAACGGCGGAAAGATTCATCACGAAGATGAAAAACACACATATGTGCGAATAATTAAGCAGCCTGTTTCACATGAGTTTGCAATGCAGATTGCACTTGATGAAGCATACAACGGAATAGGAAACGGTGATGGCGGACCATTCGGTTCTGTCATTACAAAAGGGAACCGCATCATAGGACGCGGTCATAACAGGGTTCTTAAAAACGGAGACCCGACATGTCACGGCGAAATGGAAGCAATCCGTGATGCATGCAGAAACCTAAAGACACATGACCTTACAGGCTGCGAACTTTACACGACTGCAGAACCATGTCCTATGTGCTTAGGCGGAATCCTATGGTCAAACATTTCAAAAGTATATTACGGCTGTACAGTAGATGATACAAATGAAATAGGATTCAGAGACGGAAAATTCTATGACTTTTTAAAAGGCGATAAAAACCTTTTAGACCTTGAAAACTTTCACAGAAATGACTGTCTTTCGCTTTTTAAAGAATACGAAAAAAGAAAGCATCTTTATTAGAATCCTTCTGCTTCGTTAAATCCTTCGCATGTTGAGTAAAAATATGGAGTTTCTGCATCAAATTCACCTGCGCATGTATCAACCATTTTAAATGACTTTGGCGGATATAATAAGGTGGTGCCACACGGATTGGAAATGTCTAACGACATTTCTTTTGTAGCGATGTTCTTTAATTTCTCCAGGAACCATTCGTCAATTTTTGTAATCTCATGGATTTTCTCAACGCTGTAAATACCGCGTTTTAAAGCCTGATAGATTGCAAAAATTCTCTGGTCCGTACACTGTCCTACACGTTCACGGATTTTTTCATCGTTTTCTTTTTCAAAAGGAGCAAAATTTAAATCCTTTACACCGACTTCAAGACCACGCACAGCTTTTAAAATCGCTTCTTCAAAGTTCTGACCGATTGCCATAACTTCTCCGGTTGCCTTCATCTGAGTTCCAAGTTTACGCGCTGCATATACAAATTTATCAAAAGGGAATTTAGGCATCTTTACAACAACATAATCCAGAACAGGTTCAAAGCATGCCTTTGTTTTTTTAGTAACGAAGTTCGGAATTTCATCAAGCGTAAAACCAACTGCAATTAAAGCTGCAACTTTTGCAATAGGATAACCCGTTGCCTTACTTGCAAGAGCCGAAGAACGAGAAACACGAGGGTTTACTTCGATTACGGCATATTCAAAACTGTCGGGATTTAAAGCAAACTGGCAGTTACATCCGCCTTCGATTTTTAAGGCAGTAATGATATTTAATGCCGCAGAACGCAGCATCTGATATTCTTTATCTGCAAGAGTTACAGTCGGCGCAATTACGATTGAATCCCCTGTATGAACACCGACAGGATCAAAATTTTCCATCGAGCAGACTGTAATTACATTACCATGCGAATCGCGCATTACTTCAAATTCAACTTCTTTCCAGCCTGAGATACATTTTTCTACCAGAATCTGATGAATCGGTGAACGATGAAGTCCGTTGTGTGCAATTTCATCAAGCTCGCGGTCATTGTTTACGATTCCGCCTCCAGTTCCACCGAGAGTAAAAGCCGGTCTAATTATTGCAGGAAAACCGATTTCGTTATGAACAAAGTCTGCTGCATCTTCGTATGTCGTTACAACCTTTGACGGAATGCACGGCTCGCCGATTGATTCCATCGTGTCTTTAAACATCTGACGGTCTTCTGCCTTATCGATTGTTTCAGGTCGTGCACCCAGAAGCTGCACATTATGACTTTTTAAGAATCCTGATTTTGCAAGTTCCATACTGAGTGTAAGACCTGTCTGACCACCGAGAGTCGAAAGAAGTGAATCAGGTTTTTCTTTTTCGATGATTCGTTCAAGCGTTCTTATAGTAAGAGGCTCCATGTAGATTTCATCTGCCATTTCGTGATCGGTCATGAGAGTTGCAGGATTTGAGTTTACAAGACAGACTTCAAGCCCGAGTGACTTAAGCGCCTTGCAGGCCTGGTTTCCCGCATAGTCAAATTCTGCTGCCTGCCCGATTACGATAGGACCTGAGCCGATTATCATTACTTTGTGAATATCCGGATTAAGTGGCATGATTATTTAATACTCCTTATAAATTCATCAAACAGAAAATTTGTATCGTGAGGACCGCCGCATGCTTCGGGGTGAAACTGTACGCTGAATGCCGGAATATCAGTATAATCAATTCCTTCACATGTTTCATCGTTTACGTTTACAAAACTCAAGCGTGCAAAATCCGGGAGTGTTGAACTTTCTACCGCATAACCGTGATTCTGACTTGTAATGTAAACCCGTCCTGTTTCTGTATCTTTTACAGGATGATTTCCACCGCGATGACCGTATTTTAATTTAGAAGTTTTTGCACCGCGCGCGAGAGCCAGCATCTGATGACCAAGACAGATTCCGAAAATCGGGATTTTCCCGTAATCACAGAGCTTTTTTATTTCTTCTATCACGCCGATATTTTCTGCCGGGTCCCCCGGTCCGTTACTGAGCATTATTCCGTCTGGCTCGAGCGCGCGGACTTTATCTGCCTTTGTATCATACGGAACAACTGTAACGCGGCAGCCTCTTTTTTCTAACTCGCGCTCAATGTTTGCCTTTGCACCAAAATCGAAAAGTACAATATGTTTAGAACTTTTTTCTGCTTCTAAAGGTTTAAAAGATGAACCATTTTGAACACTTTTTACTGCGTCGACGATGCTGTATTCGCGGATTTTTTTTAGTAAAGCTTCATTTACTTCGGGTCTTTTGTCTGTTCCGCTTAAAATCATTCCGTTCATAACTCCGGCTTCGCGAAGTTTTTTTGTAAGGGCTCTTGTGTCAATTCCGCATATACCGATTATACCCTGAGCTTTAAGAAAATCATCAAGCGTTGTGTCACAGCGAAAGTTAGAAGGTTTTTCGCAGAGCTCTCGAACGATATAACCGCTCACCCATGATTTTTTACTTTCAAAATCTTCGCTCATCACACCGTAATTTCCGATGAGCGGGAAAGTCTGCGTAACAATCTGTCCGTAGTAACTCGGGTCTGTCAAAGTTTCTATGTAACCTGTCATTCCGGTTGTAAAAACAGTTTCACCGGTTGTAGTTCCTTCTGCACCGATTGACTGTCCTTCAAAAACTGTTCCGTCAGCAAGTACTAAATATGCTCTGCTCATTTTTAAAACTCCAGATAAACAGGGAGATCTGGTATAAAGCATGGAAGCTGAATAATATCAAGTTTAAATTTATTCTTCTTCCATCTTTCGATTATTTTTTCATAATGGATTCCCTTTTTATTTTCTCTTATCAGTTCATTTACTTCGTGATATGTCCAGCCAAGGTTATCTTCATCCGTTTTTCCGCACATTCCGTCACTCGGTGCTTTGTGTACAATTTCTTTCGGAAGTCCTGAATAATCTCCAAGGGCAACTACTTCATCAGTCGTAAGCTTACTTATCGGTGCAAAGCTTCCTGCACTGTCTCCGTAAAACGTACTGTATCCCATTGCATCTTCGCTCAAATTACATGTATTTGCAACCATTGCGTTTCCTAAAAGCGATGCAATTCCGTAAAGTGTCGTCATACGAAGTCTTGCCGGTGTGTTTGTCTTATAATTTGCATAGCTGAAATTTTCTTCGCTGAATTTTTCCTGTATTCTGTCTGTAAGTCCCGTGTATGCATCTTCAATATTTATCGTTGCGTGTTTGATTCCAAGAAAATCGCACACACGTCTGCTGTCTTCGATATCACTCTGGATTCCGTTCGGAAGCATTACACCAAAAACCCTTTCTTTACCGAGTGCATCTGTCAAAAGTTTTGCAGTAAGCGCAGAATCTTTTCCGCCAGAAATTCCTATCACAGCCATGGCATCGCTTTTTGCATTAACAGAAAACCAGTTTTTAATCCATTCAACACATGATTTGTAAATGAATTCTGCATCAAAATTATAATTTGTATCCGACATACAGCCTCCAGAAAAAAAGACGCTCACTCAATCTGCCGGGACTAATCCGGTAAATCAAATGAACGTCTTTGTTCTTTGGATGTTATACAACTAAAGCACGATATCGTCAATACTTTAATTTTTTCAAAGGCTTTGGATTTACAGTTCCATCAGGATTTTTTTCTGAAATCTGCTCGTAAACAGATTTTCCGCTCACGCTTTCACCATAAAAACGCATTACATAGGCAGAAGACATCCCTGCGCACTCATTATGATGCTGGGTATCCGGCTCTAAAACAGGACTTGTAAAAAACTCCTCTACTGCCCCATTTTTTTTGAGTCCAAAGCCGGCAAGCACGCTTTCATCATATTTTTCTGTCTTTACGATTCCATTCTTATAAAAATTTTCTACAACTTCTTTCGGATAATTCTTAATGATCTTGGCAAGCGAATCTTTTTTTCCGCATCCGCTAAATACCAGAGCTGAACAAAACAAAAAAACAGAAAATTTTTTTTTCATCTGACAACCTCCATTAAAGATATTATATCATATTGTTACTTGACAAAAAAGAGATTCAGAGATAAAAATAGTTTTAGAAAACTAACGGCAAAGAGGTCGCAGGTATTTTTCTTATGTTTTTACATAGGAAATTTGTCTGTGACCTTTTTTATTTACGTAAAGCGCTGGCTCGCGGAGGCATTATGAAGTTTACAAAAATGCATGGTTGCGGAAACGATTATATTTATTTTGACTGTACCGAAGAAGAATTTCCTGGAGGTCCAGAAGGAGAACGACGTGCTGCAATCAAACTTTCTGACAGACATTTTGGAATCGGCGGAGACGGAATAATCCTTATCAAAAAAGGAAAAACCGCTGATTTTGAAATGGTAATGTACAATGCCGACGGAAGCAGAAGCCAGATGTGTGGCAACGGCATCCGCTGTGTCGGAAAATATTTATATGACGCAGGAAAAACTTTAGGCAAAGAATTTACAGTAGAATCTATGGGAGAGGTTAAAAAACTTACGGTTGTCGAAGGTGAAAGAAAAGACAAAATTACAAAACTCTCTGTCGATATGGGAAAACCGATTCTCGAAGCAGAAAAAATTCCGGTTGATATTTCTCAAGCAGCAGTCGATGTCGCCAAAAATGTCATAAATCATCCCCTTACAATCGACGGAACAGAATATAAAATCACGTGCGTTTCGATGGGAAACCCTCACGCAGTCGTATTCATCGATAAAAAGGCAGACGATTCCCTCGTTCTTGAAAAAGGTCCACTTTTTGAAAACAATTCGTTCTTCCCTGAGCGCACCAACACAGAGTTTGCATATGTCGAAGACAGACAGACAATCTGGATGAGAGTCTGGGAACGCGGAACAGGAGAAACCCTTGCATGCGGAACCGGAACCTGCGCCACAGTTGTTGCCGCAATTTTGAACGACCTTGTTGATTCCGACAGTCCTGTTACCGTTCATCTTCCTGGCGGAGACTTAGAAATAAAATGGAGCGGCAAAGAAGAAGACAGCGTCTTTATGACAGGTCCTGCAGAAACAGTATTTACAGGCGATGTTGAATTATAGGAAAAGTAATTAGGAGAACAAAATGAAAATAAATAAAAACTTTTTAGACCTCGAAGAAAGCTATCTTTTTTCTACAGTAAATAAAAAAACACGCGAGTTTGCAGCTTCTCATCCTGATGCAGACATAATAAAACTTTCAATCGGTGACGTAACCCGTCCGCTCTGCCCTGCCGTAATTGATGCAATGCACAAGGCAGTTGACGAAATGGCAGACGAAAAAACATTCCGCGGCTATCCGCCTGAACAGGGCTATGATTTTATCCTTGAGAAAATTCTTGAAAATGACTATACAAAACGCGGAATCAAACTCAACAAAGATGAAATATTTCTTTCTGACGGTGCAAAATCTGACTGCGGAAACATCGGTGATATCTTTGCAACCGACAACACAGTTGCAATCTGCGATCCAGTTTACCCTGTTTACATCGACACGAACATCATGAACGGAAGAAAAGATAAAATAATAATTCTTCCATGCAGCGCAGAAACAGAATTTCTTCCTGTAATCCCGGGCGAAAATGATAAAGTTCCTGACATAATTTATCTTTGCTTTCCGAATAATCCGACTGGAACAGTCGCTTCAAAAGCTTATCTTAAAAAATGGGTTGATTATGCAAACAAGCATCACAGCGTAATTTTGTATGATTCAGCATATGAAGCATTTATAACAACACCTGGAATTCCAAAATCGATTTATGAAATAGAAGGAGCAAAATCGTGCGCAATCGAACTCCGCTCTTTTTCTAAAACTGCAGGTTTTACCGGATTAAGATGCGGTTATACAGTTGTTCCGCATGAATTAGTTTTTGACAAAGTTGAACTTAACGCATTGTGGAGACGAAGGCAGAGTACAAAATTTAACGGTGTTTCTTACATAACACAAAGAGCTGCAGAGGCTGTTTACTCAAGCGAAGGACAAAAACAGATTCAGGAAAATCTTTCATTCTACCGCGAAAATGCAGAATTGATTTTTAAAGGAGTAACAGAAGCAGGATTTAAAGCATTCGGCGGAAAATATTCTCCTTATGTCTGGCTTAAAATTCCAGAAGGATTTACAAGCTGGTCATTCTTTGATGAGCTTCTTGTAAAATGCAATGTAGTCGGAACACCAGGAAGCGGCTTTGGAAAAATGGGCGAAGGCTATCTTAGACTTACAGGTTTTGGAAGCCGCGAGCGCACTATCGAAGCAATTGAGAGAATAAAAAAAATTTTCGCAAAATAAAAAAAATTAAAAAAAAATTGTTGACAAGTTTTTTTATTTGCATTATAAACAAATTATAAGACGACAAAGAGGTCGCAGGAATAATATTCTTGCGACCTCTTTTTGTTTATTAAGTAAATTTTGGCAATGGCGCTGTTATTTTTTTCGGAGGACGCTCCGGAGAATATGCAGCGCCTTTTGTTTTAATTTATAATTTAAGGAGATTAAAATGGACGAAGTAACAGAAATTTTCGGTGAAAACGTTTTTAACGAAACAGTAATGAAGGCACGCCTTCCTAAAGAAACTTTTAAACAGCTTATGAAAACAATTGAAGGTGGAGAAAAACTTGATCCTTCGGTTGCTACTGTAGTTGCAAATGCAATGAAAGACTGGGCAGTAGAAAAAGGTGCAACACACTTTACTCACTGGTTCCAGCCTCTTACAGGAATTACTGCAGAAAAACATGACAGCTTCATAAGCCCGCTTGAAGGCGGAAAAATCATAATGGAGTTCAGCGGTAAAGAACTCGTACAGGGAGAACCTGACGCTTCTTCTTTCCCAAGCGGCGGAATCCGAGCTACATTTGAAGCACGTGGTTACACAGCATGGGACCCTACTTCTTATGCATTCATCAAAGACGGAACACTCTGCATTCCGACTGCATTCTGTTCTTACACAGGAGAAGCACTTGATAAAAAGACACCGCTTCTCCGCTCTATGCAGGCAATTTCTAAACAGGCAGTACGCGTGCTCAAACTCTTCGAAGGAAATGAAGCCGTTACTTCTGTAAAAACAACTGTAGGACCAGAACAGGAATACTTCCTTGTTGATAAATCAGTTTATGACAAACGTGAAGACTTAATTTATACAGGACGCACATTGTTCGGTGCCAAAGCTCCTAAGGGACAGGAACTCGAAGATCATTACTTTGGTATGATTAAACCTCGTGTTCAGGAATTCATGAAAGATTTAAACAAAGAACTCTGGAAACTCGGAATCCTTGCAAAAACCGAACATAACGAAGTAGCTCCAGCACAGCACGAACTTGCTCCAATTTTCTCTACAACAAACCTCGCATGTGACCATAACCAGCTCACAATGGAACTTATGAGAAAAACAGCTTCTAAACACGGAATGGTATGTCTTTTACATGAAAAACCATTTGCAGGTGTAAACGGAAGCGGTAAACATAACAACTGGTCAATTTCTACAAACACAGGAAAGAACCTTCTCGATCCTGGTGCAACACCAGAAAGCAATGCTCAGTTCCTCCTCTTCCTCTGCGCTGTAATCAAGGCAGTTGATGAATATCAGGATCTTCTTCGTATTTCTGTTGCAAGTGCAGGAAACGACCACCGTCTCGGTGCAAACGAAGCACCTCCTGCAATCATTTCTATCTTCCTTGGTGATGAACTTTCTGCAATTCTTGATTCAATCGAAAAAGGCGTTCCATACGGAAAGCACGAAAAAGAAAAGATGCAGATCGGTGTAACAGTTCTTCCAGAATTTAACAAGGACACAACAGACCGAAACAGAACATCTCCATTTGCATTTACAGGAAATAAGTTTGAGTTCCGTATGCTCGGTTCAAACGAATCAATTGCATGTGCAAACGTATTCTTAAATACAGCAGTTGCAGAAGAACTCTCACAGTTTGCAGATATTCTTGAAAAATCAAAGGATTTCAAGGGCGACCTTCATGACTTGATCTTAAAGACAATCAAAGATCACAAACGCATCATCTTTAACGGAAACGGTTACGATGACTCATGGGTTAAAGAAGCAGAAAAACGCGGACTTTACAACTTAAAGTCTACACCAGAAGCTCTCCCACACATCCTCGATGAAAAGAATGTCAAAGTATTTGAAAAGTTCGGTGTATACAGCAAAGTCGAACTTGAAAGCCGCTATGAAATTCATAACGAAAACTATTCTAAAATCATCAACATCGAAGCAGAAACAATGCTTGAGATGTCAAAAAAAGATATTCTTCCTGCAGCAAGCAGATATGCAACAAACCTTGCATCAACAATCGGCTTAAAGAAAGCTGCAAACGCAGAATGTGACTGCACTTATGAAAATGAAATGCTCAGCAAAGTTTCTGTACTCACTGCATCAATCTTTAAGAAAACAAGCGCTCTTGAAAAAGCAGTGCTCGATGCAAAAGAATTAAGTGCAGACGGAGCAGATTCCGGAAAAGTTGCAATGTTCTACCGTGAAAGCGTATTTGCTGCAATGGGAGAACTTCGCGCGGCAGCAGATGAACTTGAAGTAATTACTCCAAAAGAACTCTGGCCGTTCCCAAGTTATGGTGATTTGCTTTACAGCGTAAGGTAAAATATTTTGTTTCCTGAAGTCCCCTTAGTTTAAGGGGGCTTCTTTTTTTTTAAACTGAATTTAATCAAAAAATATAAATTATTCTAAACTTACATAACCGCTTTTTTCTACGATTTCCTGTCCTGTTTTAGAAAGAGCAAAGTCTATTACTTTTTTAATGTCTTCCCTGTCAGAATCAGAAGCGCGGTAAATTGCATAAAAGCTCGAGAATACAGGATAAGTTTTATTACGGATATTTTCTTTTGTCGGTTCAATTCCGTTTAGAGAAATCATTTTTAAATTTGCATCATTGACAATTCCATCTACATAAAAACGGAATGAATATCCGATTGATCTTCCTTCAAATGCATTGTTTACAGTCTTGATCGGAGTACCGTTCATGAAAGAAAGCATTGCAGTCTGGCTTCCACCGCCCTCTTTACAGGTTAAAGCAGAAATTTTTGTATTATCTCCGCCAACTTCTGACCATCTTTTATACTTTCCTGTATAAATTCCGCGTATCTGCTCAACGCTAAGCTCAGTAACCGGGTTATCCTTATTTACAAGAAATACAAAAGATTCCAGCCCAACAGGAACAAGCACAAACTCAATTCCGTTCTGCTTTGCATATTCAACTTGTTTTTCTGAAGGCTTTGCACAGAAAACAATATCTGCCCTTTTTTCTACAAGAGCTTTAAAAGCCCCCGCCGTATTATGTTTTTGAAGATAACTTTCACTTTTAAAATCTGTTCCGTCAAAAACACAGGCTTCTTTCGGGTAAAGCGAATGAAAAAAAGCTGAATACACAGGAAGAAGCGCAGTTGCTCCATCAAGAACCGGCATCTTTTCCCCGGATGAAAATTTTTTATTTTCGGCTGCTTCAATCTTGACTGTTTTAGAATTTTCATCAAACGGAAGATAATCTTTAAGGTCAATTGCCTTTGCCTGCACTGCCTTTCCAAATGGATTTATAAGACGTCTCGTAATGTTTTTATAGACATAAAAATCCAGGTATAAAAAACAACCTGCGATAAAAATAATTGCAAAAGCCTGGAAAAAGGGATTATGAAAAAAATTTCTGTCTTTCATAAGTTTATCCTAAAACTTTTCTGTTGCAATAAATGCTGTAAGAGAAACAGACTTTTTTAAGCTGAATGAATAAGCAAAAAGAGCGGCAGTTGATATGACTCCAAGAATGATTGTTATGATGAGTGCTTTTAAAAAATTCTTTTCTTTCATAAACTGAAATCCTTGTTACATATGAGTAACAGCAAGCATGAGAAGAAAAAAAAGAAAGATACAAGCTACAAGTATAAAACCAGCAATTGCCGAAGAAATAATAATCAGGATTTTGTAAGGTTTTCTCCTTTCCGTTTCTTCTTTCGGGGTACGGCACACCTGAACGATTCCGTAGATAAGAAGTGCTATAAAAATTGCAAAAATAACTATAATAATTTCCATAAAAATAATTATAACATATTTTTTTGTTTTTTTAAAATTTTTTTTAAATAACTATTGACAATATTTTTTTTTAAATATATAAACAAATCATCAAAGACAAAGGGGTCGAAGAATTAAATCTTCGACCCTATTTTTTTTGGCAAAGGCGCTACGTTCGCTTCGCTCACTACCGAGTTTGCTTTGCAAACTCGCGTATGAGGAAGAATGGTTCGTAGCGCCTTTGTCTTTGAAAATTCTCTTTATATCGCAGTGAAAAAAAATGTCAATATATTTTTTGTATCTTGCGCAAATATTTTTTTTCTTGTTAGACTCACGCGCGGAAGTTCAAACACATCGGAGGAATAAGATGGCCCTTAGTGTTCAATATCTTTATAACTATACGATCAATATGTTTCGTCTAAAACTGATCGCAGGACAGGACGGACTTAACAAGTATGTAAGCTGGATGTGCTACACAGAAGATCCTGACACCATCGAATTTATCCGCGGAAGTGAACTTGCAATTACAACCGGTCTTAACGTATTCCGCCACTCTGACAATGCAAATGATAAATCAAATGAATATGTAACAGAATTTTTATCACAGACTATCAATGAGCTTATAAACCGCGGCGCATCGGGTCTTATCGTAAATGTCGGAAAATACATCGAGACAATTCCTGCTGCAATTATCGCGCTCTGCGACAGACTGCAGTTTCCGCTTTTTACGATGCCTTGGGAAATACACACGATAGATTTAATGCAGGAAGTCTGCAACATGATCGTAAATGACAATCAGAAAAATAAAACTCTCGAACAGAATTTTTACGAAGCAATTTTTCATCCGAAAAGTTTTGATGTCAAAAGCCTTAAAAATACTCCGTTTGCAAATGCAGAAGAGTTTTCGATTATACTCATGCAGATTCCGGAAAATCTTTTTGACGGCAACACGGACCAGTTACAGCATTACATCGATTTTTCTTTTAACCTGCGGATAAACTTGAGTCCTGCAGACTTCTGCTGGTTTTTATACGAAAATCTTGCCGTATATATTCTTCACACTGACGGGCGCGATACTGCAGCGGTCATGAGTAAAACCGCAAAAAAGAATAAATATTTTTCTGACTCGCGCGTTGCAGTTTCTTCTGTATGCAGTTCTTACAAGGGGCTTGAGGCTGAATTTCATCATGCGGAATTTGCACTTAATTTTTATGACGATGACAAATCTGTCTGCGATTTTAATCAGCTTGGCGTGTATAAAATTTTTGCCGAAGTAAAAGATTTAAATCTTTTGAAAAACTTTTATAACGAGGTTTTAGGAAAGCTCGACTCGCTCGGGAAAGCCAAGCGCGAAGATTATCTTGCGACATTAAAACTGTACACGGACTTTGGCGGAAGAATCCAGAAAACGGCCGAAGAAAATGCGGCGCACCGAAACACGATTAATTACCGGATCCACAGAATCTCAGAAATCTTAGGAATTGACGTACAGGACTCTGAGAACATGTATAAAATTCAGACTGCGCTTCACATAAAAAAACTTCTTGAAAAAATTCAGCGATAAAATCTTTACTACGCGGCTCGACCGGCAAAGTAAAATCAAAATCCACGCCATCTTCGCAAAAAAAAGGCGGCGGGCTCCTGGAGCTAACAAAAATCCGCCGCCAAAAATCAACCGGACAAAAGGAGGTACACCGTCTTGCCCGGCCGTTTTATTTTATTTTTTATCAATCTCAAGAATTGTGTTCAGCAGAACATTTGCTCCTTTCCAGCAGTTTTCGACAGGAGTATGTTCAAGTTCACAATGTGAGTGTCCGCCTTCGCTTGGGACAAAGATCATTGTTGTCGGAACGATGTCGCAGAGGTACTGAGCGTCATGTCCCGGACCTGAATACATTCTGAGAGAAGAATAGCCGAGATCTTTTACAGCCTTTTCTACATCGTCAATAAACTCAGGGTAATACTGTACAGTCTTTCGGCTCCATGCCTCTTCGTAAGTCATTGTACAGCGCGCCCATTCTTTAGGCATGTTCTTGATGATGTCAAGGCACTGCTCGATTACTTTAGGATCCTGGTGACGAGCATCAAGAGTAAACTTGATTTCGTCAGGGATGATAGTATGAATGTTCGGATGGCAGCTGATCTTACCTGTTGTGTAAACAAGTTTTTTATCAAGCTTGTCAAACTCTGTATGAAGATAAAGCAGTGCCTGAGATGCTGCGTAAAGTGCATCCTTACGATAAGGCATCGGGAATGTACCTGCATGGTCGGCCTGACCACGGAAAGTAAATTCGTAGTTAATCATTCCGCATACACCTTCTACAACACCGATGTCATATTTACCGTCTTCGAGAACAGGTCCCTGCTCGATATGAAGCTCGATAAGACCAGTTGTCTTTTTAGGATCGATTCTGTTTGCTTCGCTTCCTTCAAAACCAGACTCTTTAAGCGCCTGACCGAATGTATAACCCGGAATGTCTTTTGCCTCTGATGCAAGCATCGCAGCCTTGTCAAACTTTCCTGTCACAACACCCGAACACATCATTGCAGGTTCAAAGCGCGCACCTTCTTCGTTTGTCCATACTACAAGCTGAATCGGATGCTTATGAGGAATCTTTTCCGTAACGATAGTTTCGATTGCTTCCATCGCTGTCATTACACCAAGGATTCCGTCGTAGTTACCGCCCTGGCGAACAGAGTCACAGTGGCTTCCGCTCATGATAACTCCGGCATCAGGATCTGTTCCAGGGAGAGTACAGTAAATATCTCCCATATCGTCTGTCTTAAAATCAAGACCAAGTTTTGTCATGCGCGCTTTGATTTCGTTGCGTGCCATGATTGCTTCCGGTGAAAGAGAAAAGCGTGTAATTCCGCCGTGACCTGTATCACCGAATTTTGCAAATGTCTTAATCTTGTCTTCCATTCTTTTAATATCACATGTATACATAAATAGCTCCTTATCTGTTATTTTGAACCGCTGTCCTTGTTCCAGGTACAATCGCCTGAGCAGGACACACTAAAACACAAAGCTGACATCCGACGCAGTTTTTATTTAAAACCGGTTTTCCATTTTTACCGAGGTCGAGCGCCTGGTGTCCGCCGTCATAACACGAAGTAATACAGCGTCCGCAGCTTACACATTTTTCGCGTACAAACTTCGGATACTGTTTTGTCTGACGGTCAAGAATGTCAGTCGGGACAATTTTTGGCAGAGCCTTTCCGACAATCTGCTGAACCGAGTTGTATCCGTACTTTGCAAGATAGCGCTTGATTCCGTCGATCATGTCGTGAATAATTCCGTAGCCGTACTGCATGACTGATGTAGTCACCTGAACAGTTCCGCAGCCGAGTGTAATAAACTCTGCCGCATCACGCCATGACTCAATACCGCCCATTCCGCTTATAGGAATTGCCCTTGTCTCGATGCACTTGCGCATATCGTGGATAAACCTGAGCGCGATCGGTTTGACGGCCTTTCCGGAATATCCTCCGATGCTTGTGTACTGGCCGACCTGCGGCGCGGAAACAAACGAATCCAGATCTACGTTAAGAATAGACTTAATCGTATTGATTGCCGCAAGTCCATCGGCTCCGGCATTCACCGCTGCAATTGCAGGAAGTTCCATATTGCCGACGTTTGGTGTCATCTTTGCCAGGATAGGAATTGTCGTTCCGCGCCGCACGGCTTTGACATAGGATGCGACAAGTTCGGGGTTCTGCCCGACGTCGCTTCCAAGTCCATGAGTTGCCATATGAGGACACGAAAAGTTACACTCGATAATATCCGCACCTGCCTGCTGAACCTGTCGGGCAAGGCTTTCCCACTCGCGCTCGTTGCGTCCCATGATGCTGGCAATGATTACCTTTGTCGGATACTCGGACTTAAGACGTCTGATAAAATCGAGATTTTCTTCAAGCGTATGATCGCTTATCTGCTCGATGTTCTTAAATCCGACAAAGCTGTCGTTCTCTTTAGAAAGTGTCGCAAAACGCGGAGACACTTCTTCGGGAACAAAGGCGCCGATTGTCTTAAATGCAACGCCAGCCCAGCCTTCGTCAAATGCCTTTGCAATCATCTCGTAATTGCTTGCAACTACAGAAGAAGACAGGAAGAACGGATTTTCACATCGCACTCCGCAGAAAAGCGTATCAAGAAAAACTTCATCATAAGTTTCACTTGTAACTCCGTCCGTTAATTCTGCCGAGTCTTCGCTGAGCGATAAAAGTGCGCTTACCGTCTGCTGGACCGGAACAGGTCGTGTGATCTTCCCTTTTAAGCAGGCGCTTTCGCATTCTTTTGAAGTACAGTTAAGACACGCAGTATTTTTCTTTGCAGCAGAATATGCGCCGGAATAATTTTCAAAGCGCAGTGAATACAGAATCTTTGCCGCATCTACTCCACTCTTACAGGCTCCGGTACAGTTTTTGCCGCTGCACAGAAGGCATGATGAAGCTGACTCTTTTATTATCTGTGAAGCGTATTGAAAATCCATGTTGTCATTCTCCCATAATGTTTTATTTCTCCGACAAATTAAAACTTAACCGGTGCACACTTTACAAACTTACCTTCACCTGGCTTTCCGACATACTCGCCGTTGTCATAAACAAGTGAACCGCGTACATATGTCTGAACAGGATAACCGTGAACAGTTGTTCCTTCCCAGATTGTATGGTCGTAATCAGAATGCATGTTCTTTACGCTGATTGTAAAATCCTTCTTTGGATCGTACACAACGATGTCGGCATCTTTTCCGATTGCAAGAGAACCCTTTGATGTACAACCGAAAATCTTTGCAGGATTTTCTGCACAGAGTTCTACTGCACGTGAATAAGAAATCTTTCCGTCTGTAGCAGCACCGAGCATGTAAGGATAAAGGTTTTCGACTCCGGCACATCCGTTAGGTATTTTTGTAAAGTCGTTTAATCCCCAGTCTTTTTCGCTCTGCTGGAACGGACAGTGATCAGTTGCAACTGTATCAATTGTTCCGTTCTTGATTGCCTGCCACAAAGCATCAAGGCTTTCCTGACCTTTCATCGGTGGTGAGCAGACAAAGTTGCGGCCGTCAGGTCTCTTGTATACATCACATGTAAACTCAAGATACTGAGGGCATGTTTCGATGAATATTTTTGCGCCTTCCATCTTTGCCTTAACGGCAGCTTCAAGTCCTTCTTTATCAGACATGTGAACGATGTAAAGCGGAGCATCTGCATTCTGTGCCCAGTGAACGGCACGCTTATCTGCTTCGGCTGCAACAAATTCAGGGCGGCTCATGTAGTGATACCACGCGTCTGTCTTGCCTTCTTTAAGGTACTGTGCAACACGAAGGTCAATCATGTCAGGGTTTTCTGCATGAAGGTTTGTGATTGCACCGACTTCCTTTGCCTTAAGAAGAATCTTTACGAAGGTTGCATCATCAACCATCATTCTTTCTTTTTTGTAAACAAAGAAACACTTAAAACTTGAAACACCGTAATCAACTGCATCCTTAAACTCGTCAAGAATTGCACCGTCGTTCAAGTCGGTTATGCAGCAGTGGAATGCAAAATCACAGCATGCCTCTTTTTCTGCAACCTTTCTTTTTGCATCAACAGTTTCGATGATTCCATGTCCCTTACGCTGCATAGGGTAATCAAAAACTGTCGTAACACCACCACAAGCTGCAGCACGTGTACCGGATTCGTATCCGTCTGCAGAAACTGTTCCACCAAAGGGCATGGCAAGATGAGTATGCGCGTCAATTGCGCCAGGAAGGATCAACTTACCCGAAGCGTCAACAGTCTTTGCTCCATCATCTTTTAAGTCAGAACCAATTGCAACGATCTTTCCGTCTTTAACACCGATGTCGGCTTTGAACATTTCTTTTGACGTTACAACAGTTCCGTTCTTTATAATCAAATCCATAAACAACTTCCTTAGAACTTTTTTTATCAGACCGCAAGGCGCCGGGATCCAGGTTTTTCTGTTTTTAGAAATCCGGTTTTTAAGACTTCCGTAATCCCGCCGCCCGAAGACGGTCCTTATCTTAGTCCTTATACTTGTAAACCAGTACAAGACCTGACTTCTGGAATACCTGAGCAATTTCTACCAGGTCCATTCCACCTGCATCAGCTACTGCAAGGTTTGTAACCCATGTAACACCAAAGTCAACCTGACCTGTGTATACAGCAGTTGTTTCTGCAATGTCTCCACCGCCAGGAACGATTGTTACATCAAGACCAACATCCTTGTAGTAACCTTTGTCGAGGGCTACGTAGTAACCCATAAACTGTGCATCAGGAAGCCACTTGAGCTGAATTTTTACGCTGCTCTTTTCCGGCTTTCCAAAATCAGATGCCTTTGCTGCTTCAAGATAACTTGAATCAAGAATGTCAGACAAAGTGAATGATGCAAACTTTTCTCCGGCTGCAGCATCGCTGAGCTTTACATATTTTTTTGCAATATCAAGTGTCTGCTGCATCGCATCCATATCAAATGAACAGTAGTCAGTTACTCTTGCACCCTTTGTATCTGTTTCACAAAGTTTTTTTACTTCCTTTGCCATGTGGAGCTGGTGTCCTGCAGAAACAGATGAACCGTACTTGTAACAGATTTCTGCCGCTTCTTCAGGGTTTGCGCATGCTGCTTCCCAACCTTTGATACTTGCTGCAAGGAAAGCCTTTACAGTGTTAGGGTTTTCTTTTGCAAATCTTTTTGTCGTAAAGATGTTGTCTTCCATCATTGCAACACCTTCATCGTTCATATCAATTGTTCCGACTGAGTCACCGTACTTGTAACCGCCGTCATAACTGTTCTGAACAAGACCAAGTTCATTGTAAGTCATTGCAGATGCAAGGGCGATTGTGTCATCATCAAAACCGTCCATATCAAATGCCTGGCTCAAATAACTTGTCGGAAGGTTGTATTTTGCAAGAAGAGCAAGTATTTCGTATTCATTTCCAAGACCCCAGTTACCGACTTTTCCTGCTTCTGCAGCTTCTTTAATGATCGTTGCCGAAGGAGTTCCTTTTTTCCAACCTGCACCATTTGATGTTTTTCCTTTACAACCAAATGCCATTGTCGAGAGCACAACGAGTGCTGCTGTAAGAGTGATTTTTGCCACATTCTTTTTCATTTCCATACCTCCAGAAAAATGATTTTGTGTTTTTTTATCTAGAAGTTCTGTTCTTAAGAACAAGACTTTCTATCGCAAGTAAAATTACGTACATCACGATTCCGATAAAACATGCAACCACGATGTATGCCCATGCCGTTGCATACTGAGCAAGAACAATGTTCTCTCGTATCTGACGGCCAACACCGATTATGTATTCAGCAAAGTATTCACTTACCATTGCGCTGATTACACAACCCGGTACACTTATTCTCAGTGCCGTAAAAATATACGGAACACAGTTTGGAAGTCTCAGCTTAAAAAACACTGTCGCAGGTTTTGCCGCATAAGACTTAAACAGATCCAGGCTGAACGGTTTTAGTTCCGTAAACCCGCGGTAAGCATTTATTGCCATACTGACCGTACATGTAATCATTACGACAAGCATCTTTGCCAGCATCGACCGCGTATTCGGATCTGAGCTGAAGTCCTTTGTCAGGTTGTTAAAGATCGGTGCAATCGCAATGATCGGAATCGCGTTAAACGCGGTCGCAAGCGAAAGGCCACCCTTTCCCCAGTGCGGGATCATCGTCGCGATCATCGCAAGCACAAATCCTAAGATCGAACCAAGCACAAGTCCGCCGAGTGCAACAATTACAGTTGCCCTGATATCGCCCGTCATCTTAGAAAAGTTATCTCCAAGAATCTGCAAAATCCTTGACGGAAGAGGCAGAGTGAATGTATCTGCACCAAACCATCCGTGTATAATCTGAAACTGCCACAGCACAAAAATTACCGCACCAAACACAACAGGATATAAAACTGACTTAACTGTCTCTGCCTTTATCTGTCTTACTAACTTCATGGCAAACTCCTTTTATGCACGGCGCTGCTTTGCAGCTCTTGCACCCGGAACAAAAATCTTTTCAAGCATTACCATCAGGTAAAAACTCAAAATACCAACTATCGCACTAAAGAACACAATCTGCCAGAAAACAAATATGCTCATCGCATGCTTTAACGACTGACTCAGCATACAGCCAAGACCGCCTCCACCCTGCAGCGTATCAACAAGGATCGATGCCGTAACTGCCATCGGTGCTGCAATCTTAAGTCCGGTAAAGAGCGAAGGAATGCTCGCCGGAATCATCAGCTTTTGATAAACTTCATAACTCTTTGCCGCATACGAATAAAACAGTTCCAGTTTTTCTTTTTCTATCCCCTTAAGACCTGCAAGCGTATTTACCGCGACAGGATAAAACGTAAGAATCGCTGCAATAACAATTCGGCTCTTGTTGATATCCTGTGTTATCGCAAGAACAACCGGTGCCATTCCCAGAATCGGAATCAGCTGAATCAGCATCAGATAAGGGAACGCAATCTTTTCGATGGCCGCAAAACGTCTCATCAAAAGCGCAAGTACATATCCCAAAAGCGCACCGATTATAAAACCGACAACTGCGCGCCCCAGAGTAATGCCGGCGTTCAAAAGAACAACCTGCACTGCTGTCTGATTTGCAGTTACCTTTTTTGTACTGAAAACCGATTCAACAATCTGCCACAGATGCGGGAGAACGTTCTCCGGAGTTCTCTTAGTCCCTGCAATCACAAAAGCGCCGAGCTCCCAGACAACAACAAGACCTAATACCCAGACAAAAGTAACAAACTTCTGGCTCTTAACAATTCTGTTTATCATCTGTTAAACTCCTTCAAATCCGCTTCTTACCTTTGCCACCAGATCCGTAAAGTGCTGAGTGTTCTTGCACTCGAGGCTTCTCGGACGCGGGATATCAATATCAACAACCGATGTAATTCTTCCCGGATGAGGAGAAAAAACTACAACCCTGTCACTAAGAAAAACTGCTTCCTGAATGTTGTGCGTAACAAAGATGATTGTCTTATGTGTCTTACGCCAGATTCTCAAAAGGTCTTCGTGAAGACGTTCCTTTGTAAACTCATCAAGTGCGCTGAACGGTTCATCCATAAAAAGAACGTTCGGGTTTAACGCAAGCGCACGTGCGATACCGACTCTCTGCTGCATACCGCCGGAAAGTTCTCTCGGATAGTGATAACCAAAATCCTTAAGACCAACGATATCAAGCATCTCGTCAACCTTCTTTGTCCTCTCAGGCTTCGGCATCTTCATCAGCTCAAGCGGAAGACATATGTTCCGTCTGATCGTACGCCAGTCCATAAGTACCGGACTCTGGAAGACGATACCAAACTCCTTTGACACACGCGCTTCCTGCGGAGTAAGTCCGCCGATAAAAACCTTTCCTGATGTCGACGGAATAAGACCGGATATTACTCTGAGCAATGTTGTCTTTCCGCATCCGGAAGGTCCTACAAGCGAAATAAACTCGCCGTCCTTTATATCAAGGTTTACATCCTTAAGAGCAACTGTCTGATTTTTTTCGTCAGTTGCTTTATAAACTACGCTCAAGTTCTGCACTGTAATCTTTACCGGTGCAGTTTTCGGATCAAAAAAAACTTCTTCTTCAACAGCTGCTTTCATTTGTGTACCTCCAAAAAAAAGCGCAGAACCAGTTTTTCTGATTCTGCGCCATTGCAGTTTTTCTGTTCTGAACTTTTTCAGTCCAGTCTTTTTTTATATCTGTGTAAACTATACGTTCAAAAACAAATTATTCATATTTCTTTTAATACAAATTTTAATATTTTTTTTGTCAGTTTTGCACAAAAACTTATCCGCAAAGTTTTTCATAAATATTCAGCATATCCTCTTCTGAAACATCCTTTCTTGTATTTCCAGGACTTCCAGATGCAAGCGCATCCTTTGCCATCTTCGGCATCACGCTCTTAAACTTTTCAATATCAATTCCGTATTCACGGAGTGTCGGTATTTCAAGTTCCTTTGTAAGCGCTTCCAGCGCCATGATGAATTTTTGTGCTGCAAGATCATCACTTTCTTCTGCGTCGGCTTTACCGATAAGTCGCGCTATCTTTGCAAAGCGGTCACACGCTCCGTCGACTGCAAACTTAAGGCACTCCGTAATGAGCATCGCATTCGAAATCCCATGCGGAACATGGAACAGAGCGCCGATCGGGCGGCTCATTCCGTGAACGATTGTTACGCTCGAGTTATTAATTGCAACGCCTGCTTCGTAAGCGGCAATCGAAAGAGACTCTCGCGCTTCTTTATTTTCTCCGTCATGCGCTGCAACCGGAAGCATTTTAAATATACGCTCAATTGCATCAAGGCAGTAAAAGTCCGTAAGCACGTTTGCTTTTTTAGAAGTGAATGCTTCCACCGCGTGAGTCAAAGCGTCCATTCCTGTTGCAACAGTAATACTGCGCGGAGACGTTATCGAATAGTTATAATCAACAACTGCAAGATCCGGCAAAAGATCATCACCTTTCATCAAAAGCTTTGCATCAGTTTTAGTGTCCGTGTAAACAAAAAACTTTGTCGCTTCAGATCCGGTTCCTGCCGTAGTCGGAATCAAAACCAGAGGAGGAAAATCTCCGCTCATTTCTTTTCCGGCGTATTCAATCAATTCACCTTTTAAAACCGACATCGCAGCCGCAGCCTTTGCCGTATCAAGCGGAGTACCGCCGCCAAGACCGATTATAAAATCGCTGCCGCTGCTTTTATAAGCATCAACAGCGCTCATAATCATTTTTTCATCAGGTTCTCCGGGTAAATCATTAAAAACCGCAGAGTCAATTCCTGTTCCCGAAAGTTTTTTCTGGATTAATTCCGTCAAACCTGTTTTAGTAATTATCTTTCCGGTTACGATGAGCGCTTTTGATCCCATCTTCTTTATAAAAGGAATTGCAGTATCAAAAGCGCCCTCGCCCATTACAGTACGACCCGGTATCGTAAAATTAAAGGCCAATTTTTTCCTCCAGCAGAGAAATAACTTCGTCAAGCTTTGCCATTTCTTCATCAAGCTGTTCTTCTGTTATGATAAGAGGAGGAGCAACCATGATGCAGTTTTCGTGAGTATAAGTTACAAAACCGCGTGCCTTAAGTTCTTTTGTAACAAAGCCCATAAGATTTTCCGGATCCTGCCCCCAGGGAACAAGCGGCTCGCGTGAAGTTTTGTCTTTGACAAGTTCAACTGCACTGAACAATCCGATATAGCGCACATCGCCCACACTCGGATGCTTTTCTTTTAAGCTTTCAAGAATCACGCCAAGATGCTTACCGACTTTCTGTACATGGCCTTCGATATCATTTTTAAGATAAAATTCCTGACATGCAACACCTGCTGCACATGCAAGCGGATGTCCCGAATATGTAAGACCGCACGAAAGATAATTGTCATCAAAGAATGCGGCAATTTCTTTTTTAACGATACAGCCGCCGAGAGGAATGTATCCTGAGTTAACACCCTTTGCAAAAGTAATGATATCAGGCACTACATCAAAGTTCATAAACGCAAACATTTTTCCAGTGCGGTACCATCCTGCCATTACTTCGTCACAGATCATCATAATGCCAAACTCATCGCACACTTTGCGCACTCCTTTAAGATATCCCTTAGGCGGAATGATTACACCGTTAGAACCTGTGATTGTTTCGCAAACGATTGCCGCAACTCTGTCAGCACCTTCATAAATTACCTGAGCACGAAGCTGGCGGATATAATATTCAGTTGCTTCTTCTTCCGTTGCAAACTTAAGTTTTTCCTGATACAAGTACGGATCAAAAAAGTGAATAAATCCAGGAATTGCAGGCTCAAGTGCAAAGTGCCGCGGCTCACCTGTAAGGTTTCCCGCTCCAAATGTTGATCCGTGGTAAGAGCGGTAACGGCTCATTACCTTAAAGCGTCCTGTATACATTCGCGCAATTTTGATTGCGTTTTCGTTTGCATCAGCACCGCCGTTTGTAAAGAAAACTTTTCCAAAACAGTCAGGCAGTCTGTCTATGATTGACTTTGCAAGTATTGCTCTAGGCTCGGAACCAAACGATCCCTGAATATATGCGTAAGAATCAAGCTGTGCTTTAATCGCTTCTGTCATTTCTTTATTTGCATAGCCCACATTCATATTAACCTGTTCAGAAGACATATCGGCGTAGCGTTTGCCGTCGGTATCATAAATGTAAATTCCTTCACAGCGCGAAACAGGAGTAGGATTAAGTCCACGTTGTTTGCTCCAGCTCTGCAATACATACTTAGTCTGCATTTCACTAATTTCTTTTCCAGTCATATATACCTCCAAAATACCGCGGCAGGCTATGCATCTTATAAATGCAATTCACTCTGTCTGTCGTGATGTTTTGGTTTTACACTGAACTGTTTTAGAAAGCAATTCTTTTTTATAAAATTTTTTATTTTTTGAATAAATATTTTTCGCGCTTTGTGCAGATGAAAAAATATTTTTCGATATTTTTATGCAGGATGAACAAAATCAAGTCCAGTTAGGCTATACTATCCGTATGGAACTATAACGACAAACCATTTGACGAAGAAATCCAGAATGCCGCACGCCGCGCTGAGATTCATGACGACATCCTTAAAATGCCGAACGGCTACGATACCATAGTCGGCGAGCGTGGAATAAAACTGAGCGGCGGTCAGAAGCAGCGAGTCTCTATAGCACGCTGTTTTTTTAAAAACCCGCCGATCCTTATTCTTGATGAAGCAACAAGTGCGCTCGAAACGGCAACAGAGATTAAAATCCAGCGTGCCTTTGATGAACTGTCTAAAGGCCGCACTACCCTTGTAATTGCGCACAGACTCTCAACGATAAAGAATGCAGACAAGATTGCAGTCGTTACAGATCACGGCATTGCAGAACTCGGCACTCACGATGAGCTTATGGCAAAGCACGGCGAGTACTACAAGCTGCAGTCTGTCCAGGTCGGCCAGACTATGTAGATGCGCACTTTTGTTAGAAAAAAGAATTTTTTAGAATACATCTTGACAATTTTATTTATGAGCGATATAAAAGATACATAACGGCAATGAGGTCGCAGGAATAGTATTCTTGCGACCTTTTTTGTTTTTAATGCATACGGCCCGTGCAGTTAAAAATGCGGCCAAACAAACTTTTGGATATTATGGCAAAGGCGCTACGTTCGCTTCGCTCACTACCGAGTTTGCTTTGCAAACTCGCGTATGAGGAAGAATGGTTCGTAGCGTTTTTTTTAAATTAAAAGATTTCTGACTATCACAGGAGGTTATTATGAGTGAAGTTTGGAGTGTATGGTTTTTAATTGGAGCAGCGCTTGTATTTTTCATGCAGTGCGGATTTGCAATGGTAGAAACAGGTTTTACAAGAGCAAAAAATGCAGGAAACATCATCATGAAAAACCTGATGGATTTCTGTATTGGAACTCCTATGTTCATGCTTCTTGGTTTTGGTTTAATGATGAGCGAAAATTATTTCTTCGGTTTTATCGGAAAACCAAATATGCAGCTGTTTACAAAATTTTCAGAACTTGATTGGTCAAGCTTTGTATTCAACTTAGTATTCTGTGCAACTGCAGCAACAATCGTTTCTGGATCTATGGCCGAACGTACAAAGTTCTCTGCTTACTGTATTTATTCAGCAGTAATATCTGCAATCGTATATCCAATCGAAGCAGGATGGGTATGGAATCCACAGGGCTGGTTAGTACAGCTTGGCTTTGTTGACTTTGCAGGTGGAGCTGCAATTCACTCTGTAGGTGGAACAGCAGCATTAATCGGTGCTATTTTCCTTGGACCGCGAATTGGAAAGTACGATTATGATAAAAATGGTAAGGTAACAAAAGTTCATGCAATTCCGGGACACTCTTTAACTCTCGGTGCACTCGGAACTTTCATCCTCTGGTTCGGATGGTATGGATTTAACGGTGCTGCATGTACACAGCTTGGTGGTGTCGGTGGTCTTGCAGCTGTTTTCACAACAACAACAATCGCACCTGCAGTAGCATGTGTAACAACAATGTTATTTACATGGATCAAAAACGGAAAGCCAGATGTTTCCATGACACTCAACGCTTCTTTAGCAGGTCTTGTAGCAATTACACCAACCTGTGCAACAGTTGATGCACTCGGTGCAAGTATAATCGGTATCGTTTCTGGAATCATCGTAGTTCTTGTAGTTGAGTTCCTCGACTTAAAGCTTCATATTGATGACCCTGTTGGTGCTGTTGCAGTTCACCTTGCAAACGGAATCTGGGGTACATTGAGTGACGGTTTGTTCAACGTAGAAAGCGGCTTATTCTATGGCGGCGGATTAAAGCACCTTGGAATCCAGTGTCTCGGCGAAGGCACAATTCTTCTCTGGACAACAGTGTGCATGATTATTACATTCACTTTGATTAAAAAGCTTCATGGACTGCGCGCAAGCCGCGAAGAAGAAGTTGTTGGTCTTGATAAGCTTGAACACGGAATTGACTCAAGTTACGCAGGCTTTATCATGGCTCCACAGGTTATGACAGAAGGCGACGCTGGAATCGGCGGAGCAAGTGCCGTAACTGGAACAGTTCCAATCGAAAAAGCAGTTCCTGTTGCAAAGGCTACAAAGAAGCCTGGTGCAAAATTCCATATGGTTACAATCATTACACGTCAGAGCAAGTTTGATGAACTTAAGCATGCAATGAACGACATCAACGTAACTGGTATGACAGTAACAAATGTTCTTGGTTGTGGTGTTCAGCATGGAAACGTTCAGAAGTATCGTGGTGTAGAAATGGATATGACTTTACTTCCAAAGATTAAAGTTGATATCGTTGTAAGTGAAGTTCCTGTTGACCTTGTAGTAACTGCAGCAAAAGAAGTTCTTTACACAGGACATATCGG
The DNA here is from genome assembly GCA_905236565.1 of uncultured Treponema sp. Taxonomy (GTDB): domain Bacteria; phylum Spirochaetota; class Spirochaetia; order Treponematales; family Treponemataceae; genus Treponema_D. The sequence goes on along the minus strand of CAJORB010000010.1, from coordinate 9,566 downwards.
TGACGGAAAGATTTTCGTATACGATGTTCAGAATGTTGTAAAAGTAAGAACAGGCGAAGAAGGTTACGAAGCATTACAGGATTAATAAACATCCACATCAAAAAATGCCCTATCCTGGTCAAAAAAACCGCTCGACATGAGCGGTTTTTTTATATTAGAATATCCAAATGGATTTTACAAAACACCCTCTTAAGATTTTTTTCTCATATTACAAACCGCACCTTTCTCTCTTCTTTGCAGACATGATGTGCGCTTTTTTTATGGCAGGAATTGATATTGCATTTCCGATGTTCACGCGATATGCACTCAATACACTCATTCCGAATTATGAGCTTCGCACATTCTTTATTCTTATCGCAGTTTTATTTGCGGGATTCTGCATCCATAAAGGATGCAATTTTTTTGTAGCATACTGGGGACATGTTTTTGGAAATCGTGTTGAACAGGATATGAGGCGCGATGTATTTGATCATCTTCAAAAACTTCCGTTCAGTTTTTATGATACAAACCGCACGGGAAAAATAATGTCACGTGCTACGGTAGATCTCTTTGAAATAACAGAACTTGCTCATCACGGTCCAGAAGACTTTTCAATTGCTGTACTCAACCTTCTCGGTGCTTTCATAATGATGCTTCATATCCGCTGGGAGCTTGCAATAATTGTTGTTATCACTCTTCCTGTTTTGATTACAGTAGGAGTTATTTCTCGCCGGAACCTTTCGCGCACAGCAACTAAAGTTAAGGAAAAAACTGCAGAACTTATTGCAGGTCTTGAATCAAGCATTTCAGGTATTCGTGTAACAAAAGGATTTGCAAATGAAGATTACGAAAGAAAACGTTTTAAATTTTACAATGAACAGTATAGCGAATTAAAAAAACTTCGCTACAAACATATGGGAATCTTTTTTTCAAATATTGAATTCTGCAATAACCTTCTTTCTCTTGTAGTACTTGCAACGGGCGGTTATTTTATAATGAAAGGAAAGATGACTCTTCCTGATTTAATTGCAGCAAATCTTTTCGTTGCAGCATTCCGTGCCCCGATCGGTAAACTCAATTTTCTTGTTGAACAGTACACGAACGGGATGGCAGGCTTTAACCGCTTTATAGAACTTATGCGTACTGAACCAGAACCCGAGGATGCACCTGATGCAGTAGATATTCTTTCTGCACGCGGAAACATTAGTTTTAAAGACGTAGATTTTTCATACACAAAAGATTTCCCGGTCCTGGAACATGTAAACCTGGATATTCATGCAGGAGAAAAATTTGCACTCGTCGGGGCAAGTGGCGGCGGAAAATCAACAATCTGCAATCTTATTCCACGCTTTTATGAAATTACCGGTGGTTCTATAAGTCTGGACGGAATCGATATAAGAAAAATCAAAAAACATTCCCTTAGAACTCAAATTGGAATCGTACAGCAGGATGTATTTTTATTTGCAGGAACAATCCGCGAGAACATCGCATACGCAAACCCCGATGCAACTGACGAAGAAATCCAGCTTGCGGCAAAAAGAGCAGAAATCCATGATGACATAATGAAAATGCCAAACGGCTATGACTCTGTCGTCGGCGAGCGCGGAATAAAACTTAGCGGCGGTCAGAAACAGCGGGTTTCGATTGCAAGGTGTTTTTTAAAAAATCCACCTATTCTCATTCTTGACGAAGCAACTTCTGCGCTCGATACAGCGACAGAAACTAAAATCCAGCACTCCTTTGATGAGCTCTCAAAAGGCCGCACTACCCTCGTAATTGCGCACAGGCTTTCGACTATAAAAAACGCCGATAAAATAGCCGTTGTAAATGACCACGAAATCGTTGAGCTGGGTACACACGAAGAGCTTATTGCCAAACATGGAGAATATTACAAACTTCAGAATGCACAATTTTCTCAATAATATTGACATAAGACCGCAATTTGAAGTATAACTAATTATACGACAAAGAGGTTGTAGATAACGTTTTTGTGCACTTCGCACAGAGGCAGTGTCTACAGCCTCTTTTTTTATTGCGGAGGATTGATTATGTGTGGTTTCGTAGGCTGTTTTGACTTATCAAGTGGCGGTGCACCGATTGCAGACGGATTAAAAGAAGAACTTCGTTCGCAGGTTCTGGAAATGAGCAGAAGAATCCGTCACCGTGGTCCGGACTGGAGCGGCGTATACACAGGAAACAACGCAATCTTAAGTCATGAACGACTTGCAATCGTTGACCCGCTTTCTGGAAAACAGCCGCTTGTAAGTGATGACGAAAAAATCATTCTTGCGGTAAACGGAGAAATCTATAACCATAAAGAAATACGCCGCGAATTTGAAGGCACATATAAATTCAGAACACAGAGTGACTGCGAAGTAATAATTCCGCTTTATAAAAAATGCATTCAGGAAATCGAAAGTGGAAATGCAGATTCTACTAACTTTGAAAAAATGATAGAAAAACTTTCGGGCATTTTTGCATTTGCACTTTATGACTCAGAACGTGATGCATATCTTATAGGCCGGGATGAAATCGGAGTAATTCCGCTTTACCAGGGCTGGGATAAATCAGGAAGATATTATGCAGCAAGCGAACTTAAAGCGCTCGAAGGTGACTGCGTGACTATCGAAGAATTTCCTAACGGCTGCTATCTCTGGAGCAAAGATGAAAAATCTCCTGCAAAACCACGCACATGGTATCACCGTCCGTGGGAATCGTTTGAGTCAGTTCAGTCTTCTCCAAGAGCAACAGATGACAAAGGCGAAATTATAAATCCTGGTGTAATCGAAAAAGTAAGAAACGGTCTTGAAACAGCAGTAAAATCACAGCTTATGAGTGATGTTCCTTACGGAGTATTATTAAGCGGCGGACTTGACTCATCAATCATCGCAGCAATCACACAGAAGTACAGCAAAAAAAGAATCGAGACAGACAGTAAAGAAGCTGCATGGTGGCCGCAGTTACACAGTTTTGCAGTCGGACTTGAAGGCTCCCCTGATTTAATCGCTGCAAAAAAAGCTGCAGATTACATCGGAACAGTTCATCATGAAGTTCACTTTACAATCCAGGAAGCACTCGATGCACTTCCTGATGTAATTTATCACATAGAAACATATGACATAACCACAGTGCGTGCATCAACTCCAATGTATCTTTTAGCACGCGTAATAAAATCAATGGGAATAAAAATGGTATTAAGCGGCGAAGGAAGTGATGAACTTTTCGGCGGCTACCTTTACTTCCACAAAGCACCGAACGCTCAGGAATTTCACGAAGAACTCGTACGAAAAATGAGCAAGCTTCACTTATACGACTGCCTTAGAGCAAACAAATCACTCATGGCATGGGGCGTAGAAGGTCGCGTTCCGTTCCTTGATAAAGATTTCATTGATATTGCAATGGGATTAAACCCGAGCGATAAAATGAACATCCGCCTTCCAGAAAATGCAGAGCATCGCGGTAACGGCGGCCAGAGAATCGAAAAATGGATTTTAAGAAAAGCATTTGATGACATGCTTCCTTCAGAAATCGTATGGAGACAGAAGGAACAGTTTTCAGACGGTGTCGGATACAACTGGATTGATACACTTAAGAAAATGACAGAAGAAAAAGTAAGCGATGCAGAATTTGCACGCCGTGAAAACCGCTTTCCTGTAAATCCGCCAAAGACAAAAGAAGAATACTACTATCGCGAAATTTACAGCCGCCTTTTTCCAAGTGACAGTGCAGCACGTGTTGTTCCTCATGAAGCAGGCGTTGCATGTTCAACTGCAAAAGCACTCGAGTGGGATGCAGCATGGAAAAACATGGACGAACCAAGTGGCCGTGCGATTTCTGGAGTACATGATAAGGCTTATTAACATGAAAATGCTTACTAACGAAAACACAACAGAGAGTTCACAAATCAAAGGGACAATACTTGTTTTAGGTTCCGGCCCGATCAGAATCGGCCAGGGAATCGAGTTCGATTATGCAAGCGTTCAGTGCGTACACTCTCTTAAAAAACTGGGCTATAAAGTCGCAATCGTAAACAACAACCCGGAAACAGTAAGTACAGACTTTGACACTGCAGACCGCCTCTACTTTGAACCGCTCACACCACAGGATGTAATGAACGTCATCAAAGTCGAAAAACCGCTCGGCGTTGTAGTTGCATTTGGCGGCGGAACGGCAATCAAACTTGCAAAATATCTTGACAGTCAAAAAGTAAAAATTCTCGGCACCTCTGCAGATGCAATCGACCTTGCAGAAGACCGCGAAAGATTTGAAGAACTCTGCGACCGTCTTAACATAAAGCGCCCTAAAGGTCTTACAGTATTTACAGAAGTCGAAGCACTCGAAGCTGCAGCAAAAATTACCTATCCTGTCCTCATGCGTCCAAGTTACGTACTCGGTGGTCAGAACATGATTGTAGCACGCAACAATGCAGACGTAAAAGAATACATGAAAATCATTCTTCGCCAGGGAATCGAAAATCCTGTCCTTATTGATAAATACATGGAAGGAACTGAACTCGAAGTTGACTGTATCTGCGATGGAGAAAACGTTCTTATTCCTGGAATCATGGAACACATAGAGCGAACCGGAATCCACTCAGGTGACTCAATCGCAGTTTATCCGGGAAATTTTACACCACATATCGAAGAAAAAATTGTCCGTCAGTCTACAGATCTTGCACTTGCACTCGGTACACATGGCCTTGTTAATATTCAGTATCTCATCTATCAGGATGACCTTTACATAATCGAAGCAAATCCGCGTTCAAGCCGAACAGTACCATATCTTAGTAAAGTTTCAGGCGTTCCGATGATTGAACTTGCAACGAGAGCAATGCTTGGAGAAAAAATTTCTGACATGGGATACGGAACAGGACTTTACAGAAAGCCAGATTACTGTGCAGTAAAAGTTCCGGTTTTTAGTTTTGAAAAACTCATGGATGTAGATACACATCTTGGTCCTGAAATGAAATCCACAGGCGAAGTTTTAGGCATTGCACCTACACGCGAAGAAGCAATTTTTAAAGGCATGGTTTCCGCAGGATGGAAAATGCTTAAAAGCGGCGGCGTACTTTTTTCTGTCAGAGACTCAGATTTACCTGAGCTTCCTTCTCTTGCTCAGAAATTTTATGATCTTGGATTTACACTTTATGCAACAACAGGAAATGCTGCTACAATTGAGCGAAGCGGAATGACTGTAAACCACGTTGCAAAAGTTCACGAAAACTATCACGATAATGTTATGACATTACTTGAAAGCGGTAAAGTTGTTTATGTAATTTCAACTTCTGCAAAAGGACGCGACCCGCTTGCAGAAAGCGTAAAGCTTCGTCGTCTTGCAGTTGAACGTGACATAGATTGTCTTACGGCACTGGATACTGCCAATGCACTTGCAGATTGTCTTGCAGGTCCATATACACTTGATAACACAAGCATAATAGATATAAATCACGATCTGGTATTATAAAGGGAGGACATTATGAGTAAATTTATTTTTGTAACAGGAGGAGTTGTTTCAGGACTTGGTAAGGGAATTACAGCTGCAAGTCTCGGTCGTCTTTTAAAATGCCGCGGGCTTAAAATTGCAAGTCAAAAGCTTGACCCATACATGAACGTAGACCCGGGTACAATGAGTCCGTTCCAGCACGGCGAAGTTTTTGTTACCGATGATGGAGCAGAAACAGACCTCGACCTCGGACATTACGAAAGATTCATCGACGAAAACCTTACAAAATATTCTAACCTCACAAGCGGACGCGTATACTGGAATGTACTCAACAAAGAAAGAAACGGTGACTATCTTGGAGAAACCGTTCAGATAATTCCACATGTAACAAATGAAATAAAAGACTTCATCAAGAAAAATGCAGAAGTAAGCGGAGCAGATGTAAGCATCGTAGAAATCGGTGGAACAATCGGTGATATCGAAAGCCAGCCGTTCCTCGAAGCAATAAGACAGCTTGCACTTGATGTAGGAAGACGCAATTGTCTTTTTATCCATGTATGTCTCGTGCCTTATATTTCTGGAAGTGATGAATTTAAAAGCAAACCTACACAGCATTCCGTAAAAGAACTTATGGCTGTCGGAATCCATCCGGATATAATCGTTGCGCGCTGTGATAAAGAAATTCCGATTGAAATCAGAAAAAAGATTTCTCTTTTCTGTAACGTAAGTGAAGACTGTGTTATCAACAATACAACATGTAAAAGCCTTTACGAAGTTCCTCTAATGCTGCACGAACAGAACATGGACGAAGTAGTATGCCGCGATCTTGGACTTCAGACAAAAAACGACCGCGCTGCCCTCACCGCCTGGTCAAAGATGGTAGAAACAATCCACTCAAGAAAAGGTGAAATACAGATTGCCCTCGTAGGAAAATATGTAAAACTTCATGACTCATACTTAAGCATCGTAGAATCATTAAATCACGCATCCTTTGTAATCGGAAAAAATTTAACGATAAAATGGGTCGACAGTGACAGCGTAACAGACGAAAGCGCACCAGAAATTTTCAAAGGATGCGCCGGAATCATTTTACCAGGCGGCTTCGGGCAGCGCGGGATCGAAGGCATGATAAGTGCCTGCCGCTACGCCCGCACAACTAAACTCCCGTATTTTGGAATCTGTCTTGGAATGCAGATTGCAGTAATAGAATTTGCACGCAGTGTCCTTTCATATGCGGACGCAAACTCGCGTGAGTTTGACGAACTTTGCACTCACCCGGTCATCGACCTCATGAAAGACCAGCAGGGCGTTATCATGGGAGGCACAATGCGTCTTGGTTCCTATCCATGCAAAGTTGCAGCAGGCACTACGCTCGAAAAAGCCTATGGCACAAACCTTATAAATGAACGCCATCGCCACCGCTATGAGTTTAACAATGACTTTCGCGAACAGATGACACAGGCCGGCCTTACAATAAGCGGAACTTCTCCTGACGGAACTCTTGTAGAAGCTGTAGAAATTGCAGGACAGTTCCATATTGGCGTTCAGTTCCATCCGGAGTTTAAAAGCCGCCCTAATGCTGCCGGCCCTCTGTTTGTCGAATTCTTGCGCGCGTGCGAAAAGTAAGATATAGTTTAATAAGAGGTAAACATGTACACAAAAAGCGAAGTATTGGATTTTATTCAGGAAGAAGACGTAAAATTTATACGTCTTGCATTTTTTGACCTCAAGGGCAAGCAGAAAAACATTTCAATAATGTCGAGTGAACTTGAACGGGCATTCGAACACGGAATCCCTTTTGACGCTTCTGCAATCGAAGGTTTTGAAGGTCCGGAAAAATCAGAACTTTATCTTCTGCCGGACCCTTCTACGCTTGCAATAATTCCGTGGCGTCCTGCGACAGGAAAAGTTGTAAGAATGTTCTGTGATATTTTAAATCCTGATAAAACTCCTTACGAAAGAGACAGCCGCTCACTTCTTAAAGCAGCATGCCGTCGTCTTAAAGAAGAATGCTCTATCGAAATGATGATTGGCACAGAAGTCGAGTTTTACCTCTTTAAACTCGACGAAAAAGGTGAACCGACTCAAACGACTTTTGACAATGCCGGTTATATGGATATCGCTCCAGAAGATCACGGCGAAAACATCCGTCGAGAAATCTGCTTTACACTCGAGCAGATGGGAATCACACCAGAAGCAAGCCATCACGAAGAAGGTCCAGGCCAGAACGAAATTGACTTTCACTACTCGGATGCTCTTTCTGCAGCAGACAATGTTGCAACATTTAAATGGATTGTAAACACAAAGGCTGCTTCAAACGGCCTTTATGCAGATTTCTCTCCTAAGCCTATCGCAGACCAGCCGGGCAACGGAATGCACATAAACATTTCTTACCTTACAACAAACGGAACCCAGGATAACGCTCTTAATCCGTACATCCTTGGCGGAATTTTAAAACATATCGAAGAAATAACATATTACCTTAACCCGACACAAAGATCTTATGCACGACTCGGTTCTTCAAAAGCACCAAAATATATTTCATGGGGCAACGGAAACCGTTCGACTTTAATAAGACTTCCTTCAGACAAACCGACACAGCGTCTCGAACTTCGCTCTCCTGATCCGCTCTGCAATCCGTACATTACACTTACACTCATAATAAATGCTGCGATCGACGGAATTAAAAATAAAATCGAGCCGCCTGCTGCAACAGAAGAAAATCTTTTTGATGAGAAAAATGCAAAGACTCTCGAACTTAAAACTATTCCAGGTTCTCTTTCAGAAGCAAGAAAGATTGCAGAACAGAGCAGCTTTGTAAAATCTGTCTTAGGTGGAATTATTTAACAGATGGAAACAGAAAGTCACAGCGTACTGCTGGTTTCGCGCGACAGTAAAATAATTTCTCAGATCTCACCTTTTTTATTACCGCCGATGTTTGACCTTACGGTAACAAGTGACTTTAACGAAGCACGCCGTCTTGCAACAGACCGCACTTTCAACATAATAATTGCAGATTCCGGTGACGGTTATGACACAGATTTTGCAATCAATGTTGCAGATTCGTCTTCTACAGTTCTTCTTTTAGTACCAAATGAAAATTTTGATGAAATATCATATAGAGTTGAGTGCTACGGAATTCTTACTGTAACAAAACCTTTTGAACCGTTCTACTTTTATAACATGATGAAGGCTGCTATTGCAGTTCAGTATAAAGTACAGATTCTTTCAAGTCAGACTGTAAAGCTTAAGGCAAAGATGGAAGAAATACGCCTCATAAACCGCGCAAAACTTCTTTTAATTGAACATCTTAAAATGAGTGAGCAGGAAGCCCACCGCTATCTCGAAAAAGAAGCGATGGACCGCGGCCTCAAACGAACCGCGCTCGCCGAACAGATTATAAAAACCTATCAGAATTAATTTAAATCAAACTGAATTCAAATTAAAAACTACGAATCCATTCCTGCTGTTCCCGCATTCATGCTGGCAAGGAAAGCTTCGTTTGTCTTGCTCTTTTTCATGCGGTCAAGAATAAGTTCTGTAATTTCGATATCTTCCATAGGGTTAAGAACCTTGCGAAGAATCCAGAGTCTCTGCAATTCTGAATCTGTAAGCAAAAGCTCTTCTTTTCTTGTTCCAGATTTCTTGATGTTGATTGCAGGGAAAAGTCTGCGTTCAGCAAGGCGTCTGTCAAGGTCAATTTCTGAGTTACCGGTTCCTTTAAACTCTTCAAAGATAACTTCATCCATACGGCTTCCTGTTTCGATAAGAGCCGTAGAAATGATTGTAAGAGATCCGCCCTCTTCTACATTACGAGCTGCACCAAAGAATCTTTTTGGCTTAAAGAGTGCGTTAGAATCAACACCACCAGACAATACTTTACCAGAAGTCTGAACAGTCTGGTTATAAGCACGTGCAAGACGTGTAATAGAGTCAAGAAGGATAACTACATCGCGTTTATGTTCTACGAGGCGTTTTGCCTTCTCAAGAACCATTTCTGCAACCTGAACGTGGCGTGTAGCCTGTTCATCAAATGTAGAAGAAATAACTTCGCCTTTGATAGCGCGTTCCATTTCTGTAACTTCCTCAGGACGTTCATCAATCAAAAGAACGATGAGGTAAACTTCAGGATTGTTTGTAGTAAT
>CAJORB010000009.1:0-19407 GCA_905236565.1 uncultured Treponema sp. | reverse complement strand
TCTTAACAGGAAAACCCGGGAGGTCATAAACATGCTCTGTGCAAAATATGATTACAAGATGGACATTGCAGTAAAGAAAGAAGAAGCATTCCAGGACGGCATGGAAGCCGGCGCCCAGCAGAAAGCCATCGAAGATGCAATCATGCTCGTTCATGATTACAATGCTACACCAGAAGTTGCTGCTAAGAAAATGAACGCGCCTCTGGAGCTTGTGCTCGAGGGCTTAAAAAATAATTAATCAAAAAAACACTGCGCAAAAAAATGCCCCGAGAAAAATCCCGGGGCATTGATGTTTTAAAATTATTTTACGCTACGACAAACCCGGAAGCAAGAGTTTTGAAGCATATGTACAAACTTAACTGTTAGAATTCACGAATAGGACAGATAAGAGTTTCACCAATAGTCGAACCCGTTACCCCCTTTTTCCGGAAATCAAATTTGTAATACTCACTTTGAATAGATGATGTTAGATAATAACCAAGAAATTCGTCACCATCTAAGTTTTTACTTGCTTCATTTATATCAAATACTTTATTTGCTCCAATTCCATTTTTATAAATCTGGTATATTTCAGCTATACTTGGAAGATACCACCCATTTACATATTCAGATTCAGCTATTATATTTGGTGCAGTTCGAACTGCATAGTTTTTACAATAATAGAAAGCAGGATAGTGCGTTTCATTTGCAGTGTCATCATCCACCCCATCAATTGATCTAAGATATTCTGCAATCTGTTCAAGATTATCACTGCCATTTTTATCACCGGTAAATGAATAATCAAATGTTTTACCCTTACACTTACATGTAATTGTTGAAATTCTCCTGACTCGATTATCATCTTTCTCAAAGATATTTGCACGATTAGGATAATCTTCCATTAGACCCCAATATACAATGTCTCTGTTATGTTTCAACCCTACACCGAGAGTACGAGAGGTTTTTGTATCCGTATTCCCTTCTGCGTCATCACTATTCAAATCAGCACCTTTATAAAAAATTAATGCAATTGCAGATGTTTTTATTGTGTCTTTCTCATCTTCTGCCAAAGTATTAAATGCGGAATAGGAAATTGCACTTCCGTCATTAAGAACTATATCTCCAACCTCATAATTATTTTTAATTGAGCCTCCACCTCCTGAGCCGTTTGACCCACCACCACTCGGCGCTTTACAGCTGATAAAAGAAGCACTCAATACGAGCACTAAGGACACTGCGACAAAAGAAAAAACTTTTTTCATAAATTCCACCTTTTAAAAAACTGCAACCGGTTTTGTCTGCACGACAACTCACGTCCGGCGCAAGTTTAACTTTTTAAACTTTCTTCTATAATATCTACCCCCAAAAAATCCGTCAAATGCAAATCCGCCTATTTTTAAAAATTTTTTATTTTTTTGGGTAAAAAAATTAGCCCCCTTTGACTAGGTTAGTTTATGGCAATTTACATCTATAATTTTCTATGTTATAATTGCTCATCAAGGTGAATCAAAAAAAGAGCCTTTAGTAAATTCAATTTAAAATACGCTTTAGAGCAAAAACGGAGTTCCTTATGTCTTCTATCGAAAAAAAGCCACTTGTAAATGACCTTTATACTGCAGACCCGTCTGCACACGTATTTAACGGCAAAATTTACATCTACCCGTCACATGACCGCGACATCGATGTCGAAAGCAACGATAACGGCGACCAGTACGACATGACAGATTATCATGTATACGAAATGGATGACGAAAATACCCTTCCACGCGACTGCGGAATGGTTTTAGACCTTAAGGACATTCCATGGGCTTCAAAACAGGTCTGGGCTCCGGACTGTGCAGAAAAAGACGGCAAATACTATTTCTTCTTCCCTGCACGCGACAAAGAAGGTTTTTTCCGCGTAGGCGTTGCAATCGGAGATTCTCCACGCGGTCCGTTTAAAGCAGAACCAGATTACATCAAGGGAACTTTCTCAATTGACCCGTGTATTTTCCCTGACACAGATAAAAACTTCTATCTTACATTCGGCGGAATCTGGGGCGGTCAGCTTGATAAATACCGCAATAACAAATACGACGAGGCAAACACAGAACCAACAGGTGACACACCTGCAGTCTGCCCGAAAATTGCAAAGATGAATCCTGATATGAAGACTCTTGCAGAAGATCCACGCGACCTTGTAATCGTTGACGAAAACGGCAAGCCACTTACAGGCGGCGACCACGACAGACGTTACTTTGAAGATCCATGGCTTTTTAAGAAAGGTGATACATATTATTTTACATATTCAACAGGTGACACACACTTTTTAAACTGGTCGACATCTAAAAATGTTTACGGACCATATACTTTCGGCGGAAAGATTTTAACACCTGTACTCGGATGGACAACACACCACTCAATCCTTGAGTTCAACGGAAAATGGTATTTATTCTACCATGACTGTGAGCGTTCAGGCGGAATAAACCAGAAACGCAACGTTAAATTCCGCGAACTCAAGTTTGATGATAAAGGTGCAATCATCACAATGGATGGAATGGAAAGATAATTATTTCTTTCCTGTTTTAAATCCTGCTTTCTGCAATGTGATTTTGCTTACGATTTTGTCGTCGTACATCATCTGGACTGTTACGGCGGCAACTGGTTTTGCTACAACTTTGTAAACGATTACGCCTTCTACAACTTCTCCAGCCTTAATGTTTTCGATTGATTCGTACTGATCAGAAATTGCAAGCCACCATTTTGCAGATTCAGAATTGTCGATAACAGCCATTGTAAGTGCAGGAAGGTCTACATTGCTTGTAAATTTGTAATGAACTTCTATGATATCTCCAGGAGACGGCATATCACCTGCAAAATATTTTGTAAATGTTGCCGGATTAGAGTTCTGATAGTTAGGGCCATACGGATTTTTTACAATCGATATGGTCTTTCCTGATGTGCTATCGCCAAGGTCGATGACATAAGTCTTAGACTGCGCACTAACGGCCACTACTGCAAATGCTGTAAGTAAAACAGCAAGAAAAATTTTTTTCATAAAACACCCCACTTTTTTTAACGACGCTTTTACGCCGTTTTTGCTCTCCATAAAATATTTTAGCACACTTATTTTTTATTGCCACTTTTAAAATAAAAAAACTACCAGATTTTGCAATAAATCGGTAGTTTTTATTATTAAAAAAATCGCGTCTTCCTGATTCTATTTTACCTTAACCATCATGACATCCATATCGTACGGAGCTTTTATGTCGCCGTCTTTTTCTGCATACTGCCAGAACTCAAATCTGTATGGAGTCTGCGGCTTTGCCTCGTAGTCTGCATACCAGATTACAAAGTCAGAAAGTTTTTCAAGATCAAACTCGTAGGCTTCCCAGAGCATATTGCTGTAAACTCCCGGGATATATCCTGCCTGCTTTACCGCATTGCAGAATACGACTGCGTTTTTCGTAAACTGCTGCCCGGAAATATTGTCTGAGCGAGCCTCGTCATCGCGGATAATCTCCGGGTCATAAAAAACCGGGAGGGTTATCTTATATTTTTTTATGCGCTTTAAAACAAACTTTGCTTCTTCGAGGGCTTCTTTTTCGCTGTCTGCCTGAGAAAAAATATAGATACCTACATCAAGCCCGGCTTCGAGCGCACCCTTTATGTTCTTTTGGAACATGCGGTCTTCGTTTAAAGAACCGCTCTGATATCCTCTGTATCCGACTCTAAGGATTACAAATTCGATTCCGTCTGATTTAAGCTTTTTCCAGTCAACTTCGCCGTCGTGATGCGAGATGTCGACTCCTCGTCGAGCCTGGTAGCGCTGGTCGCCTTCGTAAGTCATCGTATAATCTGTGCGCTTAAAAGAGCTTGTTTTATAGTCATGGCGCTCGACATTCGGATTTAAAACGGTCATAAATTCTGTTCCGAATACATCGCGAAATAAAAACTTCTGGCCGTCGGCTTTCATGTGTTCCTGCTGAATTTTATCATAGTTACGTTCAAAGGCAGACAAAACCGTGCAGGCTGCGATTAAAAGGAGAACTGCGGTGATTTTTGATTTTATGTTTTTCATAAAGATATTTTAAACAATAGAAGAAAAATCCGCAAGAAAAAAAGATATGCAACACAGCCCTTTACCACACAATCGAGCGCATCCCAAAAGCGCGCCCTTGTTGCGCAAGCCCACCCCCACCTTCGCCATATTTGAACAAAGTCAAAAAAACCGCTATAATACGCTCATCAAATTCTTTATTTTTCTTTGACAGAAGGACACTAAAAATGGGCGGATTTTTTGCAGTTGCCTCTAAGGATGACTGTTCCTTGGATTTATTTTTTGGGGTTGACTACCATTCACATCTTGGAACAAGACGCGGCGGACTTGCCGTTTTATCAAAGGATAAAAAGTTCCAGAGATCAATTCACAATATTCAGAATTCTCCGTTCAGGACAAAGTTCGAAAAAGACATCGACCAGATGCACGGCAATCTCGGAATCGGCTGTATCTCTGATTACGAACCGCAGCCGCTTTTAGTGCACTCTCATCTCGGAAGCTTTGCAGTTTCTACAGTCGGTGTTGTTACAAATAGAAAAGAACTCGTCAACGAAATCCTCGAAGGCGGTTACACACACTTTCTTGAAATGAGCGGCGGCGAAATTAACCAGACAGAACTTATCGTTGCACTCATCAATCACAAAAAATCAATCCCAGAAGGAATTAAATACGTTCAGGAAAAAATAAAAGGTTCGATTTCAATAATCGTAATGACCGAAGATGGAATTTACGGTGCACGCGACAGACTCGGACGCACACCAATCCAGGTAGGAAAAAAAGACAACGCGTTCTGTCTTTCGTTTGAAAGCTTTGCATATGTAAACTTAGGTTACAAAGATTATCACGAGCTTGGACCTGCAGAAATTGTTTTTATTACTCCGGATAAAATGGAAGTAATCCAGCAGCCTGGAAAAGAAATGAAAATCTGTACTTTCCTCTGGTGTTACTACGGCTATCCTACTTCTGCATACGAAGGCGTTAATGTAGAACAGATGCGTTACAACTGCGGAAAATATCTTGCACGACGTGATAAAGGTTCTGTAAGTCCAGACAGCGTTGCAGGTGTTCCAGACAGCGGAACTGCACACGCAGTAGGTTATGCAAACGAATCAGGAATTCCTTTTGCACGCCCGTTCATTAAATACACGCCGACATGGCCACGCTCGTTTATGCCTACAAGTCAGGATCAGAGAAATCTGATTGCCCACATGAAACTTATTCCGGTTCAGCCTTTAATCAAAGGAAAGAAAATTCTTCTTATCGATGACTCTATCGTACGCGGAACTCAATTAAGGGAAACAACTGACTTCCTCTATCAGAGCGGCGCAAAAGAAGTTCATGTGCGTCCTGCATGTCCACCGATTATGTTTGGCTGTAAATATTTAAATTTCTCACGCTCAAATTCTGAAATGGATTTAATTACACGTCGTGTAATCAAAAAGTTCGAAGGCGAAAATGTAAGTGATGAGACATTAAAAAAATACTGCGACCCTGATTCAAAAGAGTACGCAGCAATGCTCGAAGAAATCAGAAAGCAGCTTCATTTTACGACCCTTCGCTTTCACAGACTTGATGACATGCTTGAAAGCGTAGGAATCGATCAGAGTAAACTCTGTACTTACTGCTGGAACGGTCAGGAATAACTTTTCGAAATCGAATGAGCAGCAGCGAGCTGTCCGATGTAATAGCAGCTGTTGCTTATTATAAAGATAACCGATGACACACTCTTTGAAACTCCCTCTTTAGGGAAAATCCAGAAAAGAAGAAGCATATCAGAAAGAACAAAGAGAATCATTCCGCCTGCCATGATTTTTGCATTTAAAGAATCGCGTTCTGTAAAATCAAGACTTCTGAAAACTACACACGAAACTATAACCGAATAAATGCAGATAAGCGGAAATAATCCGTTAAAATTAAACCACGGGGTGAGACCTGCATAGCAGATAAGAATTACAGTTAAAACTGCAGCTTTAATATAGAAGACTCTGTCTGGCTTCTTATAGGCTGAAAATGCAAAAAGATACATGATGTGTGCAGCAACAAAGAGCAGGAAGCCTACGATAAATGCACCCTCGCCCATGATTTCTACTTCGTTTAAACCAAGCATTACATCTGCTGCAAACGAAAAACACAGAGCCATAACTACATAGCGTGAAAGCTTTTTAAACTTATCGTCCTTGTCTTTGCATTTAAAAAATGAATAAAATGCAAGGACTACAAAGAAAACACTCGCAATGCCTTTAAATACCAGAGACAAAACGCGGTGATCCGTGATTCTAAAAAAGTGGTCTAATCCAAGGCACACAAGCGATGCGATGCCCAAAACAAATGTTGTTATCATATTTTTATTGTACTCCAGAAAATTGTAAAAGTAAAATCATTTTCGCGCACGCTTCAAAACGCACCGCTTTCTTATCGCTGAACAAAATAAACGATTGTTCTTGCCCACGAACGCGGAACAATTTTTGCAAAGAAAATGATTATGTTTGTCATTAAACCCGGGATTGCAAAAAGCTTCTGTCTTTTCATTTTTCTGTATCCCAAAGCTGCAACCTTTTCTGCCTTGTAAAAAATCATGTGCTTGTAAATGCTTGAGCTGTCTGCTTCTGATTTATCCCAGAACTCAGATTTTGTCGGACCCGGACAGAGAATCGTAACCGACACTCCGGTTTTCTTAAGTTCAACAGAAAGAGCTTCTGAAAAAGAGCGTACATAAGCCTTTGTAGCATAGTACACAGACATTTTTGGTCCAGGCATAAATGCTGCAATCGATGCGACATTTAAGATGCGACCAAAATTTCTTTCTTTCATTCCGGCTATATAAAGGCGAGCAAGCTTTGTAAGCGTCATTACATTTAACATGACCATGTTCTGCTGTTTTGCAATATCGCAGCTGTCAAAAAATCCAAAATCGCCGAAGCCTGCATTATTAACAAGAAAATCAACCTGTATTTTATTCTGTTCAGTAAAAGAAAAAACAGATTCTGCCGCATCAGGAAGAGTCAAGTCTTGTGACAAAATCGTAACTTTTGTCATGTATTTTTCTTCTATCTGTTTTTTTAATTCATTAAGTCTGTCAACTCTGCGCGCAACAAGAATAAGATCGTGACCGTCAGATGCAAAAAGTTTTGCAAACTCACAACCTAAACCGCTCGAAGCGCCTGTAATCAGTGCTGTCATTTTTATCTCCTGTAATACTCTACACTGCATATTACTTTTTTTTACGCTGAACATCAATAAAAAACTAGCGGAACATACAAATTTCGTGTTATAATAATAAATATTTTTTAAGCATCTTTGTTCTGCTTTTTATATGCATAAGACAGTTTTCGGAGGAGTTAAAAAAAATGTCAAAACGCATACAGGCAATTGCAGCAATATTAATTTCTTTTTTATTTCTTTCATGCACACAAATTAAGGGAAGAAAATCAATTCCCGTCACGGCAGAGTGGAAATACGCTCTTGGTGATAACATGAACTGGGCTAAGTCTGAATACGACGACAGCAACTGGATTGTGGTAAAAAATAATTCGATAGATTTAGGAAGAGAACACTTTGTATGGTTAAGGGCAGAGCTTGACGTTCCAAAAGAATTCATGAAAGACGAACTCTGGATTGGAATGGAAAAATTTAACGCAGCCGCAGAGTTCTTTGTAGAAAACTCATTTGTAGGAAGCCGAGGAAACCTTCCGCCACGTGAACTTGTCCGAGTAGAAGAATATACAGATATCAACCTTCCGCTTTCTGCAGTAGTTGATGGAAAGATTAAAGTTGCAGTAAGAATTTTCTGTCCTTCTGACAGACTTATAAATTTAAAATTTACACTTGATAACGGATCAGAAGCAATGTTCCAGAACGTAATTCACAACCAGTTTGGACCGCGTTTCTTCTTAATCCTTACATTCCTCTGTGCATTCATCATGCTTTACAGTTTTGCAGTCTTTATCGGTAACAAAAACGACAGGACATATCTTTACTATGCAATCACGATGTTCTTTATCGTATTCTACTTCTTTGATATCGGTTCAGAATTTATTTTTATTCCGTATAACTTAAACCGTTCGCTCTCAAGAGCATGTCTGCCGGCAAGTATTTCGTTTATGGCAATCTTCTTAAACAGATTCTTTAACAGACGTGGTTACAAGAAGATGGTAATCATTGCAATTGTGTTTACAGTAATTGATTTTGTTGCATACATTGCAGTCTGCGGAAAAGAAGATGCGATGAACAATCTGTTCAATATAATGCTTCTTCCTGTTGTCGTTGTCATCGTTTACGGATTTATTACTTCTACCAGTGCAATCAAAAGAAAAGAATCTTATGCGATAAACATCTTTCTTGGATTTACGGTCGGTGCAATTCTTGCGCTTCATGACGTTATCTACATGCTCATCGGTAAAAACCCTTTCATGTGGACACAGTCAATTGCAATCTTTACTCTTGATATCGCGGTATTCATTACGCTTTCTATGCGTTCTGCAAACTCACAGAGAGAGTTTACGATTCTTGCAGAAAAAACAAAGGAACAGAAAGAACAGCTTTCAAATGTATTTAACTCAGCACGCTCGATGGTAATTGAATCAACTCAAATTTCTAAGGAGCTTGCTGAATCTGTAAACGCCGTAATGCAGGCAACACAGAACTCGCGCGAAAAAGTAGAAATCATCAATAATGCAATTCATGAACAGTCTTCGATTCATACGCAGACTGCAGATACAGTGCGAGAGCTTACAGAATCGCTCGGTACGATGAACGAAGAATTTGACCGCACTGCAGAAAGTATACGTACAACTGCCGACGGAACACGCTCCGTAATGGAAGGAATTACAAACGTAAACGAAGGTATTCTTACTGCAGAAAACTTTACACGCTCATTGAACACTCTTACTACAAGCGGTTCAAACGATATGAAAAAGCTTTTCTCTGTAATCGAGTCGATTCAGAAAGCATCAAAGGAAATTCTTTCGGTAATTACAACAATCAACGAGTTTGCAGCACAGACAGACCTTCTTGCCATGAACGCTGCAATCGAAGCTGCACACACCGGAGAAGCAGGTAAAGGATTCTCTGTAATCGCTCACGAAATTAAAAACCTTGCATCAAACAGTTCATCTTATGCATCTAAAATCGGTGATATCGTTACAGCCGTAATCGATGATATCGAACAGAGTGCTTCGCTTACAGAAAAAGTAAACCAGACATTTGCTCAGATTCAAAACGGAGCAGGACAGAGTGTAGAAAAAGTAACGGCCGCTGCAGAAAGCATTCAGGTTCAGATGGAAACCGGCAATGCAATTTCTCATCAGGCAGAACTTATGTCACAGTCTGCATCTGTAATGAAAGAAAACGTAAGCATGCAGAGCAGATATTCTGCGCAGGTTCTTGATAACATGAACCTTCTTACAAAAGCAACTGTAAAAGTAGATCAGGCAAGTTCTGAGATTTCGGGTGATGCACAGTCACTTTTACAGCAGGTAGAAGCACTCCGCACTCTCGCAGAACGAACAAAAGAAACAGCAAACAGCATAAGTCAGCTTATGACGACAGAATAAAAAAAAGCGGGATTGCATCCCGCTTTTGTTAAACACAAAGCGCAGAAAAACTCTGCGCTTTTTTTTGTCTTAAAAATTAATCTTTTCGATTTTAAATTCTTCTGCCTGTTTTGCAGCATTAAAGTTATTAGAAATAGTTCTTGATGCTCCAAGTACAACAAAGAGAAGTCCAAGTCCCATATTAGGAAGAATATAACTTAAGATATCATGGTCAGTAAATATAAGATTTGAATTAAGAACAAAGAGCGAGAATGTAAGTTCCGGAACTTCTTTTTGAAGTGCAATAAAAAGTCCGATGTACTGCGCAAAGAAGAAGGCAATTGCGATAGTAATAATGTTTATGATTACACCGGTTTTAGTAACTTTACCGCCTGCAATTTCATAACCTTTAAAGGCACAGAAAGAAATTGCAAGACCTGCAATTGATGCATAAAAGCCTGCCATTCCGATTAAAATCCAGACAATAGAACCAATGAGGGCTCCGATAAGACTTAAGAAAAATCCTTTACCATAGTTTGGATTTTTATTCTTTTCTTCTTCAAAAGATTTTAAAACCTCAGAACCGCACTTTTCGCACAATACAGAGTGAACAGTACCGTTTGTATAAGCTGCAAGATATTCTGTATTATCGCAGCTGCCGCATACACATACTGCGTTTATTTCTTTAAGTTTAAAAGTAAGTTCCTGGAGTGCATTAAGCAGATCCTTTTCTGAACTTTCGATAAAAGTTATCGTTACGGTTTTTCCGTCGATTCCGTAATCCTTAAAGCACTGCTCTTTATCGAGATATTCAAAAAGCTTGCTTTTATCATCATTAGGTGCAATGTTTATAGAAACAGTAATTTCTTTTTCTACATCAAGTTTATCAGTAATTGTAAAAAAATAATCGTCTACTTTACCGATGAAGCTCAAGCCGATTCTCTTAAAACCCGCATTCGTTAACTGTCCAAGATTAATGTCATCCATTTTTTACCTCGTCTAAAAGTGTATTTTTACCCGACACACGTGTTGTCTGTAATTATAGCAGAAGATACAGGGGATATCTACAAATTTTACATCCAGATTTAGAAATTACATATCAGGAATATCATTTTCCTCAAATTCAGATTCTACCCTATCTATTGGCTCAAGTTTTACTATCATTAATCCATTAGGAACAATCCTGTTTCTGCCAGGAAATGCCTTTTTTCTCTCAGGATCAAACTTCATACAGACTTCTTTTTCCAAAAGGATTTGTGCCGGCAGATATCCTCCCTTTTGAATTATAAGTTGATGGCGACCATACTCTTCTAAACAAATTGGATGCTCCACGCTATAATCTTCATATATTTTCAATGGAGTCTGCCCAATCTTAATATATACCCCATATTTAAGCAGAAGTACGTCTGCTTTACTCGGAATAGACTTTATAACAATATTATCTGTATGCTTATTGATAATTCTGAGAGTTCCATAGGGTTCATCAGTCATATCATCAGTATTATTATATGTATCTGTACTTCGAACATCTGTACTTTCACAGCTGAATGAAATTAAAGAAGCTAACAACAAAATAAAAATAATCAGACGATTTTTCATTTATTCCACCTTCTTAAACCTGTTCTGCAGGATAAATTTGTTTTCCTTATCCTATCATATTCTTTACCGCAAGAACTAGTGCGAAAATCAAACATGCGATAGAAATCATCAAAAGTACAGTTCTTAGCGATACTGTTTTTGTCTGTATAATATCAAGATTTTCTTGTGAGTCATCCGGGGTAATCTCCATTGTATTAATTTTTTCAATAGATTTTTTTGAAAGATCAATCACTCTATATTCCTGAGTTTTACCTTCAACAATTAATCGCAATTTATACAATGTAATTCTATACGAAAATTCTTCAAACAAGGTTATTCGATTTATCTTGTTTTTGGGTATATATATTTTCTTATTAAGAAAAAGCGTTCTGGATAATACTACATAACTATTTGAAAACAAAATTGTATAGCCTTCAGCCCAGTTAAAGAATAAAAACAGTAAAATAAAGAATATTTCGGCTAAAACAATATGAAAATCAAAACGATTAAAATTCATTACGACAAATGGAATAAAAGAAAGAATCGGGAAGCCTGCAATACAGGGAATCCAAATAAAATTAAAAATCAGCGAATGTTTCGACGTATAAATAAATTCTTCTTTTTTAAATTCCATCTTACTTCCTACTTAAACGAATTAAACCAGCATCGTTCAGAAAAATCTTTTTTCTTCGGAAGGGTTGGCTCGTCTTCTGCAATTCCGACTGGAAGAATACAGACTAAATCATAGTCATCCGGAACATTCAGAATCGACGCAATTTTATCACAGATTCTGTCCTCATCTGTAATATGTCCTTCATACCAGCAGCTTTGATATCCAAGCTCGACGATTGCAAGAAGCATATTTTCTATCGCTGCAGAATAATCCTGAACAGAATAAAATTTATCTCGGTAAGCACAAATTCTTTGCGTAAGCACACAGATAAGAGCCGGTGCAGTCTGTGCAACAGGCGGTTCGATAACACCTGTAATCTTCTTAAGAATCTCAGGGTCATCAACACATATAAGGCTTGTCGTCTGCTTGTTACAGCCAGAAGGCGCCTCAAGCCCTGCATCCATTATCATCTGCAAATCTTTTCGCGGAACAGAAATATTTTTATATTTTCCGCGATAACTATGTCGGTTTTTTATCGCATCAATAACATTCATTTTTTTTCTCCATTTATTAGTGCTCGGCTTTTTCACATTTTATTTCTAAGAATGCAACAACATCTTTATATTCTTTTACGCCGTCAGCAATTTCTCGTTCTATACGTTTTATTCCCTTCTGATAAATTTTATCGTCCATCATTGCAAGCTGCGAAGCATCACGAAGTTTATAGTTTTCATAAAGTTTTTCAATTTCTTTATAAGTTTCGAAATATTCTCTTTTTATACTGAACTTACCAAAGCCCGCTTTAGCAAGTTCATAGCACAACAATTCTTTTGGCCAGAACCTGTGTAAATCTTCGCAATAACTTTCAGGACAATATTTATATACCCACCAGTCTTTCATGCACTCAGGCTCAACATTCCTATACTTGAAAATTCCATTTTCATTCAGCGTAGAAAAAATATTTGTCAACGCCTTTTTTTTATCTTCAAAATGATGGAATGCAAAATTGCAGACAATTAAATCGCATTTCGTATCTAACTTAAGGTTTTCTGCCGTAGAGTGAATAAACTCTGCATCCAGACCTTTTTCTTTTGCATGCTCAAGCATATCTTCAGATGCGTCCATGCCTATCCATTTTATTTTTTTGTCGCTAAATTGGCTCTGCTGACAATAAAGCCAGTTTCCTGTTCCACATGCAAGATCTAAAACTGTAATTTCTTCTTTACGAGAAAGCAGTTCTTCAATATCCTTATCTATCGGGAAAGCTGTCCTCCCCTTATTCTTATCATAAACCTTTGAAACCTTTGCATAATTTGTCTTTAACATATATTCCTCCTACACTTCTATTTCATAACCTGCTTTTTCAAGAACAAGCATGGCTTTTTCGAAATTTTCAGATTTTACTAAAATATAATCAGTATTGAATGTCGAAACTGCAAATATTCCTATGTTATTTTCTGCAAGTATTCCACTTAATTTTGAAAGAATTCCAATCAATGAAAAATCCAAAACTCCCTGAATGCGAAACCCCTTCCAGCCGTCATCACGTTCCAAAAGTATCGAAGGAACATCCTCTGTTTTGCAGACAAGAGACAACTCCTCATCTGTCTTTCCGATAAAATAAAAATCTTTGCTTAAATCAATTTGCACAGAATCTGACAATTTACATACAGTCAAATCATAAGGAATCTTTTTTAATTTCATAAAATACCCATTTAAAATTTTATACTACGCTAATACTACTATCTCTCTTTATATATAATAATATGTAATATTGTATATAGTCAATTTTTTTCTAAAGACTATCTAAACGAGTATCATTTGTTTTATATTTTCATAATTTAACAAAATATTTCTGATCATCAATTGTATAACTTATATAGGATCCAGAAAAATATTTAATCATTTTTTTTAATTGATCGGTCTTAAAAAAATAATGAAAGAAATGCGATGCATACATATCGTTCTGAATATCGGGTACAATACGAGCCTCTTCCTGCAAGTATTTAAGAACAAGCTTATCTGCACATCTTTATTTTTAAGATTTTTTATCTTATCAAAAAAATTTTTCACAATTTGAATAAAGAACGATGCGTCTATATTGTATTTATTATATTCACTATTTTTAATATTTAAATTCACTCATTCATCCTAATTTAAACAATACAATGCTCACCCATTCATCCACATAATCTATGTTATATCAAAACAAAGACTATTGATAAAGCCATATCACGCATACATTTTTCCTTAACTTTTTAATCTTTTACATGCCTCTGCCAATGCACAGGCTTCCCTTTTGTATAAGCCATAGTCTGCAATGTTGGTTTCATGGAAAGCCTCATAATTTCCAAAGATTTCCAAAGCCTTCTCCAGCGAAAGCCAGAGTATTTTGCATCCTGCCTCTTTTTCTCTTTCTGTCAGATTGAATTTACCCGTATCTTCAATAACATCACAAAAAAAATAATGATTGATATGTCTCCAGTCCGAAAATAATTCTTCGATTTCAAGATAGCAGGACTTTGCTTTTACAATCATTCCTGTTTCTTCTAACATTTCTCTTTCACAGCATTGTTCAAGCGTTTCGTCATCTTCCTGCCCGCCGCCAGGAATAATGTACCTGTCTGCAGTAGATTCATAAGATAATAAAACGTTCCCGTTATTTATTATAATTCCCCTGCATGCATGACGAAGATTATTTACATATCCTTTGTAATCATCATTAATTAATTGAATCGATTCCATTTATTTTCCTAAGATTTTGCCAGACAGCAGGCGAACACGTAAACTTTATTATCCTCTCATCCTAATTCCAGTAAGAATTATAATCTTTTTTGTAATCTTCATCATCCACGTAGATGCCATTTTGATTAAATTATTTTTAGCCCGCTGTAGAAAATCTTCAGAGCCCAGGGTTTTTATTAAGTCAGAACTGAACGGAAACATAAGCGCATTAAATGAAATTGCCTGAACCGGACCAAGACGAGCATCATCGTCTGTAAGATACCAGAGTAAAGAACCATGTGTTATAGAAGGAATTAGGGTAAACTCTTCATCATCAAATCTTAAGGTAAGTTTGTCTTCTTCTATTTTTATGATTTTATATATTCTGGTTTGAACCTCACTTACATATTCTTCACCGCCATATCTTGCTCTTACTGTTATAGATTTATTTTTCATGGAAGCCGAAAAACTTCCGTCTCCAGCACCACCTGCTTCAAGTATTGACATTCTGAAAGAACCGTCTGAATTAAACTCATAATAAATTCTTCCTCTACCTACCCAGCTGAATCTTGAAAGATATCTTGTAAGATCGGAATCTGTCCATCCATTTGTTGAAAAAGGAGCAGGCTTATCCGAAAGATATCCGCCGAAAACCCAGCCGCATTCGCTGCGTCCAGCCTTTAGTGTTTGCATTGGAAGAAGAATCTGCACCCAGTTTGATTTTATTCCGTCTATCGTAACTTCTTTTCCAACAGAAACAACTTTTACCATCATCCTGTCATAAAGAATCCCGATTTTCATTGCAGATAAATCATCACTTCTTCTTATTCTAAGCCCATCAGAGGCATTTACATAAAGATGATCAATCTTCTGATTATTCTGGAAATACTTTGCATCAAGTGAATAAATAAATGCTGAACATAAAAATAACGTTAATACAATAAAAATCTTTTTCATTTTTCCTCCTGATGTGATTTTAAAGGATGTAAATCACAGACCCATCCATTTTCTGCGATTAAAACAAGTCTATTTTTCATACAGACCTTTATTTTATATTTTTGAATCCACGGATCTTCATCATATATCTGGCAGTCAGAAATATATAGCGTTCCATCATCAAGGAGTGACCATTTCCCACTAAAGCCTTCACTTTCCTTAAAGCCGTGATGAAAAGTGCCATCACTTCGAATATAAACAATACTACTATCATTCTCCCAGCTGCCAATGAGCCAATCCAAATTGATTTCATCTTTTTTTAAGAAATCTCCGGAAGTTTTTTGTTTGGATTCCACATTTTCAACAGGATCAGATTCTGTTTGTGTAGTTTTACAGTTTGTAAAAGACAATACGAGAAAAAGCACAGAAACTAATCTTATAAAATTCTTTTTCATTTTTCCTCCAAAAAAGCGCAGGCCAGTGGCTTGTCGGCTATTCAAGTTTATTCCCAAGCAGAATTCGAAAATCCTCTACTTCTTTTTTCAGCTGCTATCATACGTAAACACTGGCGGCAAACGAAAGAATTGTCAAGAAAAAACTAAATATAACAGCTTCTTTGTTTTAGCCCTAAAGTTCAGTTAATTCATTCAAAAAAACCCTAACAGTTTACATAATAAATATCCAATCAGAATAATTGGATATGAAATCAGGCCAAGATAAAATCGCAAATCTGAGAAATTATCAATTTCAATATTTTCTTCTTCTCCATTTTCCCGTTTATTTATATAACTGATATAAAATGGAGCATAAAAAAATCCTAAAAACAGCAGGAAAAGCAGGGAATTCAAATCTTCAGAGATTATATTTTGGGGAATGATTGTTGTAATCAGAACTCCTACTATTCCTACAATAAAAAAACAAACGTATACTTTTTTCATTTTTCCAATGTCAGTGTTTTTCCTTGTCCATTATATATTTTGCAACATAAGGGCAGATAGTGAAAATTCTTGTATAAAGGCTTTCTTTTGGATATTTTTCTGGAACCTTTATATTAAGTTTATGATTATTTCCGTCAAGAAATGTTCTCGCTCCTTTTATAAAAGCAAGCATTCTGCTTCCCTTAAAAATCATTGCAGGCATTGTCGGCCCAAAACCATAATCAGAAGTTGCTTCTATACAATATTCGCACTTTTCACAATAAATATAAACTGTCGGAGCCATTCGACTTCCTAAAAACACAAAAGAATGACCGCATCTTTTGCATGTCAAAACTTGCATGTGATTTCCGCATTTTTCACAATTAAGAGAATCTGAATAAAATTTTGATTCTTTTATAAACTGAAAAGGTTGCCCGCATTTATCACAATATAAAGTCTTCATTTTATCTTCAGTTTCTCCTTTCTCAAAAAGCAGGCCAGTGGTCTGTCCACATAACAACTCTCTTTCATCACATCCCGAAATTATCTACTCGACATCAATTCCCATCAACTTACAATTATTCTTAAAGTTTTCACTAACCATTTCATCTTTTTTTGCAAACTCAATTAATTTTTTTTGACCAAATTCATAGCACAAAACATAAATCCACGCATCGTCATATTCAAGACTTGGAATTTTATCGAAATTTTTTAAATAATAATAAAGTAGATCATAAGAATAGAATGTCTGTTCATAGGTAATATTTTCTTTTCCGTTATTAAATACAATTTTATCTTCGTCCATAAAAATTATTTTGTAATGATATTCTTCTATATTAGTCCACTCTCCAGAATCATCACCGAATTCAATTTTCATATCAACAGTTTTATTTTTCATGGAAACAGAAAATGGGCCACTTCCTCCAAAACTAGATTCCGGAAGTCCACAAGAACATTTTCCTGTTTGCTTAAATTTAACACGATAGCGGTCACCATGCCATTCAAATCTTAAAAGATACAAAATCAAATCCTGATCAGTCCATCCTGCAGTCGAGAACGGTTTCAATTTCTCACTAAGATATCCGCCAAAAACCCATCCACTAACAGTACATCTTTGTTTTATACTTTCAACCGGAAGTAAAATCCTAATCCAGTTTGAAGAAATTCCATCTATCGTAACTTTTGGACCAACTTCTAGAATCTTAACTTTCATCCTGTCATAAACAACGCCAATCTTTCTTGCATTCAAACTCGCGTCATCGCGCACGCGTAACCCAGACGAGGCATCAACAAACGCATATCCGCCCGCACTAAAGCTCTGCCCAAAGCAAAAACTCGCAACCATGATCACGACAGCGAACAAAAATTTCTTCTTCATACTTTTTACCTCTCATGCAAACGACCGAAGCGGCGTATACTGTGTTATGTGATTTTCTTTCTAACCAAACTTCGGATAAGTATGACAAGAAAGAATAATGCGCATAATCCACTAAAAATTCTTAATACCATTATTTTTTTTACTCCTTCGGAATCACACCCGATCCAACGAATAGTTTCGGTTTATACTGAATTTCTTTATTTTTAATTTCAATAATATTATATCCAAACTGGAATGATTCCGTAATAATTTTGTTATCTTTTTCGCCAATTTGCATTATTGCTGCAGGACAAGTAACTTGCTTAATTTTATTGATTTTGCTTTCTGTATAACAATGAAAATGCCCACAAAAAATATCAATATCCAAATTTATAATTTTATTAAATTGTTCTTGTGTTAATTTTATTCCAAATTCACGATCAAGCACATTTCTATTTGATTTAATAATTGGGTAATGAGTAAATAAAATATTTTTCTTATTAACATTTATTTGATTACAAATATTTTCAATCTGAATGTCATCCAGATATCCTTTTGAAGAATCAAGCAAATGTATAATAA
Organism: uncultured Treponema sp.; assembly: GCA_905236565.1. Lineage (GTDB taxonomy): Bacteria > Spirochaetota > Spirochaetia > Treponematales > Treponemataceae > Treponema_D. Next base: position 1,151 of record CAJORB010000009.1, on the reverse strand, counting down.
ATTCATCTTTTATAATTGTTCGGTCACATAAATATGAATTATCAATGATCCCATTTTCTATCAAGTTTTCTTTCTTATCATGATTTCCAAGAACTACATAATATTCAATTTTCAATTCTTTTAACTTTTTATTTAAATATTCTATTCCTTCAACAGAACCAAAATCACCTGTAAATATTAACATATCAATATTTTCAGTTTTAATATCTTCAAATATTTTATTGATATTATTTTTAGAATTGATTTGAAAACATTCAGTCAATCCATCACAAAGATGTAAATCAGTTATTTGTGCTATTTTCATTTTCTTAATTTTAAATCCTTGTACCGATAACACCGATCTAATAACTGCTTGTACCGCAAGCGGCTCGCTCGAAGCTGCGCTGCGAATAGACCCGCTGTCGGCTACGATGCATCGTGCGCGTGAGCGCACTAGATAATAATTTCCTTAAATGCAAACGACCGAAGACCGTATGCTGTGTTATGACAGTTATATCTTATACAAAAATATAACTTTTAACTAGCGGCGTTTAGCTGCACATTACCGCTGTTTTGTTCCGCCTTAAAGTCTAACTTTATATTTAATTATTTTTGAACTACATCTGTTTTTGCTAACATGTCACCAATTCTTTTCCTTGAAACAAGATAAACTATCATTTCTATCCAGCTCAAAAGCCATGTAACATTTCTTAAAATTCTTTTTCCTAATGATGCAGGTTCTTTTGTTTCTGAATCAATAATTTTTAATTTCATAATTTTCTTTCCAATACTTCCATCCTTAAAAATATCTTTGAATACTAAAAGAATGAAGGCAATGAATGTTGAAATGAAAGCTCTTGTCATAATTACATTGCTGGTTGGTGCTTTTCCTTGAATGAGAGGAAACATTACTAAAATGAAAAAAGGTATGTCATAAATTAAAGCAATTATAATAAAATCAATTATAAATGCACCAATTCTTTTTGATTCCATATTTTTTACTCCTTGCGAAAGCAGGCCAGTGGCTTGTCGTCATAACAATGGCTTGTATCGCACGCGGCTCGCTCGAAGCTGCGCTGCGAATAGACCCGCTGTCGGCTACGATGCATCGTGCGCGTGAGCGCACTAGATAATAATTTCCTCAAATGCAAACGACCGAAGGTCGTAACCTT
>CAJORB010000008.1:0-20689 GCA_905236565.1 uncultured Treponema sp. | reverse complement strand
TGATGAAATCAAAGCATACGGAGCAGACTCTGTTCGTATGTACGAAATGTTCATGGGACCTCTTACAATGAGTAAACCTTGGGCAACACAGGGAATCGTTGGTATCCACCGCTTCCTCGAAAAAGTCTGGGCAGTTTCAGAAAAGCCAATGGCAGACATCGACATCACAGGCAAGCTCGAAGATAAAGCATTGCTCAGCGCAAGAAAAACGTTTGCCCAGACAATCAAAAAGGTAACCGATGATACAGCAACATTGAACTTTAACACTGCTATAAGCCAGATGATGATTTTCATCAACGAACTTTCAAAGCTCCCGGAAATTCCAAAAGCAATGTGGAGCGACTTTGTAAAAGTTCTTTCTCCTTATGCACCACACCTTGGTGAAGAGCTCTGGGAAAAACTTGGCAACAAAGAAACCATCGCCTACGTTGCATGGCCAAAGGCAAACGAAGAATGGACAGTCGATTATACAAGGACAATCGTTGTAATGGTAAACGGCAAAAAGCGTGATACATTTGAAGCACCTGCAGGAACAGCAGATGACACACTTAAAGAAACAGCATTTGCACGTGCAGACGTTAAAAAGTTTACCGACGGACACGAAATCGTTAAGTGCATCGTAGTTCCGAATAAGCTTGTAAACATCGTAATTAAATAAATTTTTCAAAGCTGAATAAAAACAGAACAGACACTGCGGGATTAAAGCCTGCAGTGTTTTTTTGTAAAATTTAAATTTTTTTCTTGTTCCTATTGACAGAAACAAAAACTCAATCTATATTCTTTTCTGGAGAGTGTTACTACATATAGTAACTGTTATACAGGAGCAGACATGACACGTACAGATTCAATTTATTTTTCAATTCCATGCGACAGATACACACCGTTTTCCCTGGCGCGAAAAATCGGAGCTTCGGCAATCCTTGAAAGCGCAAGCTTTGCGCGGGGGCGTGAGCGTTATTCAATTTTACTCTTAGAACCTGCTTTTCACATCGTACAGGACGATGAGGGTGTCGCATTTTTAATCGACGGCCGTCGTCTGCCCTACAGAGGCAAAAACGAAACAGGCGAAACGATTGCCCCTGGAAGCAGAGTTCTTCACACACCGGACATCCTTGATGCACTTGTCTATGTCGCTTCTCAAAACGATATGAGTGTAATACACAATGAAGACGGAACAGAAAGTTCAAACACAATTCCTGTTCCTGCAAGCGGGCTCGGATATTTAAGCTATGAGTTTGCAGCAAGATGTGACACGATAAATCTTTGTGCACAGACAGATGAACTTCATATACCAGAAAGCGAATTTGTTGCAGGTCATCTTTATGTCGTGTTTGATCACTTTACAGAAAAGATTCATGTGTTTGCACTCAACTATAATGAACACCAGATTGATCTTGAAAAAGCAGTAAGCGATTTAAAGAAACGATTAAACGATATGGATTTTACATATCTTTCTGAACCAGAAGAGCCATGTAAAGTCCGCACGATTACAGATTTAAAACAGAGTGAACGTGAATATAAAGAAAAAGTTGAATCAATCAAAAAAGAAATCATTGCTGGAAATTTACTACAGGCTGTTCCGAGCCGTCGTCTCCAGATTGAATGTGATAACTCCGCACTTGAAATTTATAGAAGACTTCGCGCGGTAAATCCAAGCCCATATCTTTTTTACATCGACTTTGGTGAACGACAGCTAATAGGATCATCACCAGAAAGTCTTGTACGCGTTCGTGATGGAGTCGCATCTATACGTCCGATTGCAGGAACGAGACGTCGTGGAAAAAATTCTTCAGAAGACGAAGAATTAAAAGCAGAACTTTTAAATGATGCAAAAGAAAGAGCTGAACATCTTATGCTTGTAGACCTTGCAAGAAATGATCTTGGACGCGTCTGTACAAACGGAAGCGTAGAAGTTACACGATTTATGGAAGTTGAACTTTTTAGTCATGTAATGCACATCGTAAGTGATGTTCAGGGAAAAGTCGCCGCCGGCCTGAAACCTATACAGGTTTTGCGCGCAGCGTTTCCTGCAGGAACTGTAAGCGGTGCACCAAAAATAAGTGCAATCGAAATCCTGAGCAGAATCGAAAAAACAAAACGAAGATTTTATGCAGGAGCGGTCGGATATATTCAGTCAAACGGAGATCTTGATTTCTGTATTGCAATACGCTGCGCGCTCAAGCAGGCGAAAGTCTGGAGCCTGCAGGCCGGCGGCGGCATTGTATATGACAGCAATGCAGACCGTGAATGGGAAGAGACTAATGAAAAACTAAGGGCTCTTAGAACCATATTTGAAGAAAATAAAGGAGAAACAAAATGATAGCATTTATTGATAACAAAGACAGTTTTACATTTAACATCGTTCAGAGTCTTGAAAGAGTTTCTGGTGATAAAGTAAAAGTTTTTCGTTCTGACGAAAGTTCAGTTGCAGAAGTAGAAAATGCAAAACCTACTCACATCATAATCGGTCCAGGTCCAGGAACTCCAAAAGAAGCAGGTATTTCTATCGAAGTAATAAAATATTTTGCAGGAAGAATTCCTATTCTCGGAATCTGCCTCGGGCATCAGGCAATCGGAGAAGCATTTGGTGCAGAAATAATCGGTGCAAAATATATTCGCCATGGAATCGTAGAAGAAATAAAAACTGACGGCCGTGGAATATTCCGCAACATTGGACTTAAAGGAAACTTTACGAGATATCATTCACTTGTAATAAACGAGGCAACTCTCTCTGCAGAATTTGAAGTTTCTGCACGAGCTAAAGACGGTGACATAATGGGAATCCGTCATAAAGATTTTGTTCTTGAAGGAGTTCAGTTTCATCCGGAAAGCATTGCAAGCGAAAAAGGTGATGCACTCTTTAAGGCTTTCTTAAATTACAGCAGAGAAAATATTTCTCACGTTCTCATCCTTAACCAGCTTATCGATCAGAAAAAAAGCTTAAGCCGCGAGCAGACTGCTTCATTTATAAGCGAGCTTACAGACGGAACAATGGATGAAAAAATTGCATCATCTGTATTAACTGCAATGGCTTCGCGTGGACTTCCGACTGCAGAAGAAATGGGAGGAGCAGCACAGGTAATGCTTAAAAAGAAAACTCACTTTCCTCTTGAAAACCATGGACTTGCAGAAATCGTTGGAACAGGTGGAGACGGTAAAGGTTCGTTTAACATTTCTTCAATGTCGGCACTTGTTGCTTCAAGCTGTGGACAGACAATGGCAAAACACGGTAACAGAGCTGTTTCTTCAAAATCCGGAGCCGCAGACTTCTTTGAAGCCCTTGGAATAAACATAATGGCTTCTCCAGATAAAACTGCAGAACTTGTTAAAAAAACAGGTTTTGGATTTCTCATGGCTCCCGTTTATCATTCTGCGATGCGTTTTGCAGCTCCAATCAGGAAGGCGCTTGGAATTAAAACAATCTTTAATGTACTCGGTCCTCTTTTAAATCCTGCAAACGCAGAGTTTGAAGTTCTTGGTGTATATTCAAAATCACTCTTAAAAGACTATGCACACGCTGCAAAATCTCTCGGAGCAAAACGCGTAATGGTTGTAAATTCCGAAGACGGATACGATGAAATATCTCCATGCGCACCGACAAATGTCTATCAGATAGACGAAAAGGGAAATGAAAACTCTTATGTAATAGATCCTGCAAACTTTGGAATCAATGATGCCGATGAAGAAGAACTCTACGGCGGGAACGGTTCTGACAATGCAAAACTCGCAATGGATGTTTTAAAAGGCGGCGGAAGAAAAACAATCCGCTATGCAGTAGGTCTTAATGCCGGAGCTGTACTTTATCTATGCGGAAAAGTACACACCTTAAAAGAAGGTTATGCAATGGCACTTGAAGCAATCGATTCAGGGAAAACTCTTGAAAAATTAAAAGAGATTCAGAAAGTAAGTGGAGAACTCTGTGCATAATTCAGTAAACATTCTTACGCAAATAGTAGAAAAAAGAAAAAATGATATTTCAGAATCAGGACTTACTTTCGGGATTTCAATTCCGGGAAAACGAACCAGAGAAGTTCATCCGTTTTTAAAAACAAAAGGTGTAATTCTGGAAGTAAAGCGTGCTTCTCCGAGCAAGGGAGACATAAAAGCAGACCTGGATTCATACGAAACAGCTCTTTCATATGCAAATTGTGGTGCAGGTGCAATCAGCTGCCTTACAGAAAAAAATTATTTTAAAGGAACTCTTGAAGATTTAATGAATGTCTGTCGCGCTGCAGATGATTATGAAAAACAGAATGCTCAATCAGGCATAAAAGTAATTTCTCCTGCTGTTCTAAGAAAAGATTTTCTTCTTTACAGTGAAGAAATTAAAGTTTCATATCGAGTTGGAGCAGATGCAGTTTTACTTATTGCACGCATTCTTGATGAAAAAACGATTTTTAAAATGGCAGAAGAAGTTGTCAGATTAAAGATGAGTGCTTTAATAGAAATCCGGGAAGAGTCCGATCTTAAAAAAATTAAGAAAATTGTTAAGAAGCTTCCTTCAGAAAATTTTGTATACGGAATAAACAGCAGAGACCTTGCAACTTTTAAAATCGATCTTCTTCGTCCATGCATGATGGTAAATAAGATAAAGAAAATTGCAGGAGATGATGCACGAATCATTTTTGAAAGCGGAGTTAAAAATCCGGAATGTGCTTTTTCTGCAGGTTCAATGGGATTTTCAGGACTTTTACTTGGAGAAGCTGCTGCAAAAAATCCGGAAATAAGAAAAAATCTTGTTACTTCTTTTTTAAGTGCAGTGCATACAGATAATGCAGTTTTCTGGAATGAATATGCATCAGAATACGCTTTAGAATACATGCCAAATGGGACTTCAAAAACTAAAGTAAAAATCTGCGGCATCACCCGTATAGAAGATGCAGAACTTGCAGACAAACTCGGATCATCATTTCTCGGTTTTATTTTTGCTGATGCCTTTCCACGAAGCATTACACGTGATAACCGGCTTGAAAAAATTTTACCACACTTAAAAAAACTTAAGGCAAAAAAAATTGCTGTCATTACGAATCTTGATTCAAAAGAAAGTTTACTTGCATTTAAGCTTGTAAGAGAAAAAGTTTTTGATGCAATTCAGTTTCATAAAATAAAATATGAAAATGTAAGTATAGAACTTTTATCTCTTCCGCATTATTTTGCAACAGATTCACTTGAAGAATATGAAAAACTTATTTCAAAAGGTGAGCTGCGCGTTCTTCTTGATTCAAAACAAATAAGAAATTCTGCGTCAGAAAGTCTCAATGATTGTAAATGGCTTGCAGGCGGAATAAATGAAAAAAACATTTCTGATGTAATTAAAAAGTTCAGTCCTGAGCTTATCGATGTTTCAAGCGGAATTGAACTAGAAAATGAAATCGGAATCAAAGATAAAAATAAAATGAAAGAACTTTTTAAAAAAAGGAGTTTAAAATGAGTGACAATGGATTTTTTGATAATTATGGCGGAAAATATGTAGCAGAAGTTCTTCGTCGCCCTCTTGATGAACTTGAAGTTGCTTTTAAAAATGCAATGCAGGATAAAGAATTCTTAAATGAACTTGAAATAATCAGGCGCGATTACATAGGACGTGAAACACCCCTTTATTTTGCAAGAACAGCAACAGAAATCTTAGGCGGCGCACAGATCTACATTAAGCTTGAAGGACTTGCAAACACCGGCGCCCACAAAATAAACAATGCAATCGGACAGTGCCTTCTTGCAAAGCGTATGGGTAAAAAAAGAATTATCGCAGAAACCGGAGCCGGTCAGCACGGCCTTGCAACCGCCGCCGCCTGCGCAAAACTCGGACTTGACTGCACAATCTACATGGGCGAAGTTGACGTAAGGCGTCAGCAACCGAACGTCGCTTCCATGGAATTGTACGGCGCAAAAGTTCATCCCGTAACAAGCGGAAGTCGCACATTAAAAGATGCCGTAAATGAAGCGATGCGCGACTGGGCTTCTAATCCGGATACTACGCATTACGTCCTTGGAAGCGCTCTTGGCCCTTCTCCTTTTCCAGACATCGTACGCGAATTTCAGAGTGTAATAGGCCGCGAAGTAAAAAAACAGGCCGAAGAGCGCGGCATTAAAATCGGCGCAATGGTTGCATGCGTAGGCGGCGGCTCAAACTCAATAGGCTTTTTTGAACCGTTCATAAACGAAAAAACTCCAAGGCTTATAGGTGCAGAAGCAGGCGGGATTGGTCCAGACATTGGAGAAAACGCAAGCCGTATGACAGGAAACGCTTCGCGCGACGGAATTCTTCAGGGTTATAAAAGCCGTTTTCTTCTTGACGAAGACGGTCAGGCTCTCCCTACCCGTTCAATCTCTGCAGGGCTGGACTACTGTGGAATCGGACCACAACTTGCAGCTCTTGGGAAAAGCGGCCGCGTAGAGTTTACTTCGATACTGGATAAAGACGCTCTGGAAGCCGTAAAATTTTTTGCAAGAAATGAAGGAATTCTTTTTGCGCTTGAGTCTGCACACGCTGGAGCGGCTGCAATTAAGATTGCACGTGAAATTCCTAAAGACCAGGCTGTCATCATAAATATGAGCGGCCGCGGTGACAAGGATGTGTTTATTACAAGTCCGGTTTTCAGGCCAGGACAATGGCTTGAGTTTCTTAAGCATGAGGTTACACGTCTTGAAGGCGGAACCGATATTCACGACGCAAAATAAAGCAGAAATTTTCTTTAGAATATTTAACAGGAGAATAAAATGAATAAAATAAAACTTATGAGTCATCTTGTTGCAGGTTACCCGACATCAGATCTTGCCCTCAGCGCTGCGCGTGCTCTTGTAAAAGGAGGTGCAGACATTCTTGAAATTCAGCTTCCATTTTCTGACCCGAGCGCAGATGGTCCTGCAATCCAGACTGCATGCACGAAAGTTCTTGAGAACGGCTATAAAACTTCTGATGGATTAAAATTTATTTCACAGATTCACAAAGAATTTCCAGATACAACAATTTATCTTATGAGCTACGCATCTCTTGTTTACACACCAGGAATCGAAAATTTCTGCGCTCAGGCTGCAAAAGCCGGAGTAAAAGGAATGATTATTCCTGATTTACCGTTTGACTTTGATGAAGGCCTTACAAAAGCATGCAGAAAAAACGGAATGATAAATATTCCTGTTGCAGCACCAAGCATGTCAGCAGAGCGTCTTGAAAAACTTTCTTGCGCAGGCTTTCCTTACATTTACGCTGCACTTCGAACAGGAATTACCGGTACAGATACGAAAATCGATGAATCAACACTTTCTTTCTTAAAAAAAGTAAGTGCCGGTGGATCAAAAATTTACGGCGGCTTTGGAATCTCTGACGGAACACAGTCAAAGGCTCTTGCAGATTCCGTAGAAGCTGTAGTTGCAGGTTCAGTTTTCGTAAGAATAATTACAGAAAACCAGAATGATGAGATAAAACTTTCTGAGCAGATAGAAAAAAAGGTGCGCGAACTTTGCGGACTTTAAAAGATTAATTTAAACGGCTCTTAAACTTTCTGAAATGCTAAAGCAGTTGTCACCGACTTTTTCGATCTGACGAACAATGTCAATATAAAGAAGTTCGGATTTAACATCTGCACCGCCTTCAAGACGTTTTCGTGCAAGCTTTTTAAGATTCTTTCTAAAGAGGTCAATCTGATCTTCAAGTTCAGATGCCATAGAAAGTTTATTTTCATCAAGCTTTTTATTAATGTTTATTCTGATAAACTGCAGGAACTGGCGTGCAAGTTCAACATAAGGAATCATTCTGTCCATGTCATCCTGCGGGAACTTCATATTCTTTGAAATACTCTTTGCAATAAGCATGATTGTTGCAAAACAATTGTCAGACATATTCTCAAGTTCTTCTACAATCTGAATCATAAGTGAAATATGATTAATCTGACTTTCTGTCACATGAAGGCTTTCGCATTTTACAAGATAGTGTGTAATCTGTTCATGCATCTGATCAAGATAATTTTCTGCCTTCTCTGCTTCTTCTACATGATTGTCTATAAAACTCTGATCACGGTTTTTAAGTCCGATCTGAATTCTGTCAAACTCACCTGTTACGATATCCGTCATATCTGCAATTGCTTTTTCTGCACGGATGATATATGCGGCAATATTTTCTTTTCCAAGAGGAGATTCAACAAAATCAAGTTTATAAGTTGAAGGACGTTCGCTGCTGTCATCCTTAATGATTTTCTGAGAAAGTTTTACGATAGGATTCTGAAGCGGAAGAAGAACAACAGTTGAGAACGTTTTAAACACAGTATGAAGCATTGAAATTCTTATTGCTATATTTGAGTGTTCATGTCCAGGCGTTAAGAAAGTTACAAGCTTTAAGAACGGACTGAATGCAAAAAGAACGATTACGGTTCCTGCAATATTAAACAGAACATGAATAAACGCAGAACGTTTTGCATCTGCATTAGTTCCGACTGCAGCAAGAACCGCATCTATTGTAGAACCTATGTTACTTCCGAGAGTGAGCGCTGCAGCAAATTCCCATTTGATTGCATTTTTAATTGCAAGAGAAATTACGATACCAGAAAAAGCACTTGATGAATGCAAAAGGCCTGTAATTATTGTTCCGATTATAAAACCGATTAAAACAGAAAACGCACCATAATCCTGGATTCGAGTTAGCCACAAAAGCTTGTCCGGATCCGTCGGAATTGCATTCTGCAAAAGTTCAAGTCCGAGAAACAGCATGCCAAATCCCATGAGGGCTTCACCGATGTTTCTGTACATTGCTTTTTTATGAAGTGTAAAAAGATATCCGAATCCAAAGATAGGAATTGCCATTGTGGCAATCTTAAAATCAAATGTAGAAAGCGAAACGATCCAGGCTGTAATCGTTGTACCGATATTTGCACCAAATATGACCCCGACAGACTGTGCAAGGGTTAAAAGCCCGGCATTTACGAACGTAACTACCATAACTGTAGTAGCACCCGATGACTGGATAACCATCGTAACAATCATACCGGTTAAAAGCGCAATAACGCGGTTGCCCGTCATTACGCTAAGCGCACGCTGAAGTCTCTCTCCCGCGCTCTTCTGGACACCGTCGCTCATAAGCTTCATGCCATAAAGAAGAAGTGCAAGTGCTCCGAGAAACTCTAAAAATACTTTTATTACAGCCATATTTAATGTAATAGTATCAAAAAAAAGGCCCTCTATCAATAGAGCACTGAACCTGGGCTATTCACAAAGATATGAATGCACCAGTTGAACAAATTAAAAAATGCAAAATCAATCTCAGTTAAACTTACGTATGGTTCGAACAGATTCATATCCACTTTTTTGCTTAGTAGCAGCTCGGCCGGTAGAAAAATTGTATATCCAAACATAATTTGCTCCACTTTCTGATGATGTCCAATAAGTGGAACTTGCAAAAGGAATTGCATATGTAGTTCCAATTTTATCAAATGCGGCCTTAACTGTATTTTTATTCTCACCAAGAGTACTCATCTCATTAATAGCAGGGATATACCAATCATTTTTATAATTACTGCTTTGTAAATTAGCTGAGTCTTGCTGCCAGTAGTTTTCTGCCATATAAAACGCAGGATACGTAGCGGCCCTTTGAGACCAGTCATCTAACGCGCTCATTTTATTAAAGTTAGCCATTCCATCAGAATCGCTTGTTGAAACAGCACTATATCCAACTGCAGTAGCAATGGTCCATCTGTATCCACCATCAGAAGCTTTGGTAATATGCTTTAATCCAACGCCCCATGTTTCATCCCCACTAACTTTAAATATTACGGCAATAGCTTTTGATTTTTGATCGCCCGTAATTGAACTTTCGCTTGATGGAGTCGCGCTTCCATCATTGTAGACAATGTCGCCTACAGCATAAGGTCTTGCCAGCGTTCCTATTGTTTTTTTTAATTTTCCAGTTTCTGTAATACTCCAGTTTTGAGACGCTTCTGGCGTTACTCTAAATTTTTTTATTTCAGCCTTAGCAGAAATATTGTTTATGGTGAAGGCGCCGACCTGCAAGTTATCCTCATAGGAGTCTGGAGTTATAGTTGCTACGGGCCCTTCACTTGTAAGGGCACCGTCCATGCCTGTGGTATAAGCCGAAATCCTTGCATAGCGCGCGGGACTAGCGTTATGCTTTAAGTAAACGTCATTATTTTTGACTTGCGTACTGGAAATTGTTGTTGTGCCTTGAAACACAAGACTTATGTGCTGGTCTTGAGAACTTGTCGCCGCAAAATAAACGGCGCCTCCAGAGTCGTCGGCCTTGTTACTTGTAAAAGTGTCGTTCCACAAATACACGTTATTGTCAGATGCGTAAACTCCACCACCTTTAAGGGCGCCGTTTCGTTCCACGTTACAGCCTTTTATAGTCATATGATTGCAAGCAACATATATTCCGCCACCGTAACTTGCCCAATTATATTCTATGGAACCTCCGGTAATTTGTATGTAAGAAGATGAGGTTGAAGAAAGATAAAGTCCTCCTCCCCATGTCGCAGAATTTGAATGATTTGCAACCTCGGTTTTTGCAATATAAGAACCAGAGTCATCGCCAATCACACCTCCAGACATAGCAAAAGAGGCAGTCGAGTAAACACCTCCACCGTATTGCCCGGCGTTGTTGCCTTTTATCGCACCGCCCTTTACAGCGACCGACTTGGCATTCCAAACGCCGCCGCCATTATTGATCGCATAGTTATACAAAACGTCTCCTGTTGAGACATATACATTTCCATCTTTATTGTAAATTCCGCCGCCGTCAGTGGTAGCGTAATTATACCTTATTCCATAGCCTGCTGACAAAGTATCTTTACTTGCATCATTGTCAACCGCTGCTTTATAACCAAGCCACACAGCGCCGCCAGTTCCAATATAAACGCCACCGCCTAAAATTGATTTATTGGAATATTTACCAGAGGTCGAAGTCGCAGGAGCGCTTCCCCCCTCGCCTATAAGCGCACTTCCGCTCATACAAAGATTGGCGTACTGAAGGTAAACTCCACCACCTCCACCAGTAGTAGAAGTTGTAGTCGAATTTCCAACCACTTTGGCAGTTGAATTCATTTTGAGAGTCGCAGGATGTCCGTCAGTTCCAGCGCAGTAAATTCCACCACCGCTGTATTGCGCCGTGTTGCCGGTTATTACAGCACCTGTTCCAAGCGTCAGACTGGCATCGGCTACAGAACAATAAATTCCACCGCCATAACCTGGATAACTGCTTACAGAACTGTCTGTGGTTATTGTAATGTTTTGTATTGTAACCGGGACCGCTTTGCTGATTGTAAGAGCACGGCTACTGGTTTTATTGTTTAACTTTGCGTTGTTATTGCCCGAAAGCGTTATAAACGTTGCTTTTACACCAGAGTCATTTGGAATTGTATGCGCTTGGCTTGTATATTGAATGTTAAAAGTTCCATTCATTTCTATGGTATAAGCCTGAGCTTTCCATGTCTGCTTTGCAGCAGTTGTTACAGTGAGATAAGGCTTCTTTTTTGTTCCCTGTCCTGAAGTATCGCTCCCGGTACTGTATCCTGTAGCATTACTATATGCCACTTGAGAAACATAAATTGTCTGGTCTGTTGTGTCAATTTTCCCAGCGTAAGCGTTACCATCTGAAGTCGTACAAACTTTCCAGTCGCTGTCACTAACAGAAAATTTGCTGGCGTATGTCGTACCATAATCTCCATCAAGAACCTGTATTCCTCTTACCCAATTACCTGGTGTAATTTTTGCACTTCCAGTAAAAGAAGAAGGTACCGTAACTAATTTTCCTTCTGGTAAATAAATATCATTGCCAGAATTAACAACAGCACTACCGCTGATATTAAACTTCCCTTTATTATAAACAGCAGCACCAGAACCAGATGCACTGTTAAGCTCACCATTTACACCTATTGTGCCGCTGGTCATCGTTAATGTTCCATAACTGTTGTTATTTGCATAGTCAACATATACACCACCACCATTTGGTGCACTGTTACCTTGTACACTTCCAGAAGAAATTGTTAATGTCGTTCCATTAGAAACGTATACACCACCACCTGAACTTGTTGCCGTATTACCTTTAACAATAGCATTATCTGCAAGTTCAACACTTCCTGCCGAAAGATATATTCCGCCACCAGCAGAAGCTTTTCCACCTGTAATCTGCAGCTGCTGAATTACGAATGTCTTTGCTGCGCCGATTGTAAGAGTTGAACCATTTGTATTACCGTTTAATGTTGCATTAGCATTATAACCCTCTATTGTAATAGAACTTGCATTAACTGTACTTCCTGTTGTCTGATTTCCCTTTACTGTTCCAGCAATGACAACTTTTTGTTCGAGCGTGCTGTCACCATTTAAAAGATTAATTGCATCTTCAATTGTGCTGAATGGTTTTGATTTTGTTCCAATTGCACCGTTTGCAGATGTGTTGCCCCAGCCCCATGATGTATCAGGTCTTGTAGAACCAGAGTCCTGAGCTCCGACTACATAAACCGGAGAAGTGATTATAACAGACTTATTATCAGAAGCTGTTTTTTTTGTCCAATCGCTGTCATTTAGTGATAATGCAAATTTTGATTTTACAGTGTCAGAAATTGCACTGCTGGAAGTAAGAATTTTTCGGCCACGCTTCCACTCAGCTAATGTAATTGTTGCGACTGTTGCAGGAGCATTTGAAGCAAATGTATCAACCGTAATTGTTCTGTCACCTGCATCATCTTCATGTGAATAAAGATATACATCGTTTTTGCCGGCACCTGTTGTATTGTCAGCACCGTATGGAATCGAAGCAGTACCGCTTATGATAAAATCTCCCCTATTATAAACTGCTCCGCCTTCTTCAGAAGATGCCGTATTTGCCTCAAGTTTTCCACCAGCCATTTCAAAAGTGCCTTTGGTGACAGTATCACCAGGAGAACACATAATAAAGACGCCACCACCTGCGCCATTTGTACCAGTTACTTTATTTTTAGAAATTGTTCCGCCTGTAAATTTAATTTTTCTTCCGAACTCTACAAATAAAGCCCCGCCATAACTTGTCGCTTCATTTTCTTGAATCAACCCATTACTTATAACAGCAGCACCATCTCCTGATTTGCCGTCAAAATAAAGCGCCCCTCCAGAATCAGCTTTATTTGAAGATATCTTACCACCTGTTATTTCTATTGTCGCATTATTTCCCGTAACATAAAACGCACCACCATATGAGCCTGCTTTGTTATGTGTAAAAGTACCGCTTGAAATACATAATTTACCCGTATTATAAATTGCACTTCCGTTGCCGTTTGTCCAGTTATTTCTTATTCCGTAATTTTCTTCTATACCGCAGCTTTTTAATGTTGCATTATCATCTTCTGTGGTGTACCCGATATAAGTTTCACCTTCGTTATAAATTCCGCCTCCATTACCAAAAGAATAATTCGCAGAACAGGCTGAATTAGATTCAGGAGTTGTATTATCTGTCGTGCTGTTACCGATTAAAGCTTCTCCATACATATAAAGCTTTGCACCAGAGGCAACATAAACACCGCCACCTTTACCGCTGGATGCAACAGAATTACCTGTTATCCTTAAACCATTTCCAAGTTTTACAGTTCCTCTTGTTATGTTAATTCCGCCGCCGTTTGTCGCACTTCCACCTGTAATCGAAATGTTTTCAAAAGTTACAGGAACGTCCGTAGTAATTGTTACAACACTGCCATTCTGATTGCCGTTAAGTTTATCCTGCTGATTGGAAGTCTTTCCTTTTATTTTAAGGGATTTTGCTCTTGCTAAATTTATTGTCGTGTAGCATTCAATTTCGCCGTCAACTGTAATTGAATAATCTTTATTGCCGTCTCCACGCTCATTAATATAAGTTACTGCCTTTGCAAGTGTACCAAATGGTTTATAAACAGAACCTGAGTTTGAATCCTGTCCATTTTGAGCGACATAAATATCTGTAAGGCTGTAATTGTTTATTATATTTTGATTAAGAGTAAATGTTCCATCATCATTAATCGGTTCAATCTCGGCAATAGATTGACCGACACTCTTAACCCAATAGTTTGTTGTAAGGTTGTCATAAACATTTATAGTCTGAATTGTTGAATAAACCGGGATTAAATAACCATTGAAATAGTCTGTATTTATATTATTTGGACCAGAGCCACCACCGGTAAAGTCATAAAACCTAATCTGAACTGTATATGAACCAGATTTTATACTAGGTGCATTTAATGTAAATTTATTATTAGAATTTGTCAGATAAGTTTCTACAACAGGCATACCCGCGTCATTCCAAGCTTCGCGCATAGCATCATTATCACCATACAAGAGACTTACAGTCGCACAGTCAATGTCAAGATTAGTTCCCGTATTCATCTCAAGTGCAATTTCGCCAGTTCCACTTTCTGTAATCTGCGGTTTAATTGTAAAACTTGCACTGTACTGTGTCGGCTCACCACTTTTAAGTTCCACAGGTTGTGTATCAGCGAAAATAATTTGATCATCTTTTTTTATCCCTGCTGTAATATCCCAGTAGCCGTAATCCAAAACGAGTGTAAATGTTTTATTAGGATAAGTTCCTTCAAAACTTGCGTCAGAATTTGTTTCATTAGTTCCACGTTTTTTTGCTTCTGCAAAATATTGATACTCTGTGCCATTATAATCAATTGGAGTAAAAGCTGCAGATTTTTCTTCTGAATTAGAAAAAGATTTTTCATTTACCTGAGCTGCAACAGAAGGAACTGCACCAGTAAAATCGGGCATTGTAATTGTTCCGCATAATCTTACTTTACCTGTTCCGTATATATCATCTGCTCCATTTTTTGGAGTTGACATAGAAAAATCAGTACATGAAAAAACTGCAAAAATCAAAACACATATTGCTAAAAGCTTAATCTTTAATTTCATTGTCCTCTCCTATTGAACTCTAAACGGAATTCTCGCGTCATAATCAAAACCTTTATATCTAAACTGAACAAACAGAACATAAATATCTTTTTCTGTTATACCGCTTTGTAATGTCACAGTATTACCATTTGAAGTGTAATAATTTGAACCAAACAAAGGATCTGATTTATAAAAGATAATACGATTTACAAAAGTACATTGTGAAGTAATATCAGTACCACCTTCATCGACTACAGAAACAGAAATCGAACCGTTGAGGTTTACAGTTTCTGTACATGAAACAATAATTTTTTCTCCGTTATATGCAGAAATTAATGAACTGCTTACAGAAAGAACAGCTTCTGTCTCATCTGGCTTATTATATATTATTACACCCTGGTTCGGATCATCCGGGAAAAATCTTTCCCACGGTTTACCGGATGCGTTAGTAGAAAAACCGCTTGTAATCTTGACAGGCTCACCTGCAGCCGGTTCTTTTTCTGTTGATACACCAACACGACCGGTAAAGTTTGAACCGATGATGATTGTTTTATCTGTTAGAAGATATAAATTTGAAGGGACATCATTTACTGTGTTACCGGTTATGTTACAGTTACCATAGAGGTTTAGAGTACCTTGTTCAGTATAAACACCACCACCATTTTGTCCTGCAGTATTACCTGTAATTGTAACTCCATTAAAGTGTGCAGGTTTGTTTGCCCAAATATATAAGGCACCACCATTTTCGTTTGCATGGCAGCCTGTTATACTTCCGCCGTTAATAGTTAATGTACCACCCTGATGACGTATTCCGCCACCAGAGTCCGCGTTGCCGCCAGTAAAATTTACATTATTAAATTCAATTCGAGAATGGTGTGCACCTGTCTTAAGTACATGGCCTTTTTTAGAAGCATCAATTGTATATCCATGACCGTTTACAACAAATTTATAATCAGCACTTTCAGGCCCATGGTTGTAAAAACGGACAAAAGACTCTTCTAGAAAAATATCACCATCCTGTGCTTTCAAATCAGAAAGCATTTCTATAGTATGCACTGTATTATTATCATGACTATATGCGTCATAATCTTTATAAAATTCTTCTATACACATATACATCGTTCTGTACGGTTTGTTTTTAGAACCGTTGCCAGATCCCGCAATATCACTTCCTGTGTTTTTTACATAATAGGTTAAAGGAGATTTGACGGTAACCATACTGCTTGACTGGGCAGCAAACCCAGATGCATTATCACTGTCTATAAATGCATCTGCATAGGCATAAGTTTCTACATAATACTTACCCTTTTCAAGATTAACAGTTAAAGGAGCAGCTCCACTTCCTTCTCTATAGAAAACACCATTTTTATAAAGCTTATAAGAAATACTAGGTTTAGAACATCTGTCTCCAGGTACCTGGTCTCCATTTTCATCATACTTCGTTGATTCACCAGTATGACTTATAACAAGAGGATAAATTCCATTTGTTTCAGTTACCTGATAGTCTCCACCTTCTGCAACATTCAAAACCGGAGGAACAAGTTTTCCTGTACTGTTGGAAGTCGTAACAGTTGTTTTAAAATCATAATCATCTGAAAGAGTAATATTAACAGTTTTTCTATCTACTGTAGGAGCAATGTCTGTATAATAATAAAAATCAATATAACCATTTTCATGTGTAAAAAGAGAATCTTGTAAATTAAGATTACACAGGCCAGATGGTTTTGCAGTTGTAAGCTTTCCATCCGATGGGGTTATTGATACAGGACTTCCAAAAGAAACGTTATAAGTTTCTCCATTTATAACAAGTTTTTTTGTATCTTTCTGGTGAACAGTATTATTTAAATCAGGGATTTTAAAACAGACAACATACTGCCTGTCAGAATCAGATTTATCATATTGGAACATCGCATCACGCATTCTCGGTGGTGCAGAGTTTACAATAAGATTTATATGGAAAGAAGTAAAGTCACGACCTGTTTTTAATTCATTTATCGTGACTTTACCAGAAATATTTTTCTGAATTTCTCCGGTTGGGTTTCCATCTTCATCATAAATCTTAAAAACTCCCTTTTCGACATCCTGAAGAAAGTTTTTTGGGATTTCAAAATCTACAACTGTTTTATCCGTTGACTGAGAAAAATAATCCTCTCCCTCAATTCTCGCAAAACCAAAGTAATTTTGATTTTTTGCCCCACCAATCAGATTTTCATCATCAAAGGCAAATGTCATTATTAAATCGTATTCTTTTGGATTTCTTAATTTTAAGGTAATATGACGGTTATCTTCACTAGAAATACAGGTAATTCCTTTATAGCTTCCGCTTACAGAATCAATTTCCATATCGCCTACAGTGGCTGTATTAGTATAGTAGTCAAACCATCCCCTTACAGGCTTATTAAAGTTTTCGCATGAGACAAAAGAAAAAGTAATACCGAAAAGCATTAAAATTAAGAGAACGAAACCCTTATATCTTTTATGAGCCTGTCTGTGCAATTTTAACCCTCAAAAAAATGATATAAAACGAAGTTCAAAACTATCTGCAATTAATGCAATATTTTATCATACATAGTAATATTTTACTAGAGTTTTTTGAGATTTCAGTTGAATTTAATTTAAAAACTTTTACGGGACTTAAAAAGGACGCTCTAACGAGTTCTCAATTTTAAACAAGAAAAGATAAGTACCTGTTTCGCACAACTTTACATTATTCAACTTCGGTAACTGACTGGATAACCTTGAAAGCTTCGAGAAAGCCCGTATCCTTTACGCGGTTAAGAGCTGTAAACGACATATTCATAAGGTAAAGCTTATAGCCAGACTCGAGCCCGTCGTTAAATGCAGCAAAAAGCATTCCCATTCCGGTTGAATCGATGTCGGTTACCTGAGACATATCAAGAACAACATTCGTATTCTTTATTTCGCTAAAAACCTTTTCCTGAAGATCACCGACTGTGTATGAATTGGCAGAGCCGGTAAGTTCATAAAGGACGTAGTTTGCACCACGCTTTTCTGTAATCGCTAACTGTTCCATTCTGACTTACCTCACTTACTCAATATCAATTTTTTCTTCAAAAACATCCGGATCAACGATGTCATCAACGCTTATACCGGCAACATTCGTCAAATCTGCATTTGGATTTGAAAAATCTCCGCTGAACATATCATCATCACCAAAATTATCCGGCATAGAAAAATCTTCTTCTGAACCTTCGATTACAGAAGTAAACTCACCAGCCTTTAAATCCTGCGAAGGATTACTCTCTTCGTTCTTTGCAGTCTGCTCATTAATCATAGCTTCCTGTTCGATTACTTCATCTGATTCAACATTTAAGGAACTGTCAGAAGTATTATCAGAAGCAGAAACATTGTCCACTGCACTATCTGCATTATCATCAATTGCATTATCAATTAACGAGTCAGCATCAAAGCTGTCTGCATGATCTGCAATGCGCTCCTGTGCAGAATCTTCTGAATCATACACAAGAGCACCTTCTTTACCAAGATAACGGATTACGAGCATCGTAATGTCATCTTCAAGTTCCTTTGACATAAAACGCTGAAGGTTATCATAAGTAAAGCGTGCGATTCGGCTTGCAGGATATGTGTAGTTATCCATGATTGCCTGTTTAACTCTTTCCTTACCGAATGTTTCACCACGAAGTGAATGAGAATTAATAAGTCCATTCGTAGAAATTGCAAGCATATCTCCAGATACAAGTTTTACCTGTTTTACTTTTACAAGCGGATAAATATCTTTAACAAATCCAAGAATATATCCTTTACCCTGAATCTCGATTACGTTGTTATATGTTTTTGAATACATAAGCATTGCAGGAATTCCGCAGTTAACGTAATACATCGTATCAGTTGCAAAATCAACAAGACAGAAAAGTCCGCTAAAGAATGTTCCCTTCGGAAGATTAAATCTGATGAATGCGTTTACTTTCTGAATCAATTTCTTAAAATCATGTGTATCTGCAAGGAACGTTCTGATGATGGACTTTAAGATGACCATACTCATAGATGCAGAAATACCTTTACCGCTCATAGAACCGATAACAATGATGTGTCTTGATTCATTCAGTCTGATAAGGTCAACAAACTCACCACCAATATTGTGAGCAGGAACCATAAGATAACCTACATCAACTTTAGGGTTGTGTATATAATCCATGTTCTCCTGAATCGAAGTAATGATCTGACTCGACATTCGGATTTCACGGTTTACAGTTCCGACAACAGAAGCGTTTGCAATGTTCTTCATGTAATAACCGAATACGAAGAAGTATGAATAGAATTTATCAAATACACTCTTATCGTATTCATCATAACTTGAACCAGTTCTCTTTTCACCAAGAAGCAAAAGTCCAAGAACCTGATGACCTTCGTGCAGAAGAATAAGAACTTCTGATTCTGTTTCATCAAAAATTTTAAAAATCTCATCACGCACATCGCGGATGATATAGTTATTTTCTACTTCGTCACGGAATAAAATAAAAATACCGTTGTTAAGAAGAATCTCACGAGCCTTGCTTGCTTTAGGAAGAGTATAATTTGCCTCTTCTGAATTATAAGCTGTAGAATATTCTCCGGTTCCGTTATCAACAAGAACTGTCATCGTTGTTGTCTGGATATTATCCTGAAAGGCCTTTAAAAATTCCTGCGAAATATTAGACTGTTCACTTTCATAATCGATAGAAGCAAGAGCTTTTTCAAATTCTGCTTCGTACTGGCTTGAACGATAGTTGATGATTTTTGAAAGCGCCGATGTCAAAACACGGCATACAATCATAAGCACAAAAACTATTACAAAAATAATGGTTGTATACGCAACAGAATTTTCTGAGTAAAGCGGGCGAAGCGTAACATATGCAACAGCACCGATTGCAGCAGGAAGAAGATATTTCATAAAAAGAGAAACAATGGCAGAGAAAAGCATTCCGCCATCATAAACTTTTTCCTGACTTACAGAGTTTAATATCATGATTGCCATTACAGAAATGATGTACATGAACAGAGAACGCATCATAGGAAGCATTTCTGCAATATAGTAAATCATTATAAGACCAATCCATCCAAACAAAAGAGAACCAAAACTCATTGCAGCTTTCTGTGTAAGAATTCTGGAATTATTATTCTCTGCATTTAAAAGCATGATCATAAGACCAAACAACGGAAGTACAAAAATATAAAGTCCGATAAAAATCATCGTCCACGTAACCGGAATGATCTTTTCTAACTGACCAGAGAATACTTTTTCTCCGCCAAATTCAAACAGAGTATAATCTGTAATCTTAAGTTTAAAACATACGATAAATGCAGCAAGAAGAAGGAATACTACCTTAAAAAACATTCCCAAAGCAGAACGTTTTTTTCTTGCAACGTTAATAAACATAGTAAATATTTCTGTAAAGATTGCAGCAACAAGAAACAGTACAAAGTGCTCAAACACAACAGAAAGTCTTTCCGGACCATGAAGTACAGAAATTACCGTAAGGAACATTACGATAGTTGCAGCGGCGTCAAGCAGCATGACATTAATCATACTGTTTTCTGTGTTGAGATTCTTTGTGTTGACATTCATTGATGTCCATATAATATAAGCCGCAAGAACTGCGTTAAGAAGAATATAAATCATCAGCTTACCACCTTTGTAACCATCATCGTAATATCATCATGAAGTTTATTGTTTCCCTTGTAATCAAAAATAAGTCTTACAATGTCATCAATAAATTCCTGAGGCTGTTTAGCAGCACTGTTCTTAATTGTATCTGTATAAAGCTGTGTATCACCAAGTTCAACACCTTCATCATTCATAACTTCAGAAACACCGTCAGATGCAAACAGA
>CAJORB010000007.1:0-33197 GCA_905236565.1 uncultured Treponema sp. | reverse complement strand
TATATGTATCCGGCGTTATAATGTTAGGAAAGACTAACACAAGATGTAGCATAATACCCCCCCCTAGAAAAATGTCAATAGGTTAGGAGAGACTAACAATTATTTTTTCATCTTTCCTTTAATCGTCATAACCACATGTTTTATTGCAAGAATCGGATGGTATTTTAACATTCTTACTCCGGCGTAGCGCATGACGTTTCTGATTTTTTCACGGTATTCTGGTTTGTAACAGTGAACGCGGCAAAGAGAGCAGAATGTTTTTTCTTTCATAAAGGGACATTTTGAAATCCGCTCGTAAACGTATTCAGAAAGGTTTTTACATTCAGAACAGAGATTTTCTTTTCCCTTTAATGCATTTTTACTTTTATGTTTTCCCTTACAGTAGATTTCTATCATCAAAAGGACGGTATTCCATTCCTTGTTTCTTTTTTCTTGGATATCAGGATTTTTCAATTATTCCGCCTTCGATTTTTATTTCTCTGTCGCAGAGGGCTTTTTTACATCTTATGTCGTGGGTAATCGTAATCATTGTGTTCTGCTGTTCTTTGTGAACGTGATTTATTATTTCTATCATGTTTCGTAGATTGTGATAGTCCTGGCCGACAGTGGGTTCGTCGAGTAAAAGAAGCTTTGGTTTTTGTGCAAGAATTGAACAGACTGTAAGACGTCTTTTTTGTCCTTCAGAAAGAGAATGGGGATGACGGTCTAAAAGAGGAGTGAGTTCAAACCAGTCTGCAAGACAGAGAGCGTAGTCTTTATTTTCGGCTCCAAATAAAATTTCATCGCGCACGCTTCCTGCAAAAAGCTGATAGTTGGGGTTCTGGAAAACGACTCCGCAGGTTTTAAACCATTTTTTACCGGCACGACGGTTTAAATCCAGATTAAGATATTGGGAGATTTTCCCCTCATCTGCTTTTAGAAGACGTGCGATTATACTCATTAAAGTTGATTTTCCGCATCCGTTTTCACCGGTAAGTAAAATGCGCTCTCCTTTTTTTATTTCTAAATCAATTCCGCGTAGAATTTCACGGGAGCCGAATTTCTTTTTTATTCCGGTAAGCAAAAGTGCGGTGTCGCGGGGTACGGTAACTTCGGGCTTTCCGCCGCTTTGAATTACATCACTCTGACTTTTTAAGAATTCATTTTTATTCCGTACTTTTTCGACTCTTCCATCTTTAAGATTCCATACGATATCTGCGTAAGGAAGTGCAACATCAAGGCGATGTTCTACAAGTAAAACGGCTTTTCCGTTTAAGGCAAGCCCTTTCAAAAGTTCAAGTAATATTAAGGCACCTTCGCCGTCTAAGTTTGCAAGCGGTTCGTCAAATATAAGAATATCGCCGTTCATTGCAAGAGTTGAGGCTGTGACCAGACGCTGCTTTTGCCCGCCCGAAAGAGTTCTCGTTTTCCATTCCTTTTGAATCTGCATGAGTAAGCACGATTTATCGATTTGCGTTGCAATAAGAGACGGCTCAAATCCAAAGTTTTCGCAGCCGAAAGCAATTTCATCTTCTACTGTCTGGTTTATTATCTGGCTTTCTGCGTTCTGCAAAACGCTTCCCACTTTTCTGGAAATCTGGCTCATCGATTTTGATTTTATATCTTCGCCGTCTATTAAAATCTCGCCGTCAAAAAGGCCCGGTATTACTCTCGGAATTATTCCGTTTATCAACGACAGTAAGGTTGATTTTCCAGAGCCTGAAACTCCTGATAAAAGTGTGACTTTCCCGTATTCAAGATTAAAATCAAATTTTTTTAAAACTTCTTCTCCTTCGGGAAAATAACGGAACGATCTGCATTTTACTAAAACTGCGTTTTTCATTTTTTTAATCCCTTGATAAGCGTTGTAATCAAAATAATCAAAAAGCAGACTGCAAAAATAATGTCGCGTTTTGTTATAACAACATCTTTGTATGAAGTCGGTTCAGTATCATCCGAGATAAAGCCTCGGGTTTCTACAGAAAGAGTGAGAGTATCAGAAATGTTTACAAGGCGTACTACAAGCGGAATTAAAAACGCACGGTATAAAACCTTGGGCTGCCAGAAGGATACGGCTCCTCGGGTTTTCATTGCGTTTTTTACCTGACGGATTTCTGCGCTTAAAACCGGAATAAATGAAAGTGTTATAAGCATTCCGAGTGTAATTAGACGCGGACATTTTAGTTTTCTTAAATTCCGCACTAAAAAAATCGGAGGAAGGGCAAGGCACGGAATTAGCGCAAAGCTTACCCCTGTAAAACGCACCGCCATCGATAAAACAAAATCAAAATCGCGCGAGCTTGCAAAATAAAAAATCACAGAAAAGATTCCGACATAGATAAACGTAAAAGGCAGAACAGAAAAACAGGCCTTAACGTATCCAAAGCAGAGAAAGAGAAAGAAAACTAAAATCAAAAAAACTGCACCGTAAAAACTTTTTGCAACGATAAGACTTGTAATCAAAATGCAGAATGATGATGCGATGCAGAAAAGAGGATATAAAGTTTTTTTATTCCAGAAGAGGTCGGTCATTTTTTAAGTACGCCGGCTTTAGAAAGTTCTTTTGAAATTTTAATTCCAAGCAGTGCACCAAGAGCCCCAACAGCGAATGCTCCCAAAATACAGGCAATCGATGCGTACTTAAATCCGCTTCCAAAAAACAAGTCCCACATTTCGGATGAAAAAAGTCTGTAATACAAAAGGTTGAATGGCATTGTAAATGGGATGTAAAGCATGCTTACAATAAAAATCGGTTTTGTTGATTCTTTATATCCTTTAAAGATTGCAAGGATGATTGCTTCGAGGATGAGACCTGTAAGCAGGCTTGAAACAAACATTACGGGTGCCATAAAAAGCTCGAATAATCCTGTAAAAAGCGCGAAAATAAAAACTGTTCCTGCTTTACGAACCTTCATAAGTGCGATGCTTAAAAAGAATGCCATTTGAAAAGACGTTACAAGCTGGGCAAGCCCATAAATATAGATGTGTGCAACAATCGCCATAACTGCAGAAGTACAGAGTGCAACTGCCGCAATAATTGCCATAAAAACAATATCCTTTACGGCAAATTTTTCAAAAATTTTATTCATAAGAAACTCCATAATTTATAAAATCCGCAATGCCGCGGTTTGATTTATTTATTCAATCGGGTCGTGAACGATTCCGATTTTTGTTATTCCTGCATTCTGTATTTTTGCAAGTATCTGAACTACATGCTCAAATTCAACTGTACGTTCACATTCAAGCGAGAGTGAGATTTCAGGATTTTCTTCGTACATTTTTTTAAGTGTCGGTTCAAGTTCTGACATTGTTATTATTTTGCCGTCAAGTTCCATACTGTCTGCATTGACCGCAAGAACTTTTGAAACATCCTTGGTTTCTGTCTCTGTCGTTTCTTCTGATTGCGGTAAATCAAGTGGCAGAGAAGATTTTTTAAACTGTGTCGAAACCATAAAGAAAATCAAAAGGATGAAAATTACATCAATGAGAGAAGTAATGTTTACTGTGAGTTCTTCTTCGTTGTTGTGAAGAAAATCAAGATTGTGCATTTTCTTCCTCGTCATAAAGGCTCATTGCAAGAAGTCTTTTTTCGATGATGCGTTTGAAAGTTCTGTAGCAGAAAAGGGAAGGAATAGAAATTATCATTCCAAATGCAGTAGTGAGCATTGCTTCCCAGATTCCGCCTGACAAATCCTGGATGCTTACGTTGGCACCGGCAGCAGATAGTTTTGAGAACGCTCCGATAAGACCTGTTACTGTTCCCAAAAGGCCAAGTGAAGGTGCAACCGAACTTATGAAGTTTAAAAGCCATAGGCCGCGGTTCATTTCGTAGTAGAGAAGTGAACTTTCTGAGTGGAAGGCCTTGATTTTTTCCTGAGGTTCAAGTTTGCCTTTTTTGTTCATTGCGATTTTTAATCTTGCAACTACATCACGCTTGCTTCCTCTTTTAGTCTGAATAAAATAAATAGCACGTTCAAGGCACTGACAGAAACAGAAGCATAAAAGAACTGCAAGGATCCAGTTTACGGGACCACCTAGATTTATAAACTCAATGATTTTCATTTTATTATCTCCTGTGTTTTTAGCGTTATCTGTGTAAACGAAAAATTATTTTAAGATTTTCTTATGCTTTCGATTCTGTATTTTTTACTGCAGATTTTTAAAGTTGAATCTCTGTGTGAAACAAGAACTACCGTTTTGTTACTGCTTTCTTTTTTTACAGAATCAAGGATTATTTTTTCGTTGAATGAGTCAAGGTTGCTTGTCGGTTCATCAAGAAGCAAAAAACTGTTTTTACGCAGGAATGAACGCGCTAACCCCAATCTCTGTCTTTCTCCGCCAGAAAAATTTTCTCCGAGTTCTGCAATCTGAGTGTCATATCCTTTAGGAAGACTCATTATAAAATCATGTACAGAAGCTTTTTTGCACGCTTCTATGATTTCTTTTTTTGAGGCATTCAGTTTTGCAATTCGTATGTTATTTTCTATTGTGTCATGAAATAAAACTGTTTCTTGCGTTACATAACTTTCGATTTTACGAAGGTCAGAAGTATTTATGTTTTTTATGTTGCAGTCGTTTATGCTTATTGTTCCACGGTTTGTATCCCAGAAACGCATAAGAAGTTTTAGAAGTGTAGATTTACCTGAGCCGCTTTTTCCCTGGATTCCGATAATCTTATTTTTTGAAAATGATAGAGAAATATCAGAAAGGATTTTTTCTTTTTCGTAAGAAAAATCAACATTCTTTACATCTGCACCTTCAAATGTTTTTACAGTCTTTTCTCCAGAAACTTCTTTAACGACAGGCTTTTCATCAAGAAGTGACAGGACACGACTTCCACTGGCTATAGTCTGCGAAAGACTTGATCCAAGACTTGCAACTGCGATTACAGGACCAAAAGAGCTGTAAAGCGCTGCAGTACATATCGCACATGATGTAAAATCAACAGTTTTGTTTTTATACAGAATAAATGCAGTTATAAGCATGATTATGTCGCATAAGAAAACTGTTCCGCTTATTAAAGCTGCAGTAAAGCCTCCGTTTTGCGAAAGTTTTTTCTGACTTTTTGAAAGCTCTTCGCTTTTTGTTTTCATCTGTAAAAGTTTTTTATTTCCTGTTCCAAACTGAATTGTCTGTAAAATTCCGCGAAGACTGTCCAGAAGAAAGGAGTTCATTTTAGAAAAAAGTTCCCTATGTTCTGTTCCGCATTTTATAGATTTTTTCTGCACGATGCATGGAATTACAATTCCGACCAGGATATAAGAACACAGCGCAGTTAATGCGAAAATCCAGTGATAATGCAGTAAAAATACAGATACAGTAAGACTTACAAGAATTGCAATGCATACAGGAGAAACTGTGTGTGCATAGAAAAGTTCGAGAAGCTCGATATCGCCTGTAAGAATAGAAATTAAATTTCCTTTCTGTTTACCGTCAAGTTTTGCAGGACAAAGTAAACGAAGCTTATTAAATATTATATTTCTGATTCGTGCCAGAAGAGTGAATGCAATATAGTGATTGCAGTATTGTTCAATATAATGAAGTATTCCGCGTAAAACTCCTGCAAGGATTAAAAAGATAAGCGGAATTTTTATACTTAATGCCATTATCCCAAGTGTTGGAATTGCAACAGCACAAAGGTATCCAAGAGTTCCAAAAATAACGGCCAGTGACATTACAGGAAAGAGTGGGGTAATAAGGCGTGAAAGTCTTAAAAGTGTTTTCATTTTGTACCTCCCGTGCGGCGGTTTTTTATGCGCGAAGTCCCGGCCGTGCGCAGTGAAGTTGTCTTGCGCGAAGTTTTTATCGTGCCGTCTTCAAAATTGTAAACGGAGTCTGCTCCTTTTGAGTTTTCTTTTCTATGACTTATCATGATTACAGTTTTTTTACCTTTGAGAGAATGTATTAGATCTAAGATTATCTTCTCACTTTCAACATCGATGTTGCTTGTAGCTTCGTCAAAAATATAAACTTCGCTTTCATGAAGTAGTGCGCGGGCAATTGAAAGCCTCTGTTTTTGCCCGCCGGAAAGATTTGTTCCGCCTTCGCGAAGCTTCATATAAAGCCCGCCGTTGTCTTTTATAAATTCCCAGAGTCCTGTTTTCTTTAAGACATCCTGCATCTTGCGTTCTGTTGCTTTTGGATCTCCTTCTAAAAGACAGTCGCGAATTGTTCCTGCAAAAATCCAGTCGAGGTGAGAGATATATGTTACAAAGTTATAAAGTTCAGTTCTTGAGATTTCTTTGATTTCTGTTCCGTTTATTTTTATACTTCCGGTATAATTGCCGTAAATTCCTGAAATTATTTTTGCAAGGCTTGATTTGCCTGAACCGCTTTGTCCGATAAATGATGTAAAACTTCCTTTTCTGATTTTTATGCTGCAGTTTTTTAGTGCAGGTCTGTCAAAGGTAATTCCAAGGTTTTCTGATTCGATTAAAAGTGGTTTGCTCTGCGCGCTGATTTTTTTATTACCATATTTTTTTTCTTCTGCATCAAGGATTTCAAAAATATTTTTACTTGCAGTTACTCCATTCATTGCAGTATGAAAAGCACTTCCGAGTCGACGAAGTGGTATAAAAAAGTCTGCAGAAAGAAGAATGCATATAAATGCAGAATAAAAATCAAGGGAGCCGGCATAAAACGCTTTAAGGGCAAAGACTATTCCAAGTGCAGCTCCACTGTATGCAACTGTGTCCATAATTATGATGGAGTTAAGCTGCATGGAAAGAACTTTCATTGTTACCCGCCTGAAAGTTTCTGCTTCGCCTGCCATCTGTTTTGCTTTAAATTCATCTGCTTCGAAAATTTTTAGGGTTGTAAGGCCCTCAAGGTTTTCAAGAAAATTATCTGCAAGATTTGCATACTGCACCCAGTATTTGCCTAAAATCTTTTTTGCTATTCCCTGAACTATAACCATAGAAACAGGAATAAGCGGAATACATATAAGAAGCACAACAGCCATTTTAAGATTAAAAAAAGCAATTATACAGAAGGTAAAGACAGCAGCAATCATGCTGTAGTAAAACTGTGGAAGAAAAGCTCCAAACCATGTTTCTATCTGATCAACACCTTCTGTTATAACCTGCATTATTTTTGCCGTTGCAGATTTTTCGCGGTAGGCTGTACCAAGAGAAAGAAGTTTCTGGTACAGCTTTGTCCGCAAAGTTATTTTTACTTTTGATGATGTGCGGAATGTTGTTCTGGATGCAAGAATATTTACAAGAATACTTACTATGAGGCAGGTTATCATCACTGCAATTGATAAAGAAATTGTATCATTGTTTTTTATTTTTCTTAATGCGTCTGCAGTAAAGAAAATAAAAACTGTGTTGGATACAAGGCCAAGTATCTGAAGTACTACAGTGTAAAATACATATTTTTTTGCTTCTGGAACAAGATTTACAAGCCGCTTATCAATCATCATTTTTTTATCTCTTTTTTTGACTAATTAGTTTTTGTTACTGTTGTATTTGGTTTACCCATTGCTGCAACATTAACAGTAAATGTGTATGCTGGTTCTGTTCCGCTTAAATCTACTTCGAGAATGATTTTTGCATTTTCTTTATTTGTATCATCATCGGCATAACCAGAAAGCGTCCATTTTGTGACGTTCCGTCCAGACTGAGTCGGAACCCATGCAACATTTGTGTATCCGCCATTCATCATGGAAGAGGAGTATGAAAAACTGTTGTTTGCAACTGTTATAGTGATATCGTAGTTACTGGCCATTACTGTAAGTGTTCCTGTGTATGTTCCCCAGTAGGCTGCATAAGGTTCATACTGGTTCTGATATGCATTTCCTGCAGAAAGTGAAGCAGATGTATAATTTGCAACATGTGCATTGTTCTTCATAGATGGAACATCAAACAAAACCTGGCTTCCCTTAAATGTTACGCTTGCTGCTGGATTTTCTGCATTGTAGCGTTCTTCTGTTGGATATCCGAAATATACGTCGTTTCCATCTTCATCTTTTCCCCAGCGCACATAATCGTATTTAGTAGTACCTGTACCATAACCTTGTGCTGCCCATGAGAATGAATCCTCTGTAAGTCCAACCCACATCGGATAATTCTGTCCCATAAGAGCCCATGTGCCGTAATAATTTTTGTAACGGCCCAAAACATTTGTTCCTTCATTTGTACTGTTTACATCTGAGCATGAAACAAATCCAAAAACAACAGCACAAAGTGCTGACAATATTAAATAATTTTTTTTAAGCATAAAGCCTCCTTTTAAAAAATTGATTTATATCCTAGTTTGAAGTAAATAACTCTACAATCGGGAACGGCATGGCACCCGGATTAAAAGAAATTCGCCATGTAAGCTTGTTGTTTTCAAGTTTTCCGGAAAGAGTTACGTTATTAAGATTCATTGTAGTTCCATCTTGTTTTGTTCCGGTAATCGTATGTGAAGCGCGATAAAGATAATAAACATCTCCTGATTTTTTTACCTGAACGTCTGTAATTTCAAAAGCATCAATGGACATTGCATCTGTATAAGTGATAGGCGTTGTCTTAACTTTTACTGTGTTTGCAGAAGTTGAATTTGTATCTGTAACTTCTACGCATACAGGAATTAGATTTCCATTTGAATCTGTTGTAACTGTTCCCTGTCCCTTTGCAAGATAAGTGTTGTTTCCTCCTACAACTAAAAATCCGTAAGAGCCTGTATAAGAACTGTTTCCCTGCCATTGTGCTGGGGTTGCCGAAGACGGAATTGTAATGGTTATATCCTGAACATCTTCATCAAAATGCATTTCTGACGGCGTTGTATTTCTTGCAATGCCTGTTTGTTTTTTCATTGAAACTCGTGTGTTAGTCATTCCGCTTACTCCGGTAAGACCGTCACCCGTTAAAAGAATTACAACTTCATTTTCACTGTTAATTCCGAGCTGGAGAATCATCGAAGCTTTGGTTTTATCCTTTTCTGCGCACGCAGTTGCTTCAGAAGCCGTGTACCAGTAGAGCGTGTAATTAGAAGCAGAATTTTTTTCTGCAAAATAATAAAACTGGTTATCGTTCATTCCGTTTTTATTCATATTCCAGTCGCAGCGGTTTTCGTTATAGAGTATTAAACCCGGAATCAAAGTGTTCCCGCTTGATGCTGTGATATTACCGTAATATGTCCATCCATAAATTAAGGATAGGTCATTGTCTTTAGCGTCTGAACTGCCATTAGGAGCTGCACATGCAAAGAAAATAAGAGACAGGGCGATAGCTAAAGCCGTAAATGATTTTTTCATTTCTGTACCTCGTTTTGAATAATTTAAAATTTTAATTTTGCTCCCAGACGAAGAATTGTTCCTTCTTCCAGGCCATAATATGTTTTTTGAGTCTCTCCATTTGTTCCTTTTATAAAGTGAATATTATTTAAAACATTGTCTGCTCCAAAATAAATTTCTAATTTTTCATCCCAGATTTTTTTAGAAACCGATGCTCCGACCAAAAGATAATCAGGTGTGTAATATTCTGTTCCCATACTTAAAAGCTGTTTTGAATTCCACTGTGCATTTAAAGAAACAGAAGTTTCAATTACAGGAATCAGGTATTCAAGGGAAAGTGTGATTCTGTGTCGTACGCGAAGTGCAAGATCCTGCCAGTCATCTGTGGTTTTGTCGTATGCTTTTGCTTCTGTATATGCATAGCCGATTTTTCCCTTAAAACGTTCAAGTTCTGTAGAAAGATTTATGTCAGCTCCAAAGGTTATTGCCTTGTCGACATTTTTATATTCTCTTATCTGAGGAGTAGAAGTTGCGTCTTTTACGACACCATCAATCAAGTCTATTATGTAATTAAAATACGCGCCGGCATTTATTTTAAAAAGATTGTTTACATTCTGTTCGATTCCAAAGTTTAAGCTGTGAGATTTTTCTGGAATTAAATCCGGGTTTCCATACAAAATAAAATTTGCAGAGCCCGGTGCATAGCTGTGCTTAAATATCCAGTATTTTTCTTTTAATGTAGGGATTTTATAACCCATTCCGTAACTTAATCTGAGCGCCGTAAACTCTGACGGATTGTATTTTAATGCGATTTTAGGGGTCGCCATAAAATTTACGGCACTGTCCTGAACGGATGGAGCAAAATCTATACGACAGCCTGGAATTAAAAATAATTTTTCATCAAGAATAGAAATTGTGTCCTGAGCAAAAGCAGCAGTTTCCAATGCATATTTTCTTTCATCAAAACTTGAACCGTCAATTGATTCTAAGTTTGCATTTATTCCGAAAATAAAATCATTTATCTCTTTAAATTTCCAGTGAGCACGAACGTCAGTTTCCCAATTGCATGAATTTGATTCAACAGAATTTGTAGTAGAGTAGATGCCGGCCTTTACGCTATAACTTGTGTCCATATAGTAAAATTTTCCGGCAGAAAACCCATCAAGATAAAAATCATCGTTAAAAATATATTTAAAGGATGCACCACCTTCTGCACGAAGTGAACGGTATTCCATCTGTGCACCTTTGTCGTAACCTGTTTTTGTAAAATTGCTCTGCTGGTCTGAATCTGTGTAAAGTCCGTAAAGAGAAATATTTCCCCATTCATTGTGGTACGTTAATGTGTCACGTGCAAAGCCTAAGATTTTTTTTGTATTTTCAAAATATTTTATGTTTCCAGCAAGCGCATCAAAAGTTTCTTTTTCTTTACCTGGAACATAATCAAGACATGCAATGAGTGCATTTGTCATATGAGTTGAATTAATAAAAAGACTTCCTGCAAGATAGTTTTTCCAGCTCAAAAGGGAAGGAGAAAAGCCACCTTCTTCTGTTACGCTTCCGGATATTTTAATTTTTTTACCTGAGGCAGATTCATCTGCATTCTTTTTTGTAATTATATTTATTGAACCGCCCATAGACTGGCTTCCATACAAAACAGAATCTGCGCCTTTAGTAATTTCAATGCGTTCGATATTTTCTACCGGGATATTAAAAACAGGAGTGCTTCCGGATAAATCAGTAGACACTGTAACTCCGTCAATCATTATTTTTACATATCCGTTTCCAAGTCCCTGCATCGAAACGCTTTCTGTTGCGTTTCCTGCTGTTGCGCCGCTTACATTTATCTCTGGAAGGGATTTTAAAGCATCGCCAACATTTTTTGCGCCAGATTTTTTTATTTCTTCGTCGCTGACTATGGTTTTTCTTTCTATTGACGTGTCGAGTGCCTGTTCAACTTTATCTGCATTTACAGTAATTACATCGTCTTCTATGTTTTCTTGAGCAGAAATTACAGAAATAGATGAAACTGCTGTCATGATGAGAATCATAATTTTTTTTATGGTGCAATGCTGAATCATATTTAAACCCGCCAGTCTTTTGGAAGAACTCCCTCATTTTTTTTAAAAACTTCAGTAAATTTACTTGCATTCGAGTACCCGCACTGGCCTGCAATTTCTGTAATCGAAAGCTCTGTTGACGCAAGAAGGTTTTTTGCAAGCTGAATTCTAGATTTTGTGCGATATTCGTTTATGGTAAGCCCATACATTTCCTTAAAAACCTTCTGAAGGGTTGTGCGGTTTAGATTTACTTTTTTAGAGAGTTCTTCTATGCTTATATCGTTTTCAAGATTTGAGTTTATAATTCGTCTTACATTCTGGACTTTACGTCCTGTAATCCCGCTAAAATAATAATCTTCGGAATCAAGACTGCTTATTTTTCCTATTGTTTCCCGTCCATCAGTCTGGCTGCATTTTTTCATTATAAGAAGCAGTGCATGAATTATTGCAAGTTTTATTTCAAATTTAGAAAATTCACCAGAAAATTTTGTCATTTCAAGAAATAACTTTTCTAAAAGATCGCTGCATGGGAAGGATACTGCAGATTCACTTTTTCTGATTTCAGAAAAAAAAGTTTCTGTTTTAAAATCAGAAGTGTCGAAAAATTTATTTAAAAAATCAATTGTATCATCTGTAAAAACTATGAGACTTATACAGTTTATGCCGCTTTTACCGAGCATGCATTTTTTTATACCTGTCTTGCTGTTAAAAATCATGACGTCGCCTTTTTCTCCGCTTGCAAATTTTCTGTTTCGAAGCTCAAATTCTGCGCGTCCGTCAACGATGTACATTATTTCGATGCCATCGATTTCTTTTTTTTCGGATTGAAAATTCGGATTATAAGATTCCAGTTCTGAATAAATGAGTTCAATACCTTTTTCGATATGTGTATGCTTCATAATACCTTCGCCTACAGGTTCTGCCATCCTGTAAACTTCGTTACCCTCGCATTTACTTATTAAATTCATATATGTTAAAAAAAGTTTATCGGAGGTCATAGGCATATTTGTTATACTCATTGATAATCTGGCTTAAAGAAAAACCGTTGTCATACAGATTTTTGCAAAGACAGCTGCAATCGTTGTATTTGCACTGACACTTTTTTGCATTTTCTACATCGGAATAGCTTTTCCAGTAACCGCCGTATTTAAAGTTTGTTCCGTGTTGCTTTTCAAATTCAATTACATCATTAAGAGGGTAGCCGAGAATTATGCCGACTTCATGAGGGAAAACTTCGTTATATTTTATGCGCATGAAAAGTTCATTTATAAAACCAAATTCATCAGAATATTCATAACCTTTTTCACCCAGATAATTTCTTACATGTATATCATTTAGAATTTTCTTTACGCTGAATATATCAATTACGAGAATCGCTGTTGAAGATTCTGAAAGTTCAAGTGAAAATGACATTATTCCATGTTCAGAAAAACTTTTTTTCCATTCATCAAAATTTTTCTTTAAAAATAAATTATTTCTTACAAAAAAAAGATTTCCTGGCTTTATTCTGCAGAATGTTGGTGCGCTAAAATTTATTACCATCTGATTAAAACTCATTTTTACCTCATTTTGTTTATAAAAAAGGCCGCCGGTTTAAAAAAAACAGACGGCCAAAAGTATTTATAAGAGACTATTTAACTGTTGATTTTGCCCATTCCTTACATTTTTCAATATCAGAATCTTCTGGAGTAAGATGTACCATAAGAGGTTCTGCAGCGCTTGTTGCTCCGGCATTTTTAACGCGGTCTTCCCAGTCACGGAGCCACTGTCCGTCACCCCAGTCATAAGAACCGAAAAGTCCGACTTTTTTTCCTTTTAGTGAACCTTCAATTGCAGAATAGAAGTCTTCCATTGAGTCTTCGAGAGTTTCTGCACCCATAGCAGGACTTCCAAGAAGAAGTACATCACAGCCTGTAACCAAAGCCTTATCTGCTTCTGTTGCAGTACCATAGACTACTTCGTTTCCAGTTTCCTTTAACACATCATTTATGGCTTTTGCCATAGTTTCTGTATTGCCCGTTGTGCTTGCATAAATTACAGCAGCTTTCATTTTATGTTACCTCACATTAAGTAGTTTAGAAGTTAGTAGTAACTAACAGGCGCATTGTATATTCTTTACAAAGGTTAGTCAATACTAACCAAATTAAAAAACAACATTTTTCTTTTCTGACTCCAAATAACAAATTTTACTCCAATCTGCAATTTATTTTTGCTGTTCAGGTTGACTATTTTGGCAAAAGAAAATACATTGTTTTAAGTTAGTACAAACTAACAAAAATATTTTTTCAGGAGTTCTTATGAATAATCAGGATAAAAAGCCTGTAAAACGTGGCCTTATCGGCTGGATTTCATATTTTGCAGGTGAAAAAAAAGGGCAGTACATAGTAAGTGTAATCTTTGCTCTTTTTAGTGTTGCGTGCTGTATTGCACCGTATTTTATCATTGCCCGTATTGTACAGCAGCTTATGGCTGGGGTTCGCGACTGGCAATTATTTTTAAAAGAATGCGGAATAACCGCATTGTTCTGGCTTGGAAATGTTTTATTTCATGCAATTTCTACAAGTATGAGTCATATAGCTACATTCAACCTGCTTGGAAATATCAGAAAAAAAATGTGTGACAAGCTTACACGTGTTCCGCTTGGAACAGTTCTTGATATGCCTTCTGGTTCACTTAAGAACATAATGATTGAACGAATTGACAGTATGGAGACAACTCTTGCTCATATTGTGCCTGAGTATACTTCAAACATTATTTTATCAATTGTTCTTATTGTTTATCTTTTTGTTTTAGACTGGCATCTTGCTTTAGCGTGTATGGCTGTTCTTCCGGTTGGAATCATTGCTATGTGCTTTATGATGAGAGATGGAGAAGCGCGTTTTAAATATGCACTTGATAAAACAAAAGCTTTAAATGATACAGCTGTAGAATATATAAACGGAATCGAAGTAATAAAGGCTTTCGGTAAGTCAAAATCTTCTTATGAACGTTTTGTCGTTGCAGCTCAGGAAGGCTCTGCATGTTATGTTGAATGGATGCGTGACTGTATATGGCCTCATGCTGTTGCAACAGTTGTAACTCCTTCGCTTCTTTTTTCTCTTCTTCCAATCGGTGGCTTTATGTTCTTAAAAGGAAGTATTGATGCTTCGCTTTTTATTACAGTAATAATTCTTGCTGTAAGTGCAATTCAGCCATTTTTGATTGCATTTACTTATCATGATGATATTGCAAAGGCTGGTGCAATTTTTGGTGAAGTAGGATCGATTATGACTCTTGACGAACTTGACCGTCCTGCAGTTGACGTTAAGAAACCGGCAGATAACTCGATTGTCTTGAAAGATGTGCACTTCTCATATCACAAAGGGGTTGAAGGAGAAGAAAAGAAAGAAATCCTGCACGGTATTTCAATGAGTTTACCGCAAGGTAGTTATACCGCTTTTGTAGGCCCTAGCGGTTCAGGAAAATCTACGATTGCACGTCTTATTGCTTCTCTCTGGGATGTTGATTCTGGTTCAATTGAAATTGGTGGAGTAAACATCAAAAATCTTTCTCTTGAAGAATATAATAGAAGAGTTGCTTATGTAAGTCAGGATAACTTCCTGTTTGATATGAGCGTTCGTGAAAATATACGACTTGGGCGTCAGGATGCAACAGATAAAGAAGTTGAAGACATCGCTAAAAAAGCCGGATGCTACGATTTTATCAAGTCGCTTGAAAACGGGTTTGACACAATTGTTGGAGGAAGCGGTGCTCATTTAAGTGGCGGGGAGCGTCAGAGGATTGCAATTGCGCGCGCAATGATGAAGGATGCTCCGATTGTAATTCTTGATGAAGCTACTGCATACACAGACCCGGAAAATGAAGCAATTATTCAGAAATCAGTTGCACAGCTTGTAAAAGGAAAAACTCTTATTGTAATTGCGCATAGACTCTCTACTGTAAAAGATGCAGATAAACTCTATGTAATCAAAAATGGTGCAATCGATAGCGAGGGAACTCATGAACAGCTTCTTTCTAAGAAAGGCTTGTACAAGAATATGTGGGAAGCACATATCGGTTCACGTGATGAATAGGAGAAAAATATGTTTGGAACATTAATTAAATTCTTTAAATTTTGTGATGAAGAAAACCGTAAAAAGTTTACCGGTTCAATTATAGTCGGAATTTTCAATTCACTTTTTATGGCGCTCAGAATTGCTGCGGTTGCCGTAATGCTTAGGGGTGTAATCGGAGCTGCAATAGAAGGGAAACCTTTTGAAACAAAAACAATCTGGCTTTCGTTTGCAATTATGTGCGTAAGCATAATCGGTGGAATTATTACACGTAAAGTAACTTCTATGTGGCAGTGCGAAGGTGGATATAGAACCTGTGCAAACAAGCGTATAGAAATTGCAGAACATCTTCGCTATCTTCCTATGGGTTATTTTAACGAAAACAGTCTTGGAGAAATTACTTCGGTTACAACAAATACAATGGAAAGTGTAGGTGATGTTGCTACCCGTGCCGTTATGATGGTTTTCCAGGGATTGCTGGATACATCACTTATCATTGTAATGCTTTTCTTCTTTGACTGGAGAATTGCACTTGTAGCCCTTGCTGGTTTTGGTGTTTTTGAATTTGTAAATCTATTTATGCGTCTTGCAGTTAAGAAAATCTCTGCTGACAAAATACGTGATGATGCTGCAGAAATCGGAAAGGTTCTTGAATATATTCAGGGAATTGCAGAAGTTAAAGCTTACAATCTTATCGGTAAAAGGAGCCGTGAATTAAACGAAGTAATTGACCGCAGAAAAAAGACACTTGTAAAAATGGAAATGCGATGTATTCCTGTTTCTAATATTCAGTCGCTGGTTGCAAAATTGAGCGGTGTTTCGATGATGATTACTTCTTTGTACTTTTATCTGGCCGGTACTATGGCACTTGCAGACTGTGCTACAATGCTTGTTTGTTCGTTTATGCTCTTTAATGCTCTTGAAGCAGGCGGAAATTATTCTGCGCTTTTGAGAACTATTGATATCGGTGTAACTAAAGCAACAAAGATTCTTTCTTTACCTGCAATGGATATTGACGGTAAAAATATAACCGCCGTTCCGTCAGAATTAAAAAAACAGCTGCTTATCGAAGCAAGAGATGTCGGTTTTGCTTATGACAAAAAGAAAATCATCGATGATATTTCTCTTTCTATTCCAGAAAATACAACGACTGCGATTGTTGGTCCAAGCGGCGGAGGAAAAACAACTTTCTGTCATCTTCTTTCACGCTTCTGGGATGTAGACGTGGGTAAAGTTTTCCTTCGCGGAATAGATGTAAAAGACTACAGTATGGATGCATTGATGACAAACTTTAGTTTTGTTTTCCAGAATGTATATCTTTTTCATGATACGATTGCAAATAATATACGCTTTGGACAGCCTGATGCTCCGATGTCAAAAGTAATAGCTGCTGCAAAAAAAGCATGCTGTCACGAGTTTATAAGTAAGCTCCCAAACGGTTATGATACAGTAATCGGTGAAGGTGGCGCATCATTAAGTGGTGGTGAACGCCAGCGCATTTCAATTGCACGCGCAATAATGAAAGATTCGCCGATTATTATTCTTGATGAAGCAACGGCAAATGTCGATCCTGAAAACGAACGTGATCTTATGAATGCAATTGAAGAACTTACAAAAGAAAAAACTGTAATTATGATTGCTCACAGATTAAAGACAGTTCGTAATGCTGATCAGATTGTTGTAATTGACAAAGGAAGGATTGCAGAACAGGGTAAGCATAATGCACTTGTAAAGCAAAAAGGAATTTACGCCCGCTTTATTGACAGCCGTAAAGAGGCTGTAAGCTGGAAATTATAATCTGCATTTGCTTTTAATTGAATTGATGTAGGCGACAGCATAGCGTGATAAAACCATTCCTTTCCTGGTTATAACACCGATTGTCATGCTGTCGTTTACATCAAGCGGGCGAGAAATAATTTCTGGCCCGTTTAATTCTTTACTTATGATTCCAGAACATATTGTGTAACCGTCAAGACCTATTAAAAGATTAAAGAGTGTTGCTCGGTCTCGAACCTGGATATTTTTTGGACATTCAAAATCGATCTGGGTTAAAGGCTCTTCAGCAAAATAAAACGAATTAAAATCACCCTGTTCGTAAGTAAGATATGGGTAAGACGAAAGGTCTGTAAGTTTTATTTTTTTCTTTTTTGCAAGCGGATTGTTTTTTGAGATAAAAATATGAAGAGGGGCCGTAAAAAGCGGTTCAAATACAAGATTATTTTTCTTAATCAATTTTGTGATTACATTTTTATTGCGGCTTGAAAGATAAATAACGCCGATTTCACTTTTTAAATGTGCAACATCTTCGATAATTTCATGGGTCTGTGTTTCGCGTAAAGTAAAATCATATTCGTTTCCGCCAAATTCTCTTATAACATCTACAAATGCATTTACGGCAAAAGAATAATGCTGGCAGCTTACAGAAAAAATTGTATTTCCAGAAACTCCGCCTTTAAATCTGTCTTCTAAAAGAGAGGCCTGTTCAAGGACCTGACGGGCAT
The DNA here is from genome assembly GCA_905236565.1 of uncultured Treponema sp. Classification (GTDB taxonomy): domain Bacteria; phylum Spirochaetota; class Spirochaetia; order Treponematales; family Treponemataceae; genus Treponema_D. The sequence goes on along the minus strand of CAJORB010000007.1, from coordinate 15,388 downwards.
AGGATAAAAACTCATCGCCTTCGTTTGTAATAGTAACGCCTTTATTGGATCTGGAAAAAATTGTAATTCCCATTTCCTGTTCAAGTTCGCGAATTGCGGCAGTTAAGCTTGGCTGTGAGACAAAAACGCGTCGAGAGGCTTCTGTTATGTTGCGTGTATCTGCAACTGCAACGGCATATTTTAATTGCTGTAATGTCATGCCTGTATTATAGCAGAAAGCTTAAAATTGCGCCATAGGTAAAAACTATTGCAAACTGTTTGAAAATAGTATTTTTCTTTAGTAAAGAAAATCCATATACTTAACTTAATTGAACATACTAAAAAGGTAGGTAAATATATGGCAGTAAAAACTTCTGTAATCGGATTTCCAAGAATCGGTAAAAACCGTGAATTAAAATTTGCAAGTGAAAAGTATTTTAAAGGAGAGCTTTCTGTATCAGAACTTGAAAAGACTGCAGCCGAGCTTCGAGCTTATGGATGGAAAAAACAAAAGGATGCAGGAATTACTTTTATTCCGTCTAATGACTTTTCTTTTTATGACAACATGCTTGATACATCTTTTTTGCTTGGAGCAGTACCAGAGCGTTATGCAGCGCTTAATCTTAGTACGCTCGAAAAATATTTTGCAGCAGCCCACGGCTATCAGGGAAAGGCAGGAGATGTAAAAGCTCTCCCGATGAAAAAATGGTTTAACACAAACTATCACTACATCGTGCCAGAAATAAGTGACGACACGGTAATCACTCTGCAGAAAGATAACAAAGTACTTTCTGAATATAACGAAGCAAAGGCTTTGGGAATTAAGACTGTACCGACAGTTATCGGCCCTTATACTTTTTTCCATCTTGCAAGTTTTAAAGGTAACAAAAAGGCTGTAGATTTTGCAGGGGCAGCAGTGGATGCTTTCGCCACTCTTGCAGAATCACTCAATGATGTAGGAGCAGAATGGATAAGCTTTGCAGAACCAGGTCTCGTTTTTGATTTAGATGAATCAGATAAAGCGCTTTTTGTTTCAATTTATAAAAGTTTGATTTCTAAAATCCGCGCGGAATCAAAAATAAAAATCATCCTTCAGACATACTTCGGAGATATCCGCGATGTTTATGATGAAGTATGTTCTCTTGGCTTTGATGCAATCGGACTTGATTTTGTAGAAGGTAAAAAATCACTTGAACTTTTAAAGAAAGGTTTCCCAAAAGATACGCTTCTTCTGGCAGGAATTATTAACGGAAAGAATATCTGGCGCGCGGACTATCAGAAAAAAAATGAAATACTTTCGCAGATTAAAAAAGTAGTTCCAGAAGAAAATATTGTAATAAGTACTTCATGCTCGCTTCTCCATGTTCCTTATACGATTTCATCGGAAGAAAAACTTTCGGCGGATACATTGCAGCATTTTTCTTACGCAGAAGAAAAACTTTTAGAGCTTCGCGATCTTGCAAATGCTGATGATGCAGCTCTTGAACAGAATAAAAGAATCTTTACACAGGAACGTGTTACAAAAAATCCTGCAGTTTGCAATGCAGTTAGGAATCTTAAGGAAGAAGATTTTATACGTAAACCTGATTTTACGGCTCGAGAAAAAATCCAGCACGAAAACTTTAAGCTTCCACTTTTTCCTACAACAACAATCGGAAGCTTTCCTCAGACAAAAGAAGTTCGTGCAAACAGAGCTGCATACAAAAAAGGCTCAATTACGCTCGAACAGTATGTAGAATTTAATCAGAAAAAAATTGCAGAGTGTATTAAACTTCAGGAAGAAATCGGGCTTGATGTTATTGTTCACGGTGAGTTTGAACGAAACGACATGGTTGAATACTTTGGTAATCAGCTTGATGGATACATATTTACACAGAACGCATGGGTTCAGTCTTATGGAACACGCTGTGTAAAGCCTCCGGTAATATGGGGCGATGTTAGCCGCAATAAACCCATGACAGTAGAGTGGTCGGTTTTTGCACAAAAGCAGACAGATAAAATCGTAAAGGGAATGCTTACAGGCCCTGTAACGATATTAAACTGGTCTTTCCCTCGCGAAGATATAAGTCTTAAAGAACAGACCGAACAGCTTGCTCTTGCTATCCGCGATGAAGTTTTAGACCTCGAAAAAAACGGAATTAAAATCATTCAGATTGACGAAGCAGCGTTACGCGAAAAACTTCCTTTGCGCAGAAGTGACTGGCATATTGAATATCTTGACTGGGCAATTCCTGCATTCCGCCTTGTGCATGCAAAGGTAAAGCCTGAAACTCAGATACACACGCATATGTGTTACAGCGAATTCAATGATATTATCCGCGACATAGATGCAATGGACGCAGATGTAATTACTTTTGAAGCAAGTCGTGCAGATCTTAAAATTCTTGATGCATTAAAAGAAGCAGATTTCAGAACAGAAGTTGGCCCTGGAGTTTATGATATTCACTCTGCTCGAGTTCCTTCTGTAGAAGAAATTGTAAATGCTCTTGAAAAAATGCTTGGTAAAGTACAGAAAGAAAAACTCTGGGTAAATCCTGACTGTGGTCTTAAAACCCGTGGCGACGAAGAAACTGCAGCAAGCCTTAAAAATCTTGTAGAAGCAGCCCGCGAGCTCCGCCAGAAAAATGCGTGATGGTCATTATAAGGTACTCGACAGTATCTTTCGTAATCATTAAACTAAAGGAATGATAAATCAACGCATGAGTATTAAAGATATTCTGGATAATAAAAAGGTTTCTCTTTCGTTTGAGGTTTTTCCGCCAAAGAAAAAAGAAGCGCTTGAATCAATTAAAGAAACTGCTGTTTCTCTTACAAAGCTTAAACCTGATTTTATAAGCGTAACTTTTGGTGCAGGCGGTACAACTAAAGGGTATACTGCCGAAATTGCAGAAGCGATAGAAGAAAATGGTACTACTTCTCTTGCGCATCTTACATGCGTTCGTTCAACTAAAGAAGCTTTAAAATATACGATTGATGATTTAAAAAAACGTAATATAAAAAATGTACTTGCTCTTCGCGGAGACTTTCCTAAAGATTCAGTTACCGGTGAAAATATTTTTCCTTCAGGCTATACACATGCCTCGGATCTTGTAAAACTTCTTAAGGAAGAAGGGATGTGTGTAGGCGGAGCATGTTATCCTGAAGGACATCCTGAAAGCAGAAGTCATGAAGTTGATATAGAACTTCTTAAATACAAGGTTGATGCCGGAGTTGATTTTCTTACAACGCAGATGTTCTTTGATAACGATATGCTTTATTCTTTCTTGTATCGCCTTCAGTCGGCAGGAATTCATGTACCTGTTCTTGCAGGAATCATGCCGATTACAAATGCAAATCAAGTAAGCCGCATGGTAGATTTGTCAAATGCATATATTCCGCGAAAGCTTCTTGCAATCTGCGACAGATTCCGTGATTCTCCAGAAGCTATGATGCAGGCCGGGATTGCATACGCAACGGATCAGATAATTGATTTGGTTTCAAATGGTGTGCGTGGAATTCATATTTACACAATGAATAAACCAGAAATTGCCGGCGCGATAATTAAAAATGTTGACAGCATTATAAAGGCAATCAACAACTGATTTTTATAAAATCAATAAATGTGATATAATATCCTCATGAACTTGATTATTGCAAAAGGTCTTTTGATTCCGTTTCTTGGAACTGCGCTTGGTTCAGCTCTTGTTTTCTTTATGAAAAAAGAAATGGATATCCGCATTCAGAAAATTCTTTCAGGATTTGCAGCCGGTGTCATGGTTGCAGCTTCTGTGTGGAGTCTTTTGATTCCGTCTATGGAAATGTCTGCAGGACATGGTAAGCTTGCGTTTGTTCCTGCGGCAGTCGGTTTTTGTTTTGGAATGGTGTTTCTTCTCATTCTTGATAAAACTGTTCCGCATATGCATCTTGATGAAACAGAAGAAGGTCCGAAAAGTAAACTTCAGAAAACAACGATGATGGTTCTGGCTGTCACTCTTCACAATATTCCTGAGGGAATGGCTGTAGGAATTCTTTATGCAGGATGGGCTTCTGGAACTGCTTTAATTACAGAAGCGGGCGCATTAACTCTTGCACTTGGAATTGCAATTCAGAATTTTCCTGAAGGTGCAATCATTTCTATGCCGCTTCATTCACGCGGGCTTTCGAAAGCAAAATCATGCTGGTATGGAATTTTATCCGGAGTAGTTGAACCGATTGCAGGACTTATAACGATTCTTATTGCAAGTCTTGTGATGCCTGTTCTTCCGTATTTTTTAAGTTTTGCAGCCGGCGCTATGATTTATGTTGTTATAGAAGAACTTGTTCCGGAGATGGCAGAAGGTGAGCACTCTAACTGGGGAACAATTGCTTTTATGACAGGCTTTGCACTCATGATGATTTTAGATGTAGCACTTGGTTAAGGAATATAAAATGAAAATTGAATTAAGAAAATTTACAGAGGAAAATAAACAGGACCTTATTAAATTATGCAACGCAATTGACAGGAAATATCTTTCTGACAGACTTCCGCATCCGTATACACAAGAGAGCGCAGACTGGTGGCTCAACATGCTTTCTGAAAACGATGAAAAAAAAGGTGTGTGGCGTGCAATTTATGCAGACGATAAACTTGTCGGAAATATTTCTGTAGAACAGAAATCTGATGTTTATCATAAAGACGGCGAAATCGGATATTTTCTTTTGACAGAATACTGGTCAAAGGGGATTATGACAGAAGCTGCAAAACAAATCTGCGCCCTTGCATTTGAAAAACTTGATATAATAAGAATTACCGGATTGTATTACGAGCCTAATGTGGGTTCCGGCCGTGTAATGGAAAAATGCGGATTTAAGTTTGAAGGCAAATTGAGAAACGGTGTAGTAAAAGGCGATGATGTTTATAATCTGTGCATAATGGGGCTTTTAAAAGAGGATTTTGAAAATAGCAGGGTAAACAAGGAGGTATAAGAATTTTTATGAAAAAAAAGTTGTTTTTTATTTTTGACATTTTTATGTCATGCGCGGTTTTGCTTTTTTTCATTCTTTACTGCCTGTTTTTTTCGAATATCACTTATGATTTTTCAAAATTAACAGAGGGTAAAAATTTTATTCTTGTTGTAATAATTCTGTTTGCACTTTACCAGATTGTAAAATCTGCAATAGGAATTATATGGCTTAAAACAAGAACAAGAAAAGATCTTGATTTTGAAAATCCCGAGCTTCCTCGAAAATGGTTTATAATCATTTATGTAGTGAATATTCTTGTAACGTTTACAGTTTTTATGCCTGTATGTCAGATGATCGGCTTTATGGATCAAAGAATGTACAATTATGCATTCTGTTATTTTATGATTGCTTTTATAACGATTTTCGGATTAATCGGCGAGCCGAAATGGCAGAGAATGATTAACCAGATGGATATTCCGAAAAAGTTTAAACTTTATACATTTATTGCAAATCCTCTAAGGGTTTTTCTTACGGTACTTCTGCTTTTTGCAGTTACCGTCACGATTTTCCAGTAGGGATATGAGATCAGGAGCTAAATGCTGAATTTACAAATAAAGGAGATTCAATATGAAATCAATAGTAATCTATAACAGTCAGACAGGTTTTACAAAAAAGTATGCAGAGTGGATAGCAGAAGAAACTGGATGCGAGTGCGTTTTGCTTAAAAATGCTTCGAAAATAAAGCTTGCAGATTATGATGCAATCGTGTTTGGAAGCTGGTTTATGGCAGGCGGTATTACTAAGTTGAACTGGCTTAAAAAACAGATTCCGTCTCTTTCTAAGGCTGGAAAAAAGCTTATTGTCTTTGCAGTAGGGGCAAGCCCTGCAGAAAGTCCCGAAGTTCCTGTTGCAATGAGTAAGATTTTTACAGAAGAAGAAAAAATGCTTGTAAAACTATTTTACTGCCAGGGTGGACTCAATTACGAAAAGATGAATGGCTTTTCACGCTTTATGATGAAAATGTTTTCAAAGGCGCTGGCTTCTAAAAAAGATGCAACAGATCATGATAAAAAAATGGCAGAGATGATTTCAAACTCATACGATATCACAAATAAAAAATACATCGAGCCGATTATCGCGGAATTAAAATAATGAAAAAATTTTACTCGGAATTTAAATCAAGGCAGTATGATAAATGCTATGATTTGTTTTTGCTTTTAAATAAAAAAACATACGAACAGCATTTAAAAGCTCTTAGAAAAAAATATGGAAAGATTTCTCGACTTGTATTCACGATTGACTACCAACCAATAACGGATTATTTTGGTTTAAGAGCTGGTGATGAAGCTATTTTTGCTGTTTCTTTAGCATTGTTCCAATGTTTTGGCGGTGCTTATCGCATAAAGTATAACGAATTTGTCATTTTGAATCCTGGCGCAGATTACGAAAAGCATTTAGAAAAATTTAATAAGATTATCTCAAATTGGCATGGAGTTTTTGCACCGTACACAAAAGCCTCTGTTGTTTACGCAGAGGGTGACTCCCAAGTCTAATATATATTCTGTCTGTACATGTTTTTTTGTACAGACAGAATAATCCCTATCTGCTCATTTTGTAAATCTCAAGCATGTCATCTTCTTTTAAGAAGCGTGCTGAACCTTTGCCGCCGTTTACACCGACTGCACATTTATGTGCCATTGTTTTTAAATCTTCATCAGTTGCGTTTACTCCAAGTTCACGAAGATTTGTAGGCATTTTTATTTCGCGGTAGAAATTTTCTGTTGCTTCAATTCCCTTGAGGGCAATTTCTTCATCACTTCCTGCATCAGGAGAAACTCCCATTACATTAATTGCATATTTTTTAAAACGCGGAAGACAGTTTTTATAAACGTAGCGCGCCCAGCTTCCCCAGAGCGCTGCAAGACCTGCACCGTGAGCAACATCATAAAGCCCTCCAAGCTCATGTTCAAGCTTGTGGGTCATCCAGTCTCCGCCGTCGTTACCGCAGCCTGTAAGTCCATTGTGTGCAAGACTTCCTGCCCACATTACTTCTGCGCGCGCATTATAATTTTTTGGGTCGCGTGCCAAAATCAGTGCATTTTCTTTTACAGTTCTTAAAAGGCCTTCGGCAAGTGAATCCGTAATTTCCATGTTTCCGCCGTTTGTAAAATAACGTTCCATCGTATGCATCATGATGTCTGTGCATCCGCATGCAGTCTGGTAGTCAGGAAGCGTCATCGTAAGTTCCGGATTCATGATTGCAAAACGCGGACGACAAAAATCACTTGAATAACCTCGTTTAACAAGACCTTCTTCTTTTGTAATTACAGATGAGTCGCTCATCTCACTTCCTGTTGCGGCAATCGTAAGAATTACTCCGAGCGGGAGACATGCATTTGCTTTTCTCTTGTAGTCATAAAAATCCCAGACGTCGCCTTCGTTTGTTACACCGTATCCGATTGCTTTAGCTGAATCGATTGCACTTCCTCCACCGACTGCAAGAAGAAAATCAACATTTTCTTTTTTACACAGTTCAATTCCTTCGTACACAAGACCAAGATGCGGATTAGGAACAGCGCCGCCAAGTTCAATATGTTTGATTCCTGCCTTGTCTAAAATATCTGTCACGTGCTGCAAAAGTCCTGAGCGCACAACACTTCCTCCACCGTAATGAATCAAAACTTTTTTTCCGCCGAACTCCTTGATGAGGTCAGCAACTTTGTTTTCTGTGTTTTTCCCGAACACCACTTTTGTCGGCGTAAAATAATTAAAATCAAACATGGTTTTCTCCTTTTTTTATGCTGAATTTAAGAACAGACGTCAATCCATTCAGAAAAGCCGCTGCATTTTTCAAGTTCTTCTATCGTAAGTTTTACTGCACTGTGATCTGTTCCGGCTGCAGGATAAACAACCGGATGTTTTTTAAGGCTTTCATCAAGATAAACTGTAACTCCTTCGTTAATTCCAAATGGGCACACACCACCTATGTCATGGCCTATAAGAAGTTCAACGGAATCTGCGCCTATCATTTTTGCCTTGCATCCGAAACGTGCTTTATATTTTTTATTGTCGATTCTTGCCATTCCTTCGACTAAAATTAAAACAGGTTTTTCGTCCTGTAAAAACGAAAGCGTTTTTGCAATCATTCCGGCCTCACATCCTAAAGCCTGGGCTGCTTCTGCGACTGTTGCGCTGCTGTGCTCCGGGATTATGATTTTATTTTCAAATCCAAATTTTTTAAGATGATTCTGTGCTTTTTCTAATGACATTTTCTTTTCCCTGTAAACGATATTTTAACATAACATTGTTCAATTCACTAGAAAAATTTTTTCAAAAATATGACATTACAATGTCATATTTCCATGTTATAATAAACTCATGCAGATTGATCAGCTTTTTGAATTTGTCTATATCCTCATTGATAAAAAGCAGGTAACCGCAAGCGAAATGTCAAAGCGGTTCGGGGTTTCACCTCGTACGATTTACCGCTGGCTCGAAGCACTGTCTGTTTCTGGAGTTCCTGTTTATTCTATAAAAGGGCGCGGCGGCGGAATTGCGATTTCGGAAAATTATGCGCTTGATAAAACCGTACTTTCAGAAGAAGAACGGCTTGAAATCGTTTCGAGTTTAAAAGCTTTTGAAAGTTTATCCGGAACAAAAAGCGCAGAAGAAAAACTTTCGCGTCTTGTAAAAACTGATTCTGACTGGCTTGAAGTTGATTTTTCTCCGTGGAGCCCTGAAGGGCAGTGTGTGCGCCAGTTGTTCGGCACTCTGCGTGACAGTATTTTAAAAAAGAAGCAGATTACATTTGATTATTTTAACACAGAAGGAAAAGCTGAACACCGTACAGTTCATCCGTGGAAGCTTATTTATAAAGGTCAGGCGTGGTATCTTCGTGCCTGGTGTACGACAAAAAAGGCAGAACGCTTTTTTAAACTTAGCCGCATGCTTAATGTAAAACAGACAGCACGCACTGCAAACATCACGACAAAAAATGCGGAATCAAAGAAAAAACCTTCAGCTATAAAAGACCCTCCTTTAATAAAGATTAAGGCAAAAATTTCTTCTTCTAAAGCGTTTTATCTTTTGGATTCCTTTGCATGCTCAGAAACAAAAGCAAACAAGGATAAAAGTCTTACCGTAACTTTTACGGCTCCCGATGCACCCTGGCTTCCTGGAACTCTTTTAAGTTACGGTAAGGATTTAAAAATAATTTCACCAAAAACAATTCAAAAGCAGATTCTCGATCTTGCAAAAAGTGTTACTAAATTATATACATAGTTTTCCGGAATTTCCGTTTCGTTCTGTATGTAAATTCCGCTTTGTAACTTTTGAAAGAAAAGCTTTGTCATGGCTTACGACTATCATTGCGCATGAAACTTCTGAAAGTGCATTTTCCAGAGCAAGTACGCTTGTTATATCCATATGATTTGTTGGTTCGTCGAGAATCAAAAGCGAAAGTGGCTTCTGTACCGCAAGAGAAATCATGAGTTTTCTGAGTTCTCCCGGACTTAAAAGGTTGTTTTCGATGTTTTCAGGTTCGCTTCCGAGACGATACAGGGTAGAAAGAGTTTCGCCGCGTTCTGCATCTTCAAGTTCATTAAACTCTTTAAGAATCTCCTTCTGCTGTTCTTCTGGAATTTCTTGCGGCAAGTACATTACTTCATTGGTTCGACCGGATTTTTCAAGTTGAGAAATTATATGCTTTATAAAAAGTGTCTTTCCTGTTCCGTTCTGACCGGTCAGTGCAATTTTATCTCCGGGTAAAATTTCTATTCCCGGAACATGAAGCGTATATGATCTGTCCTCATTTGAAGAAAGAATATCTGTTTCTTCAATTACAATAGGTTTTGCAAAGCTTGAGCTTTCAACAGAAAAACCTTCTTTTCGTTTTAATGATTTTTTTATAGAATCGCGAGCTGCTTCGGTCTTTAAAATCTGATTATCAAGATGAGCCTTTGCATCGCCTGTTGTTCTGTCTTTCCCGCTGATTCTTGCGATATCAATTTTTGACTGTGCATCATGATCTTTTGGATTTACAGATTTTTTTGCAAGCCTGCTTTTGGAACGCTCGTTTTCTTCTGCAAGTTTCTGACTTCTTTTTTTCTCGGAATTAACTTTTAAATTTATTTTATTCAATTCAGCACGGGAATGATCTGCATTATTCTCTCGAAGCTCCAGTGCTTTCGAAAGACCGCCTTGATATGATTCATATGCAATACAGTCACGTCCACCAGGAAAAGCGCGGGATTCATTAAACAGATAAATCGTTTTTTTACACAATGTATCCGTAAAATTTCTGTCGTGACTTACCATGATTCCCATTCCGCTAAAAAGCTTTAGTGTATCAGAAATCAGTTTTACTGTTGCTTCATCAAGGTGGTTTGTCGGTTCATCCAGAAGAAGGACAGAAGGATTTTCTGCAAGTGCACACGCAATCTGGATCCGTTTTTTTTCTCCGCCAGAAAGTGTCTCGTATCTTGAAATCATTTCTTCATTCACTTTAAGCATGGAAAAAAAATTTCTGACTTCGTTATCATCACTCCAGAAAACAGAATATAGATTTTTTGGTGCTTCGTCTGTTTCCTGCGGACAGTAAATTATTCCGCTGTCTGCGCTTTCTTTTATTCCAGAAATATGGCCGTTATCTGCAACAAGAAGCCCTGCAATAAGTTTAAGCAGAGTAGTTTTCCCAGAACCATTGCTTCCTGCAATGCATGTCCACCCGTCAAAAAACTGCAGAGAAAAATCTTCAAATAAAGTTGAGTGCGAAGTTGAATATGAAAAATACAGGTTTTGAATTTGCAATGACATTACGACCTCAAGAAGCTGTTTTTTAATAATACTGTGGAAATTCTATTGTTAAATCTTGTTTTGTGTCAATAAAGTGTAAGTTTAAATATGACAGGCTGTTGTCACATTTTATATGCTACACTTCTGTTATAGGAGGTGAGGTATGGGTTTTGATTACAAAAATGAACTAACAGAAAATCTTGATAAACTTCATACGACACCGATGGGTGTTGAACGCATAAGACGAAATCTTTCATTGGGAAGTGATGTAGATGATGTCGTTACCTGGTGCCGCACAAAAATCGATTCAGCTAAAGCAAATATTACGCGCCAGGGAAAAAACTGGTATGTTAAAATTGCAGGCTGTATCATCACGGTGAATGCTTACAGTTATACAATAATCACTGCGCATAAGGAAAAATAATGACACGTCCGCCGTTTGAAAAAATAAAATCATACGAAGAATTTTTAAAATATTACTGGTATCGCGAAGAATTGCAGCGTATTTGCCGTCGGCTTGGAATTGATGCAGGCGGTATGAAAGCTGAACTTAATCATAATATCGAAGAATATTTTAAAGGAAATATAATCTGTTCGAAAAAGAAGAGTCGCGTTAAAGCCCTTGTTAAGCCGGCTGCCTCGCGCACTAATAGCGAACAGTCTGATGCCGATGATATTCTGCTTACTTTAGACACGCCGCTTTTATCCTGTAACTTTCGTTTTACACAGCGTTTTCGTGATTTCTTTTCTAAACAGACAGGGATTGCGCATTTTAAATTTAACACCGACATGGTTGCAACTGCTAAAAAAGTGCGTGAAACCGGTGACGAAAAATTTACGCTCGGTGACATGCTCGATATTTTTTATGGTAAAAAAACTTACGCTCATTATGATAAATCATGTCTTCAGTGGAATAAGTTCGTACAGGATTTTTGCGCAGATCCTGCAACAGAGCATTTTACAAATAAGCTTAAAGTCGCCGCAGCTTTATGGCGCAAAGTCCGAGAATCAACTCTCCCTAAGGTTTACGATACGAGTTTGCTTGAGATTTTTGGAAAAAACATGATATAATGGAACTGGATTTAGAAAATTCAACTTAAGGGAGATTTTATGAAAAAAATATTTTCGTTTTTTATTTTTCTTCTTTATGCAGGAACTGTCTTTGCGGCAAATCCACCGCGGGTAAACAAGACGCTGCCGTTTCATAAGGGAATCAATTTTACTTTATGGCTGGAAGGAAATGAACCTCACCGTGCTGCCAATTTTGGCAGGCAGGATTTTGAGGATATAAGAAGCCTTGGTGTTGACTGTACGCGTCTTTACATAAGGTTTGAAGAATACAGTTCCGGCAAGCCTGATTACATAATTCCTGACTGGCTCTGGAAAAATATTGACGACGCTGTTGCCTGGTGTACTGAACTTAAAATGTACATGATTATAGATTTTCATAATGACTGTGACGGAGACTCAAAAACAAGACCTGATGTTGAAAAAGTCCTTACAAAAATCTGGCCGCAGATTGCAAACCGTTACAAAGATTCTTCTGAATACATCATTTACGAAATAATGAACGAACCTCATTTTAGAAGCGGGAATCTTGAAGCAGATATTTCAAAGTGGAATAAAATTCAAGGAAAGATTTTAAAGCTTATAAGAACGATTGATACAAAGCATACTGTAATTGTCGGTGCAGAAAACTGGAATAGCGTAACGGCACTTTTAAAACTTCCTGATTACAAAGATGACAACATCATTTATAACTTTCATGACTACACGCCTCTGCTGTTTTCGCATCAGGGAGCATCATGGACAATTTTCAAGTATCTGACTGGCGTTCCTTTTCCGTATGACAAAAATAAAATGCCGCCTTTCCCGAAAGATCCGGGCGCAAAGGATTTAAGATGGGATTATGACAATTATGAAAGAGATTCAAGTGAAAATGTTCTCTGTAAGCCCTTGGATGAGGCTGTAAAGTTTGCAAACAAGCGCGGTGTGGCTTTAATGTGTAATGAATGGGGTGTTTCAATGCAGTATGCTGATAATGCTGAACGAATCAACTGGTACAGAATGAAAGCAAAATGGATGGATGACAGAAACATCATACGTATGAGCCATGATTATAAAGATTTGTTCGGAATATTTAACAGCCCGAGCCATTTTGAGACTTTCCCTCAGGATGTTAATGTAGAATTGATTGAAGCAATGGGCTATAAGATGCCGCAGGGTGTAAAGCCGCGGTCAAAAAACTGGATGGAAACCTCTTTCAAAAACGGTGAATATGTTATTTACAAAGATGGCATTTCAAAAAACACATTATGCAATCCCTGGTTGAAATGTGTAAGGAAAAATGAGTTTACATCATTTGGCAATAAGCCGGATGATAACGGCGGCTTGTATATTTCTGTTCCAAGTGCAGAAAAATATAATGCATTCATGTTTGAGTTCAACAAATCGTATGATTTTACACCTTTTGTAAATAAAAATCTTTGCCTTGAATTTGAAGTTAAGACTACTCAGAAAAATTTCAGGTTTGACGTTTACTTTATGGATAATTTAGAAACTTCTATGGGTAAAAAAGGATTTGAATGGCGCGCTACTAAATCCTTTACTTCCAGAGACGGCTTAAATGACGGCAAATGGCATAAGGTCCGCATTCCGCTAAAAGATATGAAAGATGGCGGGGCATGGAATGATTTAGAAAAAAAGTGGTACAACGGTGAAGGGCTTTTTAACTGGAATAGAATCCACAAATTAGCGTTTGACTTTATTGATGGGCTTACCGAAGAATGCTGCATCAGAAACATTGTAGTTAAATAAGACACCTAAAAGGGTATTCTGAAAAAATTCAGGGTACCCTTTTAAAATATGACACGCTCTTGTCATATTTACTGTGTTATATTTAATGCAGATTCCGTGGTTTGCTGCATGTCTGTAACTGCATTGCTGCGGAGTTTTAAGGAGTATATTATGCCAAGACCAAAAACAAAAGAAGATCTTTTAAAAGCGTCAGAAGAAAATTATAAAGCGCTTGTTAAGATGATTGACGAAATGACAGAAAAAGAGTTAACGACGCCATTTGATTTTTCTGGTGAACCAAGTAAAAAAGAAGCACACTGGTCACGCGATAAAAATGTTCGTGATGTGCTTATTCACTTGTATGAGTGGCATCAGCTTATGCTGAATTTCCCAAAAAACAATGCAAAGGTTACCGATAAAAAATCTGCAATTGCTTTTCTTCCGTCAGAGTACAGCTGGAAAACTTACGGCGACATGAACATGATGTTCTGGAAAAGAAATCAGAAAACAAGTCTTGAGACTGCAAAAGAATTATTTGCACACAGTCATGCAGCTGTCATGAAGCTTATAAAAAAATATTCAAACGAAGAACTGTTTACTAAAAAATATTTCCCATGGGTTGGAACTGGTGCTTTAGGTGAATATTTTGTAAGTAATACTTCAAGCCATTATGGCTGGGCGATGAAAAAAATTAAGGCACACAAAAGAAACTGCGCAAAAAAATAAAAAAATCTAATCGCAGACTTTAAAGGCTTTTATATTAAACAATGATATGAGCCTTTGAGTCTGCAAGCCCGATTTTTACGATTGCACCTGAGTTAAAATTTAAATAATCCTTTTCAATTCCGTCGCTAAAGATTACACCCTTTTGCGGCATAAATGATTCTACGATAAGAGGGTGTGCGTCATCTATATAGCCCGAAACGATGTTTGCTTTTGAATGTTTGCTTTCAAACGGTTCGCGGACAACAAAGAAAAGCTGGTCTTCATCCCAGTCCATATCGATTTCTGTTTCGGTTTCTGACATTCTTGAAACCTGGTTACAGACAGAACTTAACCATCCTGTAGAACCGGCTCCCGTTGATACAATAATTCCGCTTGAAGACTGATTTTCATTTTCGTTTCCGATTTTAATATTGTAGCGTGCAGAAATGTGTGATGCTGGCCCTATAAAAAAATCGTTGAACGCTAAAAGCGTCTGGCCGTCATTTAATGTTGCCTTTGCCATCGTGATGTCATCATAGACAAATCTGTCGTGAACGATTCTTGTAATCTGGTCTTCAAAATTATTTATATTGTGAGGAAGAAGAATTCCGTCGTAACGCGAATCATCCGGATTGATTGCAAAAATCGGAAGACCGTTTACATATTTTGCAGTGTTTGCAACAAGTCCATCCTGTCCTAAAACAACCGGCAGGTCTTTTTCTGTAAAAATATAATTTGGAAGATAACTTCTATCGATTACCTTGCATTTAAAATGTACGGATAATTTTTCGACTACTGCAGAAAGCGAAGTTTTAAAAACAAAATGCTCCTGCTCGTAGTCAGAAAAATTTCCTCCGCTGTGTTCAATATAAAACTTAGCCTGAGCCTTTGTGTTAAAACGTTCAATCAAAGACTCAAGCCTTGTTTTATTTGTTATGATAACTGCATTTTCTATATTCATAACTATTCATCATCTCTGTCGAGAAGTGATTTTAAAAGATCCGGAGTAATGTTGAGGTTTCCGATTTTTTTCGAATTCTCTGCAAGTTCTCTGAATGCAAGACCGATGTTGTCTGCACCGGAAAGTCCGTTGTTATTTAAAGCCATGAGTGTATGCCAGTCGAGGTTCTTGTATGGAGAAAGAGTTTTTTCGAGTTCGTAGCCTTTTGCATCTGCCTGTTTTTTGATGTTC
>CAJORB010000006.1:0-2276 GCA_905236565.1 uncultured Treponema sp. | reverse complement strand
TTCCCAAACCCGCGGACGCCTATTCCTCCCCTTCGCCGACGACGACCCGAAAACCGCCGAGGTACTTTCCAAAATCCTGCTCCTGGCAAGGAAATAGGGGGAACTTAGGTAATAGGTAAAAGGCGAGATGACTGTGCTTTCCACGCCTTTCTTGCTGCGCCGTTCAACTTTTTCAATCTATTTGTTAAAAACATGTTGAAAAAATATACTTATTTCCAGTTTCTCTATTGCAAAAATAAATTTTTGTCTTATAATAACTTTATAATAGAATATACTCGCATATCATTTTCAAAATGTAATGCAAGTAAGAATCACAGGTTTAACCTCTACTTTCCAAACTACATAACTTATTGATCATGAGCTTTGACAACAATTCAAACAATCCTGAAATCAGTAACAATGTCGAAATTAACAATAGCAATCTCAAACCGGAAGAGAGTTTCAACATTGTTAATTTTGAAGGAATCGACCTCAATAACGAATTGAAGAAACACAGTCTTGAATCTATGGCGGACGCCGCTATGGGAGTGTATTGGTATGAAATATTTCTTTCTATTGGCATTCCGTATTTCATTTTAAGTTTTTTTGGGGGACTCGCTGGTAATCTCGCTCTTGCCTTCTTCATTCTGTTTGGTTCGTATTTTGCATACAAATCCATAAGGGCTTTCTATCGAATTCCGAGATCAATCGTTCCTGAAGGAAAAATAATCATTATTAGTTCATGGGTTACATGGTTTTTATACTGCGGAGTTTCTATTTTTGCAACTTATTACTTTAGCAGCCTGCCCACAGATGTAAAAAACCCGGATCCACAAACATTAACGCTCGTAACTACGCTAGAAGTTTTAGTATTTACTTTATCAAGCTATAATTTTTTTTCTTATGCCTTATTCATTTATCGATTAATGAGTTATTATCTCCCCAACAAACCTTCTGGCATTATAGCAGCGCTTTTCTTTTTGTTTTTTAATTACGTAGCCATGCTATACTATACACTTAAACTATATCAATTCTTTGCCGATCAGTTGAATTACGAGGAACTTAAAAAGACGTATCCTCTAAAACCACAAGAAGAATCAATTTCCTAAAAATTGGTTCTTCCGGCAAGTCCGTACCTGTGAGCTAAAAAACAGGCATTTCCCCGACCCGAAGCATTTTTTGCGACGAAATACACGAAAAGAACGAAACAAACGAAGGGATTTTTTATTTTTCGTCTATTTCGTAACTTTCGTCTTTTTCGTTGCAAAAATAATAAACGTTGGACAACCGCTGAGATTCGTTTCAGCATTAATCAATCGGTGAATATCCGTATTTTCCCGGGAGTTTACGCATCCCGGCTCGCCAAAATCCGTGAACGGACCGACCTGCACAAACGCCAGGCGCCAACTTGCCGGAAGAGTCACTTTTTTTATTTTAACCCCATAAGGCATTATAATGAAAACGCAAATTTTCAAACAGCGCATTCCTCTTAAACGCATTTTAACTTGCAGCTGGGTTTTTACGATTTTTGCAGCGCTTTTATTTACCACGTTCAACTCGTTTGCCGCCATTGTCGGAACTGACAATTTTGAAGAGGGCGGCAAAACCGGCTGGAACTGGGATGGAACAGGCGTACAAGAGTGGTCCGGTCTTACAACTGAAACCGATTCGGGAAACACCCGAGCTAAAATTACAGGCTCTACAGCGTTCCTGTCATACGGTTCCTCAAATGCTCTCTGTTCCGGTACGTTCGCATATACGTTCGACATGGAGTTTGGTACATATTTTGTTGACCAATACCATTGGGGTGGTTTCTCGTTGTTTGGCAGTAATGAATCTGAAAGTCTGTTTTTGGGCAGTTATAATACGGGGGACAAGAACCCATTAATTTTGCAAAGTTATTCTGCCGGTTATCCGCACGATAATTCATCTGATGATTTTCGGGAAACCAATAAAACATACGCAGTAGTCGCCAATTCAACAGGAATCTTTGCTTGGGCGTATGATGTAGGAACTCAGCTTAAATATGAAGATTTGTACACGTCTCCAACTTTACAGCTTTCCCAAACCTTGAGCGACAATAACAGAATCCGTTTAGGAACAAGCGACACGTTGTATATCGACAATATCAAAATGGCGTACTCCGATTCTGATACTGTTGCCAACAAAGGGGATGCGTCTTATACCTCGTCTCTGACGGATATTTTCGGTTCTGTTCCAATTGTTACATGTATTAAAGAGGCGTTTTCCAACTATGAATCTGTCAGCATTGGCGGTCAGTTTCAGAAGAATATCGG
>CAJORB010000005.1:0-28213 GCA_905236565.1 uncultured Treponema sp. | reverse complement strand
GCAGTAACTTTTATGCCGGAAGCTGTTAAAGGAATAAGTTTATATCACACCATAGAGCCACCTGCTTCTCCTGTTGCAAAAGGTTATAAATTTCTTGGCTGGTATTCTGATAAAGAATGTAAAAACCTCTGGCTTTTTAATGAGGCTCACGTTAAAGGTGATACAACTTTATATGCAAAATGGAAAGCAGTTACAAATGAAAACGGTTTCTGGACATTCTGTGACGAAGATGAATACGAAAATTTCATCTGGTTTGATCCGGCTAAAAAAAGAGGAGCAGTAGCAAAACAGCTTGACGACGGCCCTGTATGGTTTACATACGAAATCAAAAACGGAAAAGGAAAAATCACGGCAGAAGATAAAAAGACTTATGATTTTACATTTGACGGAGCAAAAATAGTATTCAATGGCTACAAATGCGTGCGGGCAGCAAAACTAAATCCGTATCCCGACAGCTCTTACAGCAGATACAGAACGCTGCCAGACAAAACCAAGTTTGAAACTTCATACGGATTGATTGTCGTAAAATCAGATTACAGTGCAGAGCTTTATTCAAAAACTGACGATGCGTCATACATACCGATTAGAGTTTTTCAAACTGCGTTGGATCAGTTTTATATTCTTGATGAAGACAATATGATTATCTGTACGGCATCTCCTTTAGAAATTCCACGTCCGGATTACGAGGACTACAGATAAAAAAATACAACTAAAAAACGCGAGTCATCGGGTAAAAAACCATGTATGCAATGAAATACAATTCACCCGATGAATTATTCTTCATCCCACTCTACATCGATGCTGCGGTTTTCTTTTTCGCGGATACGGTTATAGACATAGCAGTCTTTTTTGTGAATCGTAATTCCACGCGCGCGAGAAACATACCCGATAATTTCGTCGGGGTACTGCGGACAGCAGCATTTTGCAATCGTAATTACAAAGTTTGTCGTATTACCGATTTTAATTTTTCCGGAATGCACAGGTGTCGTTTTCTCTGCACGCTTTTTACCGGATTTATGAACATGAGTTTCTTTTAAAGCCTCATCGTCTGCAGATTTTACAGAAGGTTTTTGAGTTGATTCAACTTGATTAGCAGAAAGCCACGCCTTGATTTTCTGCTTAGCCTTGTAAGTCGTTACATACGAAAGCTGGTTTTCTGTCGGATGCGCCTGCGGGCTTGTGATGATTTCGATTATCTGAGTGTTCTTAAGCGGAACTGAAACAGGAATTATTTTTCCATCGGCTTTAGCACCGCAGATTGTTTCTCCGATTTTCGAATGAACTGCGTAAGCAAAATCGATTGCAGTTGAACCGACAGGAAGCTGCTTTACATCACCGTTTGGAGTAAAGACAACGATTTTATCCTTGAGAAGATTATTTTTAAACTCACTGTAAAGAGCATCGTCTGTCATGTGTTCATCAACAAGCTGTTGGAGTTGATTAAAAAGCGGAAGCGATTTTATATCGACAGAATCCTTTGTCATTCCCTTTTTGTAAAGCCAGTGACTTGCAACACCGTGTTCTGCAATATTGTGCATTGCATTTGTTCTTATCTGAATCTCAAGCGGTTTACCGTAAGCCATCACCGTTGTATGAAGCGACTGATATCCGTTTGCCTTTGGCATTGCAATATAATCTTTAAATCGACCTTCAAGCGGTTTCCATAAGCTGTGAACGATTCCGAGTAAAGTATAACAATCTGCATTAGAATCACAGAGAATGCGCATTGCAAGAAGATCAAAAAGTTCATCTGCCTCTTTATTGCGTTTTCTCATCTTCTGATAAATCGAATAAAAATGCTTAGCACGACTTGAAACAGAAATTTTAATTCCTGCTTTCTCTGCAGCTTCGTTTATAGCATCAGTTGTTTTTTTAAGATATTCACTTCTCTCATCTTTTTTCGAAGCAACAATAGATTTAATCTGCTGATAAACATCAGGATTTAAATATTTTAAACTTAAATCTTCAAGTTCATTTTTAGTCTGTTTGATTCCAAGTCTGTCTGCAAGCGGAGCCCATATATCAAGAACTTCCTGCGCAATATTTTTCTGTGAAACATCATCAAAAATTTTTATATAGCGCATGCAGTCAAGACGTTCGGCAAGACTTACGATGATAATCCTTATATCATCCGAAATTGCAAAAAGCATTTTTCGAACAGCATCTGCCTGATTTAAAGTTTTTGTCGTAACATGAATCATAGAAATTTTATGAATCATTTTAATCAGCGCAAAAAGATTTTCACCGGTAACTTTTTTTATTTCTTCTTCAGAAAAATTATCAAAAATCGCATTATGCAAAAGAGCCGCAATTACACAGTCCGCATCAAGTCTGTATTCTGCAACAATAACTGCAACACGATACGGATGAAGATAATACGCACTGGAATCTGCGCGCTTAAGATTCCCCGTTTTTTCGATTAAAAAATTCCACGCCTTCTTAATCCTTGATTTATCATCTTCTGAGTAATCATTAAACTTTTTAAAAAAATCAGAGATAAGTTTATCGGGATTCTCGTCTAAAATTTCTTGATCCATAAATTAAAGATACACAATTTCTATAAAAAAGAACAGAGTTTTTTTAAATTCTCTCTGCGGAATTTACTCAAACGCCCCTCTGAGATTTTAAAAACGGCAATTTTAAGATAAGGAAGCGAAAACGTATGAAAAGAAGAATTAATATTCACCTTCCCAGTCGTCGCCAAATTCGTCTTCCATTTCATCAATGGCATCGGAATCCCCGGCTGCAGCATCGTCGTAAAGGTCTTCGTAGTAGTCGTCGTATTCATCTTCATCATCACCGTAAAGTCCTTTACCCCAGCCCGCCTTTCCCGAGCCGGATTTTACCCCCTTCCCTCGTGACGAAGAAGCCGATGATCCCAGAATCAAATCAGAAAACAAACTCATAACTCACCTCCATGAAACGTGCTGCGATAGCTTTCTGTAAAACGACAAAAAAATCCTGATATACGCTTTTGATGTAAAACATATATCAGGAAATAAATAAACAATAAGTTTATTAACGGAATTTTACTACATTAGACCGTACCTCAAGGGCTCTCCACTCCCTTATACCATAACAATCTACAGGTAAATCAAAAAGGTAATAATATATCGCATAGAACTCATTTTTATCGGTGCTTTCTAGTCGATTTTTAAAATTATATGTTCTATACTGTGCTTCAATCTCTGCATCTGAGTAATGATGTTCTGTTTTTTCACCATTTTCATCAATTGTATACCATCCTAATTTCAAATCCTCATAATATGGATCCTTTGATATTTCATATTCAATGCAATTTCCAGTATAAGCCGTTAACCAGCGAGTCTCATATTTTTTTGTCCAATCATCTTTTCCAATCATTATATCATATTTAGTTCTTAAGTTTCTAACATATGATGGAAACTCAGGGAAATAATTCAGAAGTTTTAAAATTGGCTTTTCGCCATCATAACTCAATATAAACTTACGATCTTTATCAACATTTGAATAATCAATATCACCAATTCCATCTTCAGGAGTAATGACTATTTCTTCACATAATTTATTTTCAAAATACTCATAACTATCCAATGGCTCAATCAAAACATTAAAAACGCATTTTTTGCCTGGTTCAACAAGTGGATAAAAACACTCTAATATATCAGAACTTGAATCAGAAACCGTATCTAACTGAGCAACAGTTGTATAGCACACTTTCCCTTCAATTACTTCTTCTCTGTAAATTGCGACCCAACTATAACCACCATAATACTTATTTGTTATTGGTTCATCAGATTTGTTATAGCAGCCTTCTCCTACTCCGGCATATTCAAAATAACCATTATTATAGTCTCCATTTCCTGCTCCAACATATTCATAACGATACCAATAATCACCGTAATCATCTTCTTCTCTTATCTCAATGTAATCACCGTTTCCTGCTCCAACATATTCCGGTTGAATCCAATTATAATCACCGTTACCAGGTTCTACATAATCATAGCCGTAAACGGGATTACCTTTTTCATCTTTACAAACTTCTTCTTTAAGCACAGCATTTGGATTAAAACAATCTTCTGCAGGTCTTCTGATTGTAAACTTTAAGCCGCCAGGAACATTTTCCACTTTTACATGTTCACTTTCTGTAATATCGTCACCATTAAGTAATGCAGCAAACTCTTCTAAAGTATAATGTTCGTCCTGCTCTTCTTCATCTTCCCAGATAATTTCAGGAACAATTTCTATTTCCTTTTTATATCCTCTTATTTTTATCTGAAGTGGAACAATACCATCACCAAATTTTAAATCTGCTGTAGCAGAACCTTTTGCAATTTCTCTTTCTGTCGCATCATATGCCGTTACTATAACTGTATAAAGTCCTTCAACTTCAACTTTCAATGTTACCGTCTGGCCAGGAAGTCCCGTTTTTGTCT
The DNA here is from genome assembly GCA_905236565.1 of uncultured Treponema sp. GTDB lineage: Bacteria > Spirochaetota > Spirochaetia > Treponematales > Treponemataceae > Treponema_D. The sequence goes on along the minus strand of CAJORB010000005.1, from coordinate 23,798 downwards.
GAACGACAGTTTCATTTAATGACATTTCAATTTTATATGATGCAGCGTCATCCTGTGTAAACGCTGCTCTTCCCGCTGCTGCAGGAAGTTTTACGGTAATTCCGATTGCTCCGTCTTCATAAGCTTCATTTTTTGAAACACTCGGTGCTTTGCAGGATACTGCTATAAAAATAACTGACACAACCATTACAAATAGAGATTTTGAAAATTTCATAAAACACTCCATACAACAATAATCTAAACTTCTTCTAATTATATTATGGACATACCACTATCCGCAACATTTTTTCTGCAGATTTGTGATATTTTCCAGAATTTTTATGCCCTGATTTTATCAATTTCGCACAAAAAAAAGCCTGACTCCCAGCTAAGGAAATCAGGCCCCATCCTCTCCGATGTCTACCTGCGAGTGTCGAGTCTGCGCACTGTGTTTACGGCAGCGCACGGGTTGTTGATTCGCACGGTTTTCCGCTTTTTAAGGCGGATATTTCTTCACGCTGTGATACCCGCGTGCGGTTTACAATCGTTCAACAGGAACTTCTTTTGCATCACGGCCCATATAAGCCACAACCTTAGTTCCTTCTTTAATCATATCTGCAGGAATTACTGCTGCATCAATACGGTTTCCGTCAACTTCGATGTATTCAATGCCTTTGCATACATGTGACGGATTTTTAACTTCGATATCAAAGTTAATGCCACGCCAGCGGCGGCTTACTTTAAATCCATTCCATTCGTGGGGAATACATGGATCAATGAGCATTCCTTCATACTGAGGACGAATTCCAAGAATGTACTGTGTCGTGCTGTAGTAATTCCATGTAGCAGCACCAGAAAGCCAAGAAACACGGCAGTTACCTGCACGAGGGCTGTATGTTGAATAAGTTGTCTGTCCAACTACGTATGGTTCACTCTGACGGATTTCTGCTTTGTCATTATAAGAAGCAGGAAGAGCTGCCTTACAGTATTCGTATGCGCGGTCTCCGTTGCCCATGAGTGTTTCTGCGATAACGCCCCAGCCCTGAGTATGATTAAAGATTCCGGCATTTTCTTTTATTCCGGCATTAAATACAACACAGCTCATTGTGTCACGAGGTGCTTTTACGAACGAAGGAGCACAGAGCATAAGTCCGTAAGGAGTTGCAAGTTTTTCTTTTACAGTTTCAAGACACTGCTTTGCCTGTTCTGGAGTTGCAGCATTACTCAATACTGCCCAAACCTGTGTATTAAAGTAAACCTGTCCTTCTTCCATTGTTTTAGTTCCGTAAACCTGACCGCTTTCTGTAATTGCCCAGATAAACCATTTGCCGTCCCAGCATTTAGCCTGAATTGCTTTATCAAGTTTATCGCGTTCACCAAGTGCCCATTCACTTTCTGCTTTTTCACCAAGACGTGTAGAAATATCTGCATAAGTTGTAAGACCAAGTCTTAACTGGAATGCAACAAACAAGCTCTGTCCTTTGTATCCGAGTTTAAGACAGTCGTTCCAGTCAGCAAGAAGTCCACATGGAAGTCCGTCTGCACCCATTCTTTCAAGATTAAATAAAAGTGCCTGCTTTAAATGTCCGTAAACAGTTGCTTCACCTTCATCACCGTAAGGAACAACTTTCTTTAAGAAATCCCACTTACCTGTTTCTGCAATGAAAGCTGGAACAGAATTAAAGAACCACAAACAGTCATCAGATCTAAACTCACCTGCTTCAGGAGTTTTTTCGTGACCAGGGTTGTGATCTTTTTTAATAACAGGAATTGCACCACCGCACTTAACCTGACCAGAAAGCATTCTCACAAGACGCTCTTCTGCTTCTTCTGGAATTGCAGCTGCAACACCAAGAATATCCTGAACACTGTCACGATAACCGAGTCCGTCGCGTTCTCCGTTATAAATCAAAGAAGCTGCACGGCTCCATGCAAATGTAATGAGACAGTTGTAAAGTCCCCACACATTAATTGTATGATTGATGTCTTCATCAGGAGTCTGTGCAACAAAACTTCCAAGGCGCGCGTGCCATGTTTCTTTTAATTTTTTAAGTTCTTCATCTGCGCGCTTGAGGCTTCCGAATTCTTTTACAATCGGCTGACCTGTAACCCATGCATCTCCGATTCCAAACATAACAAGAATTTCTTTTGCTTCACCAGGCTTTAAAGTAATCTCTGTTTCAAGAGAACCACAGATGTTGTCACCGTATGCGAGTGAGTTTGTACACTTTCCGTTTTTAACTGCATCAGGATGTTCGTAGTTTCCGTAAGTTCCGATGAATGCTTCGCGGCTTGTATCAAAACCGGTCAACGGAGATTCGCACAGTGCCATCCATGAATGCATTCCCTGTTCACCAAAATCTGCATCCGGGAACTGCTGGAAAAGATTATCATGAATTGCAAAGCGAAGCATATTGTCGCGCTGTTCACCTTTTGAAATGAAAATTGAATACTGCAGGTTTACCTGATCCTGTTCTGTACTCCACTGGTTTGTAAGTTCACAGTAAGTGAATGCAGAAAGCTTTCTTTCTTTTGAGTCGTTGTTAGTAACCTTAAGTCTCCAGTATTCAAAGTTAGCCCCGAGCGGAACATAATAAAGCGACTCAGATTTTATTGCTGAATATTCAGAAGTGATTTTTGTATAAGCAGTACCGTGGCGACATTCGCTCTTGTACTGATCTAAAGGCTTTCCTACCGGCTGCCATGAAGCAGACCAGAAGTCACCGGAGTCACGGTCGCGAAGGTAAAAATAACGGCCCGGCTGATCCATCGGAACTGCATTAAAGCGAAGGCGCATAAACCTTCCCTGCGCACCAGATTTATAAAAACCATAACCGCCGGCATTGTTAGTAATAACAGCGCCATACACAGTCGAACCAAGGTAATTACTCCACGAAGCCGGAGTGTCCGGTCTGGTAATTACATATTCCTTTGCTTCATCATCAAAATAACCGTACTGCATTTTTTCCTCGCTTTTAAGGCACTGATGCTTTAAAACTCAATCCGGATACGTGCCAAAGTTAGTTGAAATTATAAATTAATTGTACAATGAAGATTTCAAATTTTCAATCTTTTTTATACTGAACAAAATTCAAAATGATACATTTTTGCTATAAAAGTGTAATTTTGAATATCATATGGTATAATACACACATGTACGAAATTGAACTCAAGGCTCATGTCCGCAACAGGCAGAAAACCATAGAATTAATAGAAGGTTTTGCGACTTTCTGCGGAACAACACAAAAAAGTGACACTTATTTTCATTTATTCAGCACAGAAGAAAAAAAAGAATCAGAAAAACACCTTACCTGCAGGCTGCGTCACGAAAGCCATACAGGACCCGACGGCAAACAGGAAGAGCGTAATCTTTTTACATACAAATCCAAAGAGTTAAGAACCGACAGCAATGGCGCTTCTTATGAAGTAAACGAAGAAAACGAAACCCTGCTTTCTGATCCTGGGGCTTTAAAAAAATTTCTTTTTGACTGCGGATTTACAGAAGCTTATAAAAAAGAAAAAGATGTCAGAGTCTGGACTTATAAAACGGACTACGGAATTGCAAATATTGAGCTTTGTAATGTAGTTCCGCTTGGAGACTTTTTAGAAATTGAAATTATATGTGAAAACTGTAATAATGAAGATAAAATCAATGACGAACTTAAAAAGATACTTGTAAAATCCGGTATTGACTTAAATGACATTGAAAAAAAATATTATAGCGAGCTTTTAAAAGAAGCTTCAGGAGGAAAAAATGTTTGACCGAATTAAAATCAAAAAGGATGCAAAAGCAAAATTAAATGGCAGTTATCTTGTAATGCTTGCAGCCGCTTTTATAATAAGCGGAGTCTCTCTTTTAATACGTTTTGCAGCTATACGCTTTACTACTGAAAAAGCAGTAAGCATATTGCTTTCACTTTTTTCAACAGTAGTGACGGCCGTACTTTCTTATGCATATGCCTTTTTCTGCGTAAAAACATCTAAATCATCAGAACCTGCAAAGTTTTCTGATTTTACAGAGGGAGTATCTCACCTTCGCCCTGCAATTTTAGGCTACCTCTGGCAGCAGCTTTTTATGATTCTCTGGATGCTTGCAGTACTTGTTCCGGGATTTATTATTGCAGGAATTTATCTTGCTGGAACAATTCTTAAGGGACTTGATTTTAACAATATGGAACAGTATCTGGAAAATATGTTTTCTGATTTTGGTTCTATGCTTAACGGTGCAACTTCTGCTGCAGGAACTATTTTAGTTGCAGGTCTCATTTACTTTATTATAGTTATTGCTCTTGTTGTAGTTGCAATCATAAAATCAATTCAGTATTCGCAGATGCCGTGGATTCTTTCTGAAAATCCAAATATGTCGGTAAGAAAAGCAATGAGATTAAGTATTGAATACACAAAAGGCAATAAAGGAAATCTTTTTGTACTCATCTTAAGTTTTACCGGATGGATTCTTCTTGCAATGATCCCTGCAATTTTTATTGCACGTCTTGGAGCTTTTTCTGCTTATAATGCCGGCGCAGTAATGCCGGGTGTTTTCGCAATCTTTGTAACATTCTTAATTCCTTATATCTGTATGGCTCAGACTTATGCATATTACAGCATTAAACAGGAAGCCTTCGAGACAGGCCGCGTTAAAGAAGAAAACCTTCAGTAACAGACAGGATGGAATTTAAAATGGAAACACAGCAGTTAGTTCCGCAGAAAAAAGTTAAAAAGCAAAAACCGGTAGGACTTATAATCCTCATAGTTTTTATAATCGGTGCTATAGGCTTTGTAAGTTATGCAATGGCTTCTGATCCTTCAAATTCAGAAGCCGTTACAAGGCAAAAAGAAGTAGTTAAATCATTTAACTTTGATTTTGGAAACACACCTTCAAAAAATATTCCGATTGTTGCCGGAGATTATATCGCAAAAATTTACATCACCGGAGTCATTCAGAAAGAAAACAAAACTTATAATCAGAAGTGGCTTCTTGATACAATAAGCGATTTAAAATCTGACAGCAACAACAAGGGAATAATTTTATTTATCGATTCTCCTGGTGGTTCTGTTTATGAATCTGATGAACTTTATCTTGCTCTTTCAAACTATCAGACATCACATAAGCCTGTATGGACTTACATGGCTTCTCTTGCTGCAAGCGGCGGCTATTATATTGCATGCGGTTCAACTTATATCTGCGCAAACAGAAACACGCTTACAGGTTCAATCGGTGTAATTGCAGGTCAGTCAATGGATCTTACCGGCCTTATGGAAAAGTACGGAATCAAATCAAAGACCTTTACTGCAGGTAAAAATAAAAACATGTTAAACTATAACAGTCCGCTTACAGAAGAACAGGAAAAAATCATGCAGTCCATCGCAGATGAATGTTACGACCAGTTTACGACAATTGTTTCGTTCAACCGCGACATTCCTATTGACCAGGTAAAACAGATTGCAGACGGAAGAATCTACACTGCAAAACAGGCTCAGAAATTAAAGCTTATCGATAAAATCTGTTCGTTTGATGAGGCAGTTGCAGAGATGAAAGCAAAGAATAATCTTACCGACTGCGAAGTTGCAGATTATAAATATATTCCGAAAACTTCGTTCTACGATATGCTTACAAGTACGCTTTCAAACATTACACCGCTTTCTAAATCTCCTGAGCAGACTTTAATTGAACTTACTAAAAGCAACATCACGTATCCTGCATACCTTTACGAAGGAAAATAATTTTTTTAGATTTTTAGTGTAGAAAATTTAAAAAAAATTGTATCTATATGCATGGATACAACAAAATTAAAAAGCGGAGCACGACCGCAAACAAAATGCGTGCACAAACTAAAGACAGCAGCAAGACCATCTTATTCTTTAAGCAAGGTTGCTGCTGTCAAATCTGATGTACGACTCGAGCGCATAAAACTTAATTATGCCCGGGTTCTCGCCTCACTTTTCTGCCTTGCTTTATCAGGCTTTTTTATTTCCTGCAGTCCGCCAGAAAGATTTCAGGAGCGTCTTAACAGCGTCCCGGATAGTCCGTCTGGGTTACAACCCTTAAGCCTGGATAAAACAGAAAGAATTACGGTTAAGATTCCTGACTGGCCGGATGATTCTGACTATCCGTCGCTTTTAGGCTGGGAAGTTATCATCACAGATTTACAGGAACAGAAAAGACAGCAGCTCTCCCAGGACGAAAAAGAAATTTCTGTTACAGTACAGAAAGATTATCCAGCTTCAATTTTAATTTATCCTGTAACAGAGCCGATGTTTTTCTCTCCTGCAGGAATCATCTATCCTCTCTTACAGGAAGAATACGAAGCAACATGGCCCGGCGGAATCTGCGCTACTGCATTAAAAGATCTTCTTCTTACAAAAGATGATGATATTTATGCAGCCGTAAAATATTTTAACTGGCAGAAATTATACGAAAGTCTTTTATCAAAAGATCAGAACAGTTTTGAAAAATACGATTCACTTTCAGGAAAAAAATGTACGACTTCGTATAACATAGATTTTACAACACTGCATGAAAGAATAATTACTCCGCCATCAAGATTTACAGTTCCGTATTTTGACACAAAATCTTATGAACGTTCAAAAATCTCCGGCATAGATGCTGACTCAGTTCTGCTTTCTGAGTATATTCCGCTTAACGAATTTGACAAAGAAAAAGGCTGCATTACAGTCCAGATAACTCCCAAAGACCATAAAGCAGCCTTTCTCTCTGAAGGTAAAATAATTTACCTTCAGAAAAACAAAGCATATCCATTAAAGGAATAAACTACTTTTTAGAAAACTTAACAAACCAGCCGGCGCTTAACTCAACAGGTTCATCAAGTGAAATAAAATATACATTGTCTTTAAACCAGATAGCGCCGGTTGCAACCTTTTTGTTTGTCTCATTATAAATCGCTACCCTTGTTGCACCGTCATTTCTTACGGAATTACGTACACCCGACTGAATATATGCAATATAATTTTCTCCACCAGAAGAACCAAGTATAAAGCCATCTACTTTTGAATTAACTGCGTATGCATCAAGAAGAATTCCAGTATTACCGAGAGCATTTTTTACACCGGCAACTTCTGATTTATATCCTTCTACTTCGTTCTGCAGTCTTGCATTTTCTGTTTTATATTCGCTTATTTTAGAAACAGCTTTAGAAGCAACAGAATATGACATATCATATGCAATTTTCTTTTCAGAATTAACAACGCCTGTCATTCCATTTGCATACGGAACAGAAGAATTAACATTACTTAATGTAACATAGTTATCATATTTTTCTTTTAAGCTGTAGATTTCCTGTGCAAATTCTTCATCAACATTTGTTGCAGAACCAATTATTGCATCTGCATCAAAAACATCAACTCCAGAAACTTCTGAATAACTCTGGATAATTGATTTTGCATTTGCATCTTTTATCGCAGGGTCAAGTTTTGAAAGACGTCCTTCGTAATAATTAGTAACATCATTAACTGCAGTGCGTTTTTCCTGATAGCTTCTTTCCTGATCGTTTTTCATTGATTCTTTAAGCTGAGCAATCTGTTCTTCATATTCTTCTTTGATGCGCTTCTTTTCGATTTCATGAACCTGACGCTCAGAGTCCATCTGTTTTTCCCACTGCTGTGCCTTTTCAACATTTTCGCTGTCAAAACTCTTAAGCTGTTCTTCATACTGCTTTAACTCGATGTCGGCAGCACTGATTTTTTCATCATATTCTTCGTGAGCAGCCTTTACAGTGTTTCGGTAAGTCTGGAGAACTTTTTCTTCGCGCTCTGTACGATTCTTTTTAGGAAGATTAAGCTTCTTTATATAAGTAATATCCGCATCTCTTGTACGTTTTGCCTGCGCGATTCTTCCGTCAAGCGCTGCCTGAAGCTCTGCTTTATTTTTAGAAGCTTTTTCGTAAAGGTCCTGAGTTTTTGAAAGAGCATCGAAAAGGTTTCTGAGGTTTAAGTCTTCAAATGCGTTAAGACTAACTTCGATGTCGCGGTTTGTTGCAGACATCTTTGTTACGATTCCCCATGTAAGTAAAACTACTGCTGCAACAGTAAGTCCAAGTGTAAGCCAGATTGATGTATCTTTGTTTTTGCGTGTTTTTGCGTACTCGTTTTCAAGATCGTAATTTGTTACTGTCTTCTTTTTTCTGAGCGGAACAAGTTCTTCCTGCAAAAAGAGAAGAACTTCGCTTTCGCTCTTTCTTACTTCGGGCAGATTTTTTGTTTTATCCAGATCAACTACCGGTTTTATTTTGTTGTCATTTCCCATATTCCACTCCATTTAGCAGGCGCACTCTTTCGGCCCATTCTCTCTAAGAATACTTCTGATACTTCAAGGTCTGATTCTTTGAATTTCTTTCTTGCTTTTGTCCAGTCACCTTTGTAATAGAATGCAAGTCCTTCTTCAAATATGTCATATTTTTCCGAAAGTGCGACTGCACCCTGAACATAAGTATCAATCGGAAAGTATATTTTCTTTCCGGTAGTTTTTCCCTTAACCTGAACCGTATCGATTTCATAAAACTTATATCGCTTTGAAATACTTTCTGCTTCTTTTTTAATATATTCAGAAACGATTACAGGAAGATGATATTCTCGTGTCAAACCTTCAAGACGGCTTGCAGAGTTTACGTTATCACCGATTACAGTATTTGCCATGTGCTCATCAGAACCGATGTTTCCATAGAATACTGTTCCGCCATCAATACCAACACCGATATCAAGAAGAACAGCTTTGTAAACGCGGTCTTCTGCTGCGGTAAGCTTTCGTTTCTTTTCGATTTCTTTTCTTCGCTCATGCATCTTTTCGCGAAGTTCTGCAGTTACATTTGTAATTTCCCATGCAGCTTCGATTGACTTAACAGACTTATCTGCACCGGTCATTTCTGTTCCGAAGATTGCAAGAACAGCATCACCAATGATAGAACCGATTACACCGGTTGATTGGTGAACCGTATGAATTACTTTATTATAGTGAACGTTCAAAACGTCGATGATTTCGTTTCCGAGTGTTTCTGTACGGTATGTAAAACTCTTGATGTCAGAGAAAAGAATCGTAAGTTCACGCTGTTTACCTTCGAGTGAAATCGGATTGTTTGCGTAAGCTTTATTTACAACGTCTTTCGAAACAAATTTCTTGAATGTATTAAGAAGGTTGTTTACCGAAACAGAAAGCGCGTTAAACGAAGCAGCAAGGTAAGTTATATCATCGTTCGGCGCATCATCTATGTTGATGACTTCGAGCTGCTGTCTCTGCTGCATGTCATAAAGGTCTTTAGTAATCTTCTTGATGTTCTCGAAGATTTTATTGAACATAAAGAATCCGAGGCACATGAATATTACAGTAAGAAGAATGATGATTCCTGCAGTGATTCCGATTACTTTATACATCTGCATCAAAGAATCAGAACGAGATTCTGCACGAACAAAATAACAGTTCCAGTCGTGATGGTATTTATAAATTCCGTAATACTCACCATTTCCAATATCAAAAACAATGGAGCCCTGTTCTTTTCCGGACTCAAAATCACCATTAAGTTTATCAAGAACTTTTACATCAGAAAAAATCGTCTTGTTAACCGTTTTATTATTGCATGCAAAAAACAGCATTTTACCAGTTCTGTCAAATGCAAACGCACAGCTGTTTTTCTGCGTAAAACCGCCTTCAGACGTTCTTATAAGGGACTCGATACATTTATCTTTTTCCTTTGAGTATGCATAAATCTGATACTGGTTTCCCGCATTGATATACAGCTCTTTAAGCTGATTTATCATAAGCTGGTTCGTAAGTTCTGTTTTCTGTTTTTCAGAAAGATGAATCGACAAAAAGTTCGTCATAAAGTTTGATAACAGAATCAGAAAAACGAAAATTACAAGAATTTTAACAGAGATTGGAATTATCGGAGTATTTCCGACATACTGAAAGACCTTTTTCTTAGCCACTTTGATTTAACCTCCAGATATATTTAAAGAACACTTTTTTAGATAATAAATAGGGATAACTGAATTTCAACAATTATGCCATTGCTTAATTTGAAAAACAATTATAGATTATTATATCATGAGTTTTATAGAAAAAACAGAGAAATTAGAGAAAAAAAACCAAAACATAGTAAAATCAGGCATAAAACTTTCGTTCCTGACGCTTATTTCACGCATCCTGGGAGTCATAAGAGAAGCCACAAAAGCGCATTTTCTTGGAACAAGCGATTTTGCAGATGCCTTTGGAGTAGCCTTTCTTATTCCTAACCTTCTGCGCCGTCTTTTTGCCGAAAACAGCATTTCGGTTGCCTTTATACCTACATTCCGCGGTTACCTCGAAGACGACCGGGATAAGAAGGAAACTCAGTCCTTCATTAATTCAACTTTTACACTCATAACATTTTTAACGACAGTCATAGTCATAACGGGCTTTATAATCACACCTTATATCGTAAAAATCTTCTATAAAGATACTTCTGCGGCAATCATGGCAGAAACAACAATTCTCACAAGGATAATGTTTCCGTACCTGATTGTAATTTCGATTGCAGCACTTTTCCAGGGACTTTTAAATACCGTAAATATTTTTTCTCCATCTGGATTTACGCCAATCCTTTTTAATCTTAGCGTAATTCTTTTTACGATTTTTCTGCAGAACAAAACAGCAAATCCGGCACGCGCCATGTCAATCGGAGTTATCGCAGGCGGATGTATGCAGGCTTTATTCCAGCTGCCGTTCGTTTTAAAAACAGGATGGAAAGTTTCTTTTACATCATTAAAAAACACATTTACAAATCCTGGAACAAAAAAAGTTGTTTCGCTTATAATTCCGACTATAGTTGGAATGGCAACATACCAGCTTAACGATCTTGTTTCTACAGCACTCGCAAGAAGAACAGGAACAGGAGTTGTTTCAAGCCTCCAGTATTCGCTTCGCTTGCAGGAACTTATCCTCGGAATTTTTGCAGTAAGTATCGGTTCTGTAATTCTTCCTGACCTTGCAGGTCTTGCAAAAAAGAAACTCTGGAATGAATACAATGAAATGCTTACGAATGCAATACGAATAATTGCGCTTGTCTGTATTCCGATTACATTTTACTCGCTCATTACGGGAAGAGAAATTATTTCTTTTGTATTTAAAAGCCGAGCGTTTGATGATGAATCTGTTAGAATGACTTTAAGTGTTTTTGTATTTCACATAGCAGGATTAGTATTTATTGCATCAAACAGAATCATCTCTCCTGCATTCTATGCGCAGGGGAATACAAAGCTTCCTACACTTGCCGGAATAATTTCCTTTTCTATAAATATAGTTCTCGCACTTGTTTTAGCACATTTCTTTAAAGGTCCTGGAATTGCACTGGCACTTTCTGTTTCAAGTGTATTTAATACGGTTCTTCTGTTTGTTTTCCTTAAAAAGATTAACAGCACGGGAACAGAAAAAATTGCGGCCACCTCATTAATCTACTGCGTAAAAATGATTTTACTTTCTGTAATTTCAAGCATACCTGTTTATTACCTGCATCCGGTTTTCGTTTCCAGATTTATTAAACTTGGACGCTTTTTAGGAAACGGAATCCCTCTTATTTTTTCTGCAGCAATATTTTTTGCAGTCCTCTTTATTCTGCTTTTAATTACACGAGACGAAATGCTTAAACTTGCAGCGGGGAAAATTCTTAAACGAAAAAGATAATAAGGAAATAAATATGAAAAAATATACAAAAGATGAAATGAAAAACATTTACAAATCACGCCGCGATTTTTTTGCAAAATTTCTTCGTGAACACTCAATTGATGTTGCAGTCATCATCGACAACGAAGATACACGAGATGCAAACCTGCGTTATTTCTGCGGCCATATCTGTGATGGAATCCTTATCATAAAAAGTGATTCTTCATGTGTTTTAATTCCGTGGGATGTAAATCTTGCAAAAGACAATGCGTTTGCAGAAAAAATAATTCCGTTTACGCGATACGAACGCGACACGATAAAAGCAGTCTCTGCCGTACTGAATGCACTTCCTGCAAAAAATAAAATGGTGGTAGAAATTCCGCCGGCAACTCCATATCCTGATTTTCTTAAAATCATCGACGCTGTTCCTGCATGGGATGTTCGATGCAGAGAAAACAGCGCCCATAGTTTTATCGAAGCAATGCGTTCTGTAAAAGATGATTACGAAATTGAATGTACTAAAGAAGCCGCACGCATCACAGATAAAATAATCGATGGTATTGAACAGCGCATTAAAAAAGGAAAAATAAAAACAGAAACAGATGTTGCTCTCTTTATCGAAAGTGAATGCAGAAAATACGGATGCGAAAGAACAGGCTTTGACACACTTGCAGCAGGCCCATCGAGAAGCTTTGCAATCCACTGCTTTCCTAACTACACTGCAGGCGAATGGCCTGGAAACGGACTTTCTATTCTTGACTTTGGAGTAGTATACAACGGATACACAAGCGACACGACATTAACGGTTGCAAAAGGAAAACTTTCTGCACAACAGGAAAAATTAATTGAGCTTGTAGAAAAAGCTGCTGCAACAGGTCTGCAGTTTTATAAAAAAGATATTCCGCTTCGTCTTGCAGCATCTAAAGTTGATGAAGTTTTTAAGAAAGCAAAACGCACAATGCCTCACGGACTTGGACACGGAATCGGACTTGAAATACACGAGTTTCCTTTTGTGCGCCCACGCGCAGAACCAGAGGTTACTTTTGCTCCCGGCATGATTGTTACACTCGAGCCTGGTCTTTACGACAAAGAACTCGGAGGCGTACGTCTTGAAAATGATGTTCTTATAACAGAAAAAGGAAACGAGGTTTTAACTCATTCAAGAATCATAAGAATAAACTAAAACAGCAGAACCGCCTGAACGACCCTGCTGTTTTAATTCTTTAGAACCTAAAAACCTTTTACCACGTTCGAAATGATTTTCTCAAGTCCGTAAGACAAGTCTGCATCATTAAGATATTTTGTAAGATCCTTTACATTATTCAGTACATCAAAAGCAAGACGCTTTCCTTTGTAACTTAGAGGAACTTCTTCTTCTCGTACAAACTTTGTAAACTTACCGGAATCACGCAATCCCTGTGAAGTCTTTAAAAGACCTTTGTTACCCGAAAGACGGCCGATGATATAATCCATGCGCATTCTGTTCTTACTCTGAAGGAAGCTGTGTCTTGATTCTTCAGGAAGACTTTCGCCGAGTGCACGAAGACTCTTGAAAAGCTGGAGTGCTTTCTGTATTTCTTCTGAATTGCTGTCAGGAAGTTCATTTTTCTGATCAAGCATTTTTTCAAATTTAGGAAGGATGTCATCAATCATTCCCATTCTTTCTGCAAGAACTTTTTCTGCAATATCTTTTGCCATCTCTTCTGTAGAAGCCCTTACTTTTTCTGCAGCTTCGTTTACTGCATCAATTGCTTTTTCGTTAAGATAATTTTCTGTTTCGCGCGCAATCTGTGCGGCATCTGCAGCTTTTGTAGCAGCATCCCATGCTTTCTGTGCAGCATCAGATGCCCTGTTAGCTTCGTCCTGAGCTTTCATCATTGAATCCATCAAACGGCGGGTGTCGTTTGCAGAAAGCCCTGAACCCTGCTCCTGATATGGATAAGGCTGACTTGTAAAGTCAGGATCATAGTGTGACTTAAATCTTGGAGGCTCTGAGGCACGTGGTTTTTCGTACGGCATCTCGTAAGGTTCTTCATACGAACCAATATCTGACGGGAACTCATCAAGCTCTCCGCTGTCTATCGGAACTTCTGACATCGGTGGAATCGAAGATTCTGGTTCAGACTGAACAGAAGTATCTGCCGGCATATCTCCGAATAAATCGTCAGGCTCTTCTTCTGCAAGAGATTCTGCTGTAAGTCCATCGTCTGCAAGGCCGTCACCTGCAAGTGCATCTTCTGACATTGCGTCTGCTTCAGGGTCTGCAAGTGAATCTGGGGTAAGGCCCGGATTAATTTTATTATCAAACGGATCTTCGTCACGAATTGCAGGCTCATCCTTTAATTCTTCTTTATCTTCTTCTGGCTCAGTATCGTCTTCTGCAGGAACAGTATTTGAGCCTGTAAAAATACTTTCATCATCATCGCCGTCAAGTTCTGCAAACGGATCCTGGTTTTCGTCAACCATCTTGTCAGGGTCCCAGCTTTCTGACTTCCACAAATCAGAATCAGTAGAAGAAGCATCTTCATCAATCAAAGAATCATCCGAAGTTTTTTCTTCTTCTGCTTCTGTATTTTCTGAAAGCTCTTCTTCTGCAGCAGATTCAACTTCTTCAGAAGCATCTGCGTTTTCTGCATTTTCTTCTTCGGTTTTTGTTTCATTCAGTCTTTCAGAAAGCTTATCAAGATAAACTTTTGCAAGAGCATTGTTTTTGTCTGCATTAAATGCTTTTCTGAAATTTTCAATCGCCGAATCAACCTGGTCAATCGAAAGAAGAAGAAGTGCATAATTAGTAAGCTGTTTAGAATCTAACGGTTCTACATCGATGTACTGCTTTATGTAATTGATTGCAGAAGTTAAATCACCATTCTGTTTGTATCGCTTTGAAGCATTTGCAAGATATTTATGATAATCTGGATCAAGCTGTTTGATTTTATTATAAAAACCAAATGCTTTATTTTCTTCTTTCTTGACGAGGAAGTACTGACCTGCAAGATCAAGAGTTTCTACATCTTCTTTATCAATAGAAAAAAGTTTATTTATTTTCGTAGAGGCAGCTGCAGTCCTGTTTCCTGAAAGCATGATGTAAACAGCCTGCTTTAATATGTCTGCACTTTCTGGATCAAGTTTTTCTGCGCGTTCGATATATTCAACTGCATGAGAAGCGTTACCGCATTCTTCCATTGCGTTTGCAAGACCAACGAGAGCCTTTTTATACTGCGGATCAAATGAAAGTGCTTTTTTAAATTCTTCTCCGGCATCAAAATAATCGCACTGACTCATAAGGATATTGCCTTTTAAAGCATACATCTTTACATCACGCGGATTTATAATAAGTGCCTGGTCAACAAGTTCCTTTGCTTCTTTTGTTCTGTTCAGCTTTAAAAGAAGTTTTGAATAACCAGAAAGTGCATCGTGCCATCCCGGTTTAGATCTTAAAGCCGCATTATATTCTGCAATTGCATTTTTTATTTCGTTATTTTTTTCATAACTCTTTGCAAGATTTAAATGAAGGACCGGATGGTTGCAGTCTACCTTTAATCCTTTTAAATATGTCTGTATTGCAGAATGTGTTTCACCACGTTTCTGATAAATTGCACCAAGATGATTGTACGCAAGAACATCTGTCGGATTTAACTGGATAACAGTTTCAAAGCAGTCAACTGCTTCGTCATATTTTTCCATAAACTTGTAAGTAAAGCCGAGATTGTAATAAACCTGTGCAGTACCCTTGTTGAGTTTTAGTGCTTTCTGAAGAACGTTTATTGATTCATCATATTTTTTTAAGCGGCGGTAAATTCCACCAAGGCTTGTAAGAGTCGAATAATCATCAGGTTTCTTTTCATTAATCTGAAGAAAAATCGGGAGAGCTTTTGCATCGTTTCCGCTTTTTACATAAACGTTTCCAAGCTTTTCAAGTAAATCAATACTGTCTGGAATCTGCTGCAGTAAAGTTGAATACAATCTTGCTGCAAGTGCAAAATCTCTTGATACAACAGCGGCATCTGCTCTGCTTCGTAATAAATCGTTGTCTGCCATCTTTATCTCCCAATCCTATCTTGCTTTTCCCGGTCTCGCATATACTTCATCAGAAAATCTTCCGATTATTTTTGAATCAAGTTTTGAATACGTCGCAATAGTAAAATAATATATAGCACCATTTTTTAATCCGTTTAGTCTTATCGAGTTTACATTTCCTGCTCTGACAGGAGAAACTCCTTCTATACATTCTGTACCGATATATTCACCGGAACGAGTTCCATAATAAACAAGGTATCCTGCTGCAGTATCATCAAGAGAATATTCCCAGAAAAGATCAACATATCCGTCTCCTGCTTTTGCAGTTACACGTGCAGGAGCAAGAGGAAGCGGCGGTTCAAAATAAGTAAGTTTGATTTCCGAAATTGACGGAGTATTTCTTCCATCACCGTCAGGAAATAAATCTGCAGCAATCTGGAAAAATTTTCCGGACATCTGTTCAATCGGCTCACCAGGTTTTACACTCTTCCACTCAGGATAAGAATCTGTCCAGTCAAAAAAATTGTCGCCGGTTCTGATATAGTATCTTATATCTGTCTGAGGCGGAACAGAAGAAATAACATCAATCTTTCTTAAAACCGCACCAGGCACTGTCATAACCGGTTTTGTTTCAAATCTTCCACCGGTAACATTATATGTGTCGTATTTTTCTCCAGAAAGTGACTGTATGCTTTCTGTTTTTGAAGAAGCTACATCACCAGCAAGATATCTTAAGATTCTAAAATCATCTATTGAACCTGTGTATGACTGACAGATTGTTATCGAATCAGGAAGTCCGAGTACAGGCTGATAAATTGTTCCGCGTTCATGACCAGATGATGTAAGATATTTTAAATCTTCTGTATGACCGTCAATCTTATATTCAAGAAGTCCTGTTTCTTCATTATACATGAGAACATGATGTGCCCATTTATCAGGAACAATCGTAGAATAACTTTTTAAAACTACTTCGCCTTTATTGTCTGTATAACCGTCAAAAATATTTTTAAAATCCCATTCAACATGACTGTCAACAAAAGTTGCAAGAATCATCTGATACATTACATAACTGTTGATGGTTCTTGAAGAATTCCATGAAAAAATTATTTCACCGTTTTCTGCAATCGAAGGCTTTAACCAGAATTCAATTGCGAAACTTCCTGTGTTACCTTCTGTTCCGAAAATAGTTCCCGGTGCACCTTTGAGTTTAATTCCGTTTCCACGACCACGACTAAGACCGCAACCGTGTCCCATTACAGAGTTATTAAAAATTACAAGAAGATCATTTTTTTCTGTATGATATTTTTGAGTTGAATCTTTTACAGAAGCTTTTTCAAAATCGAGAAGAAGGTCTGTATTATCTGTTTTCTTTCGCGCATTTGTTGCAAGCTGAACTGACTTATAACCGAATCTGCCTTTTCCAAAAGTAATGCTGTCGCTTACAGAAAATTCAGGCCAGCCTTTCTGACCGCCGAGTATGAGATTTTTTTCTTCTGCGAAGATAAAATTTTTCGCACCAAATACTAGACAAAAAGTGAGTAAAATGATTATCTTTTTATAGTTCAACTTTAACATTTTAGTTTTCATTACAATTATGAGTTTAAATAATCCGGTCTGGCAACAGTTACACGAAACCGCATTAAAAGCCCCCTCCTCAAGTGGCGTATACATGTGGCGGAATCCTCAGGGAACCGTCATCTATGTAGGCAAGGCAAAAAATCTTAAGAACCGTCTGAGCTCATATTTTGCCGCAAACAAAGACATAAAAACACGCCTTCTTGTTTCTAATGCCCAGTCAATTGAATATATCACAACAGCAAACGAATACGAAGCATTCCTTTTAGAGAACAATCTCATAAAAAAATACTCTCCGCGCTACAACATAGACTTAAAAGACGGAAAATCCTATCCTGTAATCCGCATCACGAAAGAAGAATTCCCACGGCTTTTTAAGACCCGCTATGTAATCCAGGACGGCTCGACATATTACGGACCGTTTCCTGATGTTGCAGCACTCGACTCATTCATAGATGCACTCTACAGAATCTATCCGATAAGGCTTTGCAAGAAATTTAAGAAGCGCGATGCTCCATGCATGTACTACCATATCGGCCGCTGTAAGGCACCCTGCTGTGAAAAAATTTCAAAAGAGTCCTACAGTGAATTTTTCGGAGAAATTTATGAACTACTTGAGGGAAAAGGTGAACAAACTATAGAAAAAATCACGCAGGAAATGAAGCATGCGGCTGCCGAAATGAACTTTGAAAAAGCTGCAAGACTGCGCGACGGACTTTCTGCCCTCTCAAGGCTGCAGAATCAGAACGTTGTCGAAGACTTCTCCCAGGAAGACCGCGACTACATAGCACATTATCGCGAAGGAGAGCTCGTAAGCTTTACTGTCCTTAAAATCAGAGGCGGAAAAATGCAGGGCCGCGACAATTACCGCGTAACAAGCCTCAACGAAGACAACGAGCTCCTCCCTGAATTCATGAGCGCATATTATACGGATTCAAGTGAAATACCGCCTTCGATTTATGTACCGACTCAGGAAGGCCTCGATTTTATGAGCCGCTGGATAAAAGAAACGTTTAACATCGAAGCAAACATCATTCTTGTAACGGACTCAATCGAAAACGCCCCTCGTCACAAAGCCGCAATCGAGATGACAATCCAGAATGCAAAAGAAGATATCATCCGCCGTCTTCGTGAACGCGGCGACACTCCTGCAATGCAGGAGTTAAAGGAGATTTTACATCTCCCGACGTTGCCGGTGCACATCGAGGGATTTGATATTGCCCATATCGGTGGAAAACTCCCTGTCGCTTCACTCATAAGTTTTTACAACGGAAATCCCGACAAGAAAAACTACCGTTACTTTCGCTTAAAGACCACCGACGGAATCATCGACGACTTTAACTCGATGCGCGAGGCAACGAGTCGCCGCTACACCCGTCTTGTAAACGAGGGTGCTGAGCTTCCGGACCTTATCATGATAGACGGAGGCATCGGTCAGGTAAATGCCGTTGACGGAGTTTTAAAAAGTCTTGGTCTTGATATTCCTATTGTAGGACTTGCAAAAAGAGATGAAGAACTTTATTTGCCTCATAATCCGACACCGATTCTTGTTCCAAAACGCAGTGACGGCTTAAGACTTTTGCAGCGCGTGCGTGATGAAACACATAGATTTGCGACGACACAAAACCAGAAACTCAGAACAAAATTTAATACTCAGAATGTGTTTAAAGAAATTACAGGCGTCGGAGAAAAACGTGCCGTAATACTTTTAAAAAAATATGTTACGCTCGAAGATTTATGCGCTGCTTCTCCTTCTGAAATAAGCGAAGTTTTAAATATCGAACAGACGCTTGCTGAATCTATTTTAAATGAAGCATCAGGACTTTTAAAAGCTCAGAACGAAGCAAAAGAAAAAGCAAAACATTCTCTCGGAGCTTCGGGAACAACATGGCAGAAAGCCGCAAGTACACAGTATACGATTGATCTTGCAGATGAAGCACTCAACGCCGCAGATGATGAGCCTGACTACGATGCGGAGGATGAAGATGTTTAAAAGCACAGGACATGCAGATCTTCCGCTTCATACAGGAACAGTTCCAAAATGGCTTGCCGACCGAATGATGCAGACAGGAACTCTGATTGTAGAATCAATAATCGAAAACTTCGGAAAAAAAGAAGTGCTCGTCCGGCTTTCTGATCCATTATGGTTTCAAAGTCTCGGTGCCGTTATGGGAATGGACTGGCATTCATCCGGAATTACAACAAGCGTCATGTATGCATTAAAACGCGGAATCAATGCACGCGCAAAAGAGTTCGGGCTATGCATATGCGGCGGGCGGGGAAAGTATTCAAGACGAACACCGGACGAACTGCAGTTTCTCGCAGACGCGACAGGACTCGACGGAACAAAATTAATTAACTCAAGCAAGCTTGTTGCAAAAGTAGATTCAACTGCAGTGCAGGACGGTTTCCAGCTCTACATGCACAATTTTATTTTATCAAGCGAGGGAGACTGGACTGTAGTCCAGCAGGGAATGAATACAGAAACAAAAACCGCCCGCCGCTATCACTGGAGTTCAGAAAATCTTCGTTCGTTCATCAATGAACCCCACTCCGGAGTTACAGGAGAGAACCGCGGACTAATTCTTAACCTTACTGCAAATAATGCAGAAACTACACGTCAAAGAATCCTTGATTTTTCAAAAGAAAACCCTGATAAGGCTTTAAAAGAAATTCAGTCTGTAGTAAAACACGATGACAATAAAATAATCGTGACGGGAAGAAACATAACGATGCCGGCTCACCACGAAGTTCGCGCAGAAGATGTAAACTTAAAACGCCTCGGAGCAGTTCTTGCAACAGCTTATGAATCAGAACCAAAGGATTTTGAAAGCCTGCTTTTAACTCCTGGACTTGGTCCAAGAACAATACAGGCCCTCACACTTGTAAGCGAAGTTATCTACGGAACGCCGTCACGCTTTACAGACCCCGCGCGTTTTTCATTTGCCCACGGCGGAAAAGACGGACATCCATTCCCTGTTCCGCTTAAAGTTTACGACAACTCGATTCAGATTCTTAGAGAAAGCATCGAGCGTTCTAAAATGGGCTATAAAGACAAATCACTTGCGATAAAGCGCCTTCATACAACCGCGCTCGAAATCGAAAAATACTGCGACCCGATTGCAGACTTTGCAAAAACGGTAGAGCACGACAGGGAGCACTCGACAGAGTGGGAAGGCCGCACAGTTTAAGTTCTGCTGTTCAATCAGAGTCTTGATGCACGGTCTGAACTGCAAAAAGGGCATTTAGTCAATTCAGTCTGAAAAATCCAGTAAGAAAAAAATTCACATAAACTCAAAAAACGGGTGTATAATAAAGACATGGCACAGTTTGTATTAATTTGTAATCAGGATGATTTATCCACACCGATTGTAGCCCATGTAAGGGAAGAGTTTAAGCCGGAAGTTGCAGGACTTACACTTGCAGAAGTGAATGCCTGCATCGAAGAAAAAAAGCCGGACATCGGCGTAGTGTACCTTGGACAGCACACAAAAAACTGCGTGCAGGCACTGCAGGACATTCTTACAAAAGTCAAAGGCATTCCGTTTATTCTTGTCGGAACGCGTGACAACTGCAGACGATTTCAAGGGTACAACAACGGCGAAGAAAAACAGTTTATATTCATGCCGATGGGTACAAATTCTCTTTTGACCCAGTTAAAGAAGACACTCAAAACCCTGCGAAATATTTCGGATGACGAAGAAGGTGAAGGCCAGGGAAGAAAACATATTCTCGTTGTTGATGACGATTCTGTATACCTTAGAACCATGATGAACTGGTTAAAGGACATTTACCGCGTTTCTGTTGTAAAAAGTGGTCCTGCTGCAATTACATTCCTTCAGGGAAGTGTTCCGGATCTTGTCCTTCTCGATTATGAAATGCCGGAAGTTGACGGACTTGAAACACTTACAATGATAAGAAAACTTGACACATGCAAAGACGTACCTGTTCTTTTCTTAACAGGAATTTCAAGTGCGTTTGCAGTACGCGAAGCTGTAAAATTAAAACCTCAAGGGTATATCTTAAAAAAAATAGACCGCGATGGTCTTATTCTTAAATTAAAAGAAGTATTCAACGGAAATCAATAATGAAAAATCCATTTACGCTAAGTTTTAATGACAGCCGTGAGAAAGCAGAGTTTAAAGCTGCATGCACGGCTGTTGATATTCACAGAGTCTTTGTTTATGTTTCGATAATTTTTGTTTTTGAACTTTTTCTGCTTGTTTTTGATGCACTTACTTCCAATTCTGATTATTCAACCGTTCAATGGATTTATCGAATTTTAAATTCTTACATGGCAGGAATCTCTGCGCTTTATATTTTAATAAGTCTTCTTTCAAGAGTTCATTTAAAAAAAACCGATATTAAAAAACATGTTTCGCTTTTTAGAATTGCAAGCTGCATTTATGCAGTTTTACTTCTTGCAGGTTCAATTGCAGATGCAGTTACGGGAACGATTTCAAGCGGACGCGAAAACCTGACGATGTACTTTATAAGTCTCATGCTCGTTTCGTGCGTTCTCTATATAAATTCTTTAGTCGTATTTGTTTCTGGCGTTGGATTTTTTGTTTTATTTGAACTGTTTACACATCTTACGACTTTTTCTACACATCACACTTATGCGCCTTATCCGATATTCATCATCTTTATCACTGTTTCTGTTTCGTTTGTACGCCGCCGCCAGATGCTCGAACTTATCCGTGATTCACTCATGATTAAAAAACTTCAGGAACAGGCTGAACATGAAAATAAACTCAAGTCGCAGTTCCTTGCCAACATGAGTCACGAAATCAGAACTCCGATGAACGCAATTGTCGGAATGAGCGAACTTGCTCTTGATTTTAATCTTAAAGATACAGAAAAGAACATCATCCGTCAGATAAGAACATCAGGAATAAGTCTTGTCGGAATCATAAACGATATTCTCGACTTTTCTAAAATTGAATCCGGCAAAATGGAAATCGTTCCAGAAGATTATGATCTTGTAAAACTCATGAACGATATTGCAAACGTTGCTCTTGTCCGCTTAAAAGGAAAAGATGTAGACCTTCGTCTCGAGCTTGATTCTGAGCTCCCTTGTGCATATAACGGCGATGACATGAGGCTTCGCCAGATTCTCATAAATCTTGCAGGAAACTCTGCAAAGTTTACAGAAAAAGGTTATGTCGCAATCCGCGTTGAAAACCTTAATAGATATGAACAGCGCGACGGTCTTAGAATAAGTGTAATCGATACCGGTGTCGGAATCCGCAAAGAAGATCTTGATAAGCTTTTCGGTGCATTCCAGCAGGTCGATATGAAGATGAACCGAAACAAAGGTGGAACCGGATTAGGACTTTCAATTTCTAAAAATCTCGTTCAGCTTATGGGAGGGACAATCGGTGTCGAAAGTGAATACGGTAAAGGTTCGTGTTTTTACATCAATGTTCCTCAAAAAATTGTCGATTCTTCTCCATGCGGAATCAAATACAAAAAACTTTTTGATGCTGCAAAAGAACTGGATTTAAAAACAAATTCTGTTTTTGCAAGTGCAGAAAACCTTACGGTAATTCCAGTTGTTTCTCTTTTAAACAAGAGCGAGTTTGCAGGACTTTTTGCAGAAAAAACTGCCGAAGTTAAATTTACATGTCCTGATGCAAAGGTCCTTGTAGTTGATGATAACGAAGTAAACATCCAGGTCGCACAGGGACTTTTAAAGAAGTTCGCCGTTATCCCTGACTGTTTATCAAGCGGCTACGAAGCGCTCGATAAGGTCTTTGAAAAAGATTATGACATAATTTTCATGGACCATCAGATGCCTGGAATGGATGGGGTCGAAACGCTCCAGAAAATCCGCGAAAAAGAAAAAGAAGATTCAAGCCACAGAATCATTGTCGCATTAAGTGCAAATGCAGTTAACGGCGCAAAAGAAATGTTCCTTAATAACGGATTTGATGACTTTGTCGCAAAACCTGTTCAGGGAAAAGATTTCGGAGAATGTCTCCTTCGCCATTTAAAACCAGACCTCATAAAGACAAATTATGATGAAAGCAGCGAAGATACAATTCCTTCTGATTTTCCTAAGCTGAACAAAACAAAAATCGATATTGACTTTGCAGTTAACAATGCAGGCGGACTTGAAAATTATCTATCGATTGCAAAAACATTTTATAACTCAATTGCACCAAAATACAATTCGATTATAAGACTTTTAAAAGCCGGAGACGTAAAAAATTATACGGTAGAAGTTCACGCTTTAAAAAGCTCTGCAAGAATAATCGGCGCATCAGAACTTTCTGAACGCGCAGAACATCTTGAAAACCTTGGACACGAATTTCTTGAATCCTCAGATGATGAAAAAAGAAAAACGGAAATCAAAAAAGAAATTTTTGCCCTTACACGCGAGCTTCTTCCACTTTACCGCACGTACCTGGACGAATTAAAGCCTGTAATTGAATACATAAAAACCAGAGAAAAATCTGCGGCACAGAATTCTGACAGCTTGCAGCAGTCAGAACTTTCTAAAGAAGAGTTTACAGATATTTTTGAACGCATTGCAGATGCCGCAGCATCCTGTGACCTCGATACAGTCGAGCAGGAG
>CAJORB010000004.1:0-2483 GCA_905236565.1 uncultured Treponema sp. | reverse complement strand
TAGAAAAATGAGAAAAACTTATTGCAAGCGTTCTAAAAAAAATCGCTTGCAATAGTTTCCCGGATAGGGTATACTAAAACTATAAAAGTCTAATTCTATATAATATATAGAATTAGGTAGACAGAATTTATATTATGGTAAGTAAAGTCTACACCTTGTGAACCGAATATCTTACGCGTCCGATTACGATAAAATCATCACTTTCTGAACCTTCAAACATTGGCTCATAAATCTTATTGTCACTGATTATGTTTACGCCGTTTTTGGTTGGCTGGAGTCGCTTTACAAATCCTTTTCCGTTGTAGATGATTGCATATATACCTTCATTTCCATCATAACCATTGGTGTCGTAGATAATTATGTCTTCATTAAAAAAGGTAGGCTCCATTGAATCGCCTCGAACATAGGCAGCACGGATATTTTCACCCAGATATTTTAACGAATTCGGAACAGCAACATAGTCCTTTGTTTCCACATAATCATCAGGAACATACTGTCCGTGACCTGCAGAAAAATACTGTTCGCTAACCGGGATATTCCGGATTCCGTCTTTTGAAGTTAGATTTGGATAATGCTCGAATTCTTCCCATGTAAGATTTAATGTTTTTAAGATAGAAAGTGTGTCTTTTAATGAAGGAAGTCTGTCGTTATGGATATTATTTCGGAGAGTTTGCACAAGTAGCCCGGAATTAGAAGCAAGCCAGTCCTGCTTTTTATCCAGTTCTTTGAGTCGCTTTTTAACCTTTGTCCAAAATTCTGCACCTTCCATTCAAGCTACCGAATTGCATTATATAAAGTGGGGAAAAAATAATCAATAAAGTTATAAGAAATACTAAAAAAAGTATATTTATTGACTAGATATTTAATTTAAATTACTATTACCTTTCACACTTTTATTGATTCATATAGGTTAGGACAAAGATGGTTGTTGGAAATTCTGTAAAAATACTTGCACAGGGTTATACATCAAAAATTAATAGCTTTAAGGATATCGATTTTGACATTTCATTTCTTGAAAAGAAGTCAGAGGAACAGAGAGAAAACGAATTTCATTTAGAACAGGAAACTTTCAACAGTGCGGAACTTTATAATAAATCGCTTCGTGATATGTCTGGCACTTTGCCCTGCTATAGCTTTCTTGATGTAAAATCCACATTTTCTACGACTACATTTATTACATATAAGTTTTCAGAAATTCGGTCTGTAAGTGAATATTTGTTAAAAGTGCTTTCTGTAATCGACTCTGTTTTGACAGGATTTGTTCAGGTTAGGAAATCATCAATGCTTTCACTGACGAGTGAACAGCATGTCTCTGAAGCAATGCGTGAATTTGAGAGATCAAAACATATGATACAAGGACTTATGTCGCTTTTCTCAGATGTGCTTTGTACAGCTTCGGATTTGGAGTATGACAAAAACAATATTAGAATTGATAAAATTATTTATGAGGTAAAAGAATTCCTCAGACTTTCTGTTGCTGTCCGATACATTCCGGATGAGGCTGTTCCTGATATAAATTCTATCTTTCCAGCGGTTACTCTTTTTCGGGCAAGTGAAATCCCATGTAGTGGATATATTAATGATTTAAGTCTTCTTTACACTGATTTTCGTAGAATAGAAGAACGCCTTATGCAGGTCCTGACCTTTTTTGTAAAAGGTCTCTTAAACCAATTTTCGTTTTATGTCACACCAGAATCTTTCCTGAATAACCCGATGGGAAGGACTATTTTTGTGGTGCCTATGAGTTTATACAAGCAGTTTGGATTTCAGAACAGCGGGCTTTATAAAATGGAGTGCCCGCAATATGAAGGATTTTCTCTGGATTACATTATACGCAAGCAGAGTTCATTTCTGAACGAATTGAAAACAATTTTTGGAGATATATATGAACAATCCGAAAAACTTCTCTTCGAATCTCATGGAATTACCAACGAATTTTGTATTTGTGATTTTATAAATATGTATCTGAAAAAGCATCCATCTGAAAGATTTGACAGGATACAGACATTTGTAAAATCACCTATTGTTTTTGAAAAATTGACAGAGGTTTTGTTGAAAAATTATTCGGACATGATAATGGAAGCAAAGTCTGGAAATAATCCTTGGATTCCAAAATATCACAGTACGGACAAACATAGGGATAAAGACTTGGTTTACTTTCTGCTTCGTTTGTATGACTTAAATCCGTGTGGGCTTAAACGCTTCCCTCAGTCAGAATTACTAAGACTCTTTAATATATTCAGCTATTCCAACCAGCCTGTTAAGTGCATGAACGCACATGTACGGAAATACTATGAAGGAAAATACAAGGTTTCAAAGAATTACGAGAAGAACTTCGGAGTAATTTTGAAAAGATAGAATTGCAAGGCAAGGGAACAAAAAATTGCTCCCCTGCCCTTTTTCGGCTTGATTTATTGTTTAAGGTTCACCGACAATATCATTCACGCTTTTGAGCGATTTTCTGATGTAGCGTTTACCTTTTC
>CAJORB010000003.1:0-2144 GCA_905236565.1 uncultured Treponema sp. | reverse complement strand
CTGCTATAATAATAATTGTCAAGGGGAGAGAGGTAACCTAAGGCGAGCCTTGATAGGTAGGCGGTTCGACTCCGCTGAGGTCGCTCCTCAAACGAAAAAAAATTAACGGATTGCAGAAAAAACCCCTTGACAAGCCACCAAAAACCTGTTATAATAAAATCACAAAGAACAAAGAAAAGCCGAAAGGCACACACAAGAAGAAAGGACGTGTTACTATGACAAAGAGAGAAATGTACGCTGAAATCCGCAATGCTGTTATCGACAATGAGGAAATGGTTGCTTTCATTGACCATCAGGTTGAACTGCTTGACCGTAAGAGTGGCTCTTCTAAGAAACCCACTAAGACCCAGCTTGAGAATGATGCTTATAAGGCTACCATCGTGGAGTATCTGACCACGGTTGACGCTCCCAAGAGCATTAAGGAACTTCAGGCAGAGATTGCCGACATTTCCGAGCTGACTAATCAGCGTATTACTCACATGCTGACTGATTTGGTCAAGGTTGGCACTCTTTCTAAGGAATATGTAAAGAAAACTCCTTACTATTCCATTGCCGCTTAAGCGGCTACCCCTTCGGGCGCCACTCCCCCACACGCCTATGCTTTGCAAGCGTACCACGTGGGGCGCGCGCCCGGGCGAATTTAAAAATTTTTTAAAAACCTATTGACAAATCACCGCAAAAATGCTATATTATAATTGTTCCAAGGAACACAAAAGAAAAGGAGATTTAAACCATGACTAAAAATGACCGCTTCATTGTTATTGATACTGAAACCACTAATTCTATTGATGACCCTCTTTGCTATGATGTAGGATTTGCGGTTGTTGATATGTTTGGCAATGTGTATGAAAATTATTCCTTTGTCGTTGCGGATATTTTCCTTGATAAGGAACTTATGAGTTACGCATACTTTGCGGATAAAATCCCGCAGTACTGGGAAGATATTAAAAAGGGTAAACGTGAATTAAAAACCTTTTTCAATATTAAAAAAGCTTTTTCGGATTGCATTAAGAGAAACAATGTTAAAATCATTTTAGCACACAATGCACGCTTTGATTATCGTTCTTTAAACTTAACACAGCGTTATTTAACATCTTCAAAGTATCGTTACTTTTTCCCCTTTGGCGTAAAAATCTGGGATACGCTGAAAATGTCAAGAATGGTTCTCAATAATGTTGATGAATACGGCGAATTCTGTTATACTAATGATTATTTAACAAAAAACCTTTGCAAGCGGTTTACCGCAGAAATTATCTATCGTTTTATTACTGGAAACAATTCTTTTGAAGAAAGTCACACGGGACTTGAAGATGTTTTAATTGAAAAAGAAATCTTTGTTTATTGTGTTTCTGCTATGCCCGAGATTGACGGCGCTTTGTGGGCAAGGGGTTAATCCCTTCTCACGGGCGGCCGGGCAAAAATTTTTTCAAAAAATCGCTTGACAAATGATTTAATTGCTGTTATACTATAATCAAGAAAGGAGAGATGAACATGGATAAAGAAAAACTGATTGCAAAAATTATGAAAGAGTGCGAACAGGACGGCGAGCCTGTCACAAGAGAAGAAGCTGAAGAAATGGCTGAAATGGAAATCAAAGCCAACGGAATTAAGCACTATGAAAAATCAGATAAGCCTAGAAAGGCGGTAAAGAAAGAACGTAAGGTAGATACTACGAAAAAACGCTTGCTTGCTGATTGTAAAATTCTTCTTGAGGGTCTTGGAGCAGATATTCTCAATGTAAAAACTGAAACAGAAATCACTTTTACTTTTGAGGATGAAGAATACAGCTTAAAGTTGATTAAGCATCGCCCCAAAAAAGAATAAATAATGGGGGTTGACAAATAACCCCCATTATACTATAATAAAATTATCAAAAGAAAGGAGTTTTAAACATGAACCTTGAAGAAATGCTTATGAACATTTATTGGAAACTTTGGACTTCCGCAGACTTTGAAAGTGATTTTCAGTCTGATTGGGGCGCGGTGTATCGGGAAATGCTCGCGGGTAATCATTACAGCCTTCCCGAAGATGTTGTCGAAATGTGTTTTCAGTATTTACAGGATTGGGAAAATGAAAAAGAGAGTTAAAAGCTCTCTTTTTTTATTGGCGGCGCGCTGGCACTCGGGCCAGCGCGAAATTTCCAT
>CAJORB010000002.1:0-55692 GCA_905236565.1 uncultured Treponema sp. | reverse complement strand
TTACAGGCAACTCTACTTTTCAAGGAACGATTTCAACAACCGGAGCAATTTCTGTCGGTGGCAATTCGATTTTCCAAGGAAATGTTTCAACAACAAGTACAATTTCTGTCGATGGTACTACATCATTTACTTCAACAGTCTCTTCTATATCTTCAACCGGTGCACAGACTTACACAGGCGCTGTAACATATGCCTCTGACATCACTTTTAATGCAGGAAGTAACAGCACAACCGATATAACATGCAGTTCAAGTTTTACAGATTCAAGTGCAACTCCACACAATGTTACAATCGACAAAGGTCATTTTAAAATCGGAACCGCATCATTTATTGCCGGCGTTGTAACTGTCGAATCAACAGGAGCGTTCACGCAGACAGGTGACAATGGAACTAATACTCAATCTGTTAAAGCTCTTATAAACAACGGCTTCATGACATGGGACAGTACAGGCGCAGGCGGAACTCTTTCTGTTACAGGTACTACAGCTGACGGTGGAATAAGCTCAAATTCTACCGACTATACAGATCACCTTATTGTATTTAACAAAAAGAATGTAGACATTCAGAACAACAACTCTATTTCCGGTGTTTTCTATAATCTCACAATTCCTGCAGGAAAAACATATACTAACGGTCTGGAACTCACAGTAAGAAATAATTTTACTGCTACAGGAACTTATATAAATGATGGAAAATCCCTAAGACTTGGAGATACAACAGTAAACGGGACAACTTATGCAAATGGTGATGACGGATTAATTACAGGAACAGAAAGTGGTACTCCTTCTACACTGTCACTTGGAAACATTGTAATAAGACAGGGAAATAAAACAAAGATATTTAAATCAAACGTTACGATTGCAAGACTTACATGCGGTGACAACACAACAGGCGGCTCAATTATTTTTGAAAAAAACCTTACTGTAACCGGAACTCCATCGTTAACAACAAAGGGGTCTTACATATTCAATTCTACTGCCAATGGAACAACTGTAAACTTTGCAAGCGATGTGGCAATTACAGATGCAGCAAAAGTAACAATCGGTAAAAATTTTACTTCTTCAGGAAATATTTCAATCGATGCAGATACAGAGCTCTCTGAAGACACAGTTATAACTGCATCAAATAAAAACATCACTTTCGGAAAAACAATTTCCAAAGGTGCTTCTGCAAGTTCAGCCCAGCTTACCGTTACAACAGGAACAGGAACTTCGTCTGTCATAACATTTACAAACAGTGTTAATGCAGATAAAGTTCTGATTACAAACTACGGAACTCTTGTTCTAAACAAATCGGCTTCTATAGCTGCAGCAAACGGCTTTACACTTTCTGGAAACGGTAATGTTACAATCGGCGAAGCAGGAGACAGTACAGCACTGTCAATTGCAACTACAAGCCAGCCGATTCTTTTTGACGGAACAGGAACAGTTACATTAAACGGAACAGGTTTAAAAACATTCTCTACTTCAAATTCTGATGGCGGAAACATTACAATCAACAAAGCAATCGCAGGCTCTGCAAATAATTCCCAGCCACTTACTTTAACTGCAGGAACTGGAACAGGAGCCGGAGACATTACTCTTTCCAACAACATCGGAACTGCAACAATTGCACTTGGAAATTTAACACTCACAGGAAAAAACATTTCTCTTGATTCAGGAAAAAAGATTTGCGCCCGTTCAGTTTCCATTACAAACACAGGCCTGTTCCACTTGCAGAGCGCTGCATCAATTACAGCTGGATCAGGATTTGCAAAAACAGGTACAGGTCTTTCACAGCTTAACGGAACCATTGCAACAACAAATTCTGCAATCTCATTCAACACAGATACATATATTTCCGGTACTTCAACTTTAAATGCAGGAAGCGGAACAATTACTATAGGAAACGGAACTGCAGGTGATTTATACATCAGTTCAATTTCCGGCACTACTGCACAGAACGTTTCATTTACAGCCGGCACACTCGATGTAAAAGGAAACTTCGCGCTGTTTAACGGAAACGTAACTCTTGCATCAAGCCTTACAACGGGCAAAGATATCATTCTTTTAAATGGAAGCGCCGCAACGATGAACGACGATAATAAAGTTGCAAACAAATCTTCCGGCGTTGCAGGACTCTTTGACTATCACAACGCGCTCAGAACAACTGCAAACAAACTCTGTCCGCCTTCACTTGTTCTTGCAACAACATCTAAGTTCCCGGAGCTTATGGCAGACGGAACAACTGCAATAGGCCACACAACATACAGATCAACACTTACAGGCTTTGGTTCAAAAACAATTACAGCAGGTCAGAACTTTTACGACAACGGTGTTAACCTCTCTCCGGCTTCTGCATGGACATTAAAGCTTAAAGACAATGACAGTGCAGTGAACGCATTTGCAGAAGCATATAATGCAACGATAAAATACTGTTCGGTTGCATGCACTACAACAAACGGTTACGCGTGGTTAAGCGCAGGAGAAAACTGTACTAATGGCGGTTCAAACAGCACTGACACAGCAGCAACCCTTACA
Organism: uncultured Treponema sp.; assembly: GCA_905236565.1. Taxonomy (GTDB): domain Bacteria; phylum Spirochaetota; class Spirochaetia; order Treponematales; family Treponemataceae; genus Treponema_D. The sequence goes on along the minus strand of CAJORB010000002.1, from coordinate 53,173 downwards.
TATACTCCAGGTGTTTCAACCGGTGCATACACAAGAACAAAAACGGGTGTTGCATTCCTTCATCCTGTTCTGCTCGAAAACAACCCTGCAAACTCTGCTTCTGAAGGACGAAAGACAGGTCCGGAAATTCCTAACCTTTCTGGAACTTATTCCGTTCGTGATAATGTAATCCGAATTGAATTTGTAAGAAGCGACAACCACAATAAAACTGCCCTCATCGAAAATTCTAATAACGAAATTTCAAGAGCACTCGCTGCATCGGGCATCATAAAAGTAAACAACGGTTCTGACACATTCACAGGTTCAGCATACATCGATGCAGAATGTACAGAAACTACAGACGGAAGAGGTGACCTTGCAGTAATTTATATTCAGGCTTCATCAATTACATGGAACCTTTCTGCAACCGGAACAAATGCAGGTGATGCAACAGATAAAGACTCTCATGGTAACCATCAGACAAACCTCACAGACCTTACTATAGAAAGAGCACTTTCTACTCTCTTCTACACACTTACTGATGAACACAAAAACAGAATTTCACAATACAAGAATAATCCTTCATCAAATCCAAATGCAAACGAAGGATTCAGGTTTACAGCAACTGCAACTCGTTGTGCTGTCGCAGAAATGCACATAAGCTTTACGGTAGCAGATTTTACTTCAAACAAAATTTATCTCTACTTTGATCAGCCGCTTTCTGACAACATCACGTGGCAGACATATCACCCTGCAACAGAAGATGATAAAAAAACTGAATCATCTATAAAAATAATCACTGCACCAGGAAGCGCAAGTTTTGTTGCAAACCCTGTAGTATCAGTTTCCCGCGATGGAATTTCTCAGAACGGAATCATACTTACACTCCAGAACAATCTTTCTTACTCAATGCTCGAATACGGAATCGTAATCAAATACGGAGGATCATTCCTCTTTGATAATAAGATTCATAGTCCTGATAACCATGTAGTAGAAGACGGCGAATCACACTGTATAAGCGATGTAATTACAAACTGTATTGATGTTCAGTATGCATATGATAATCGTAACGATGCTTATATAGACTTTACAGGCGGAACAGCACCTGCAGACTCAATCGTAATGCGCGATTTTACAGGCGAAGGAAAACACAACAAAGTATTCGCAGAAAAAAATATTACACTTGTAACAAAAGATGTTGCCCCGGAAGATGGAACATCAGTTGCAGCAAACTTTAAATACAAACTCATTGCAGACATAAATCCAACTGCACATTCAGACGGAGATATTTTCGAAAGCATCTCAGGTCACAGAACAAGATTCTGGTTTGCAGAAGGAACAAACGCAGTAACAGGATTCAGTCAGTTCTTAAATACATCTTCTGACAAGAGAAATTCTTCTGACAACTCAGATGTAATTACTCAGACAGTTGATTCAACAGATACAACAATCATTAAATATCTGTTTAAGAATTTCCCGGAAGAAACTCCATGCCTTAACTGGCCAAAAGGAAGTGACGTTCGCTTTACATTTGAAGTTCTCAAAGGAAGTGGTACTGCTTATTCTATAAACCACAAGTATGATGCAGCCGCAACTCAGACAACGCCGCTTTATGCAGTTCGTCTTAAAAATCCGAACGATATAAGCACAATTGATCTCTGGTCATTTAAGATGGCAGAACCTCAGAGACAGCGCGGCGGCGTTACAGTTTATTCAAATGTAGTAAATGCGACAAACAAAGAATTCTGTACTATCGAAGTAAACATGCCTTCTCAAGGAAATCTTCGCGTAATCGTAATGACTGCAGACGGCAATATCGTAAAATATCTTGAAAACGGACGTAAACCGGAGGGACTCCATTACTATTACTGGGATGGAACAAATAAATCGGGCACTGCCGTAGCTCGCGGAATATATTTTATCCGCGTCGTAGGTCCAGAAATGGAGGAAACGAGAAAAGTTATGGTTGTAAAATAGCATAACTTAAACTAAAATATAATTATGTCATTCATTCAGGCTATTACAGATTTTTTTGACAATATATTCAGAAGTTCCTCACCGGACGTGCAGAAAAGGCAGAAGCTTAAGAAAATCGATGCCGAAATGAGGGCTCTTCCAAGCGGAATTTACCGTAACGGATTAATTCAGCCTAATTTTGCAGAAGTTCTGCGCATTCTCTATATAAACACGCGCCCGATTGCAAAAATTCTCGAGCAGACAATTGCAGGCCCTGACATAAAAAGAAATACCCGTTTTGAATATCAGTTAATCGTATCGGGCTATTCAGAAGAAAATCAGCAGAAATTAAGAAGCCTTGAATACGAAAGCCGCAAACAGGAACTTTTTTTATCAGAGCAGGAAGCAACTCCTTCGTCACGCGTTTTCGAAGACCAGCACAGACGACTTGAAAAACTTATCCACGAATTAAATACAAAAGAATTCATAAAGATGGATGAGATTTTCGTAAAACTAAAACAACTTGTAGAACTCTGCAGATTTAACTTTGTTACACCCTTAAAAACTTTTGACTCAAAGTTTAATCCTCTTGAACCAGATAATCCGATTTCTTTTTCTGCAGTTCCGCCTATATCACTTGAAAATGTTTTCCTCGACCTTTACTACATCATCTCTGACTTTAAAATGACGATGTCTGTTGCATATGCCGTAATCGCACTCGCACAGATTGTAGACATAGACTCGATGTCATCAACAAACCAGAAAAAAATCGTAAACAATTTAAAAAAGATTGAATACATTTGTAACAGAATTTTAACAAAAGGTGTGCTTCGTGCTCTTATTCAGATTTCAAAACAGAATCCGGATTTTGAACCGACTACAGCAACTTATTCTGCAGACGCAAGACAGAAATTTTCTTCATACATTCAGGAACAGTTTGCAAGCGACGAGGCCAGAATAAAACGCGAATTAAAAGACTCTCACATCCAGACAGAACTGACGACACTTTTCGAAAACCGTCCCCTTCTTCCGATGTTCGGCTACAACGAAGAGCTTAACGAACTTCTTCTTCAGAACTCGTCAGTCAGTTTCTCATGGATAACTCCGTTAAAAATCCTTAAAACTTTCGTTTCATATTATTATCCGGAAACACTTCAGGCTCTCCTTAACGATATAGTTATCGAAGGTTTCTTTAACAATCCTAATTTTAAGTCACAGTTCTCGCAGACGGTTTTTTCTGCCAACGAAGTCGCTGCTAAAATCGAAGCTTTTGAACACTCTTTTGACGCAAACGGCACTAACAGCGAGGCTCTCTTAAAAGGTTATATCCGCGACAGCCATAAAGACCCTGATTTCTCTAAAAAATTGATAAATCAGGTCGATAATATAAATGCAGAAGCAAAGCAGATAATCCAGAGACAGGTTACTGCTTTGTTTGCGCTTTATGTAGAACTCGGAGATTTGCTTCAGGACTCAAAAAAGCCTTCCAGCGAAATCGTTTCTAACCTTAAGGTACTTATCATGTCATCCAGAAACCGTGATAACACTGATTTCCTTGAAAATAATTACGAAAACTGGAAAGTATTTTTTGAAATTATGAGAAACTATGCTATAATTACAAGCGTAGACAAGAAAAACTAATTTAAGTTGATTTAATATGGAAGAAAAAGAAATTACAGAAGATACAGATTTTAGCTCTCTCATACTGCCGGATAATTCGTATATCCAGGACGCCGTAGATCAGTACGAAAAACGAATCTACGACCTCCAGCAGCTGCTCGAAATTTCACGCTCGCTCTGTTCTACACTCGAATACAGCACACTTATCGAGTCTATCCTTTATACATGTATGTGTCAGATGCATGTTACTGGAGCCGGAATTTTTGTATACGACGACATCGATTCAAACTCGTTTAATCTTTCTACAAACCACACCGGTATAGATTTAAACCCTGCACTTAATTACTCGATCTCTGCAGATTCAGAACTTATTAAAATTCTTGCCAGAAATACACGCACATATTCGGTTGCTTCGATAAAAAGCGAACTTTCAGAAAACGAAGATGTTTCTAAAATAGAATCTCTTCACCCTACACTTATAGTTCCTCTGTTCCACAAAAACAGAATGAACGGTTTTCTCGTACTCGGAGAAAGGCTCGATATAGGTGAAGGTGCAGATTATACTGAATACGACAAAGAACAGATTCTTTCTATTGCATCCCTTGCCGCTGTCGCAATCAACAACGCAGCCCTTCTCGAAAAATCAAGTACCGACATGATGACGCACTTAAAGTTAAAATACTTTTTCTACAATGTGCTCACAGACAAACTTGATCTTGCAATTTCACAAAAGCAGAATCTTGCAGTTCTTATGTTTGACATTGACTTCTTTAAAAAGTTTAACGATACATGGGGACATGCGTGCGGTGACTTTGTATTAAAGTCAGTTGCAAAAATCATAAAGGCAAATACACGCGAGCACGACATTGCTTCAAGATATGGTGGAGAAGAATTTACTGTAATGCTTCCAAATACGTCAAAAGATGATGCAATGGCAGTAGCAGAAAGAATCCGAAAACAGATTGAATCAAACGATTTTACTTACGAAGACCAGCACATGAAAGTTACAATTTCAATCGGATGTTCAGTTTACGACTCTAAAACAAACCCTGTTACGGTTCCAAAACTTCTCGTAGAACAGGCAGACAAAGCTCTCTATGTTTCAAAACGAAGCGGAAGAAACCGTGTTACATTTGCAGACGAAGAGATAATCAAAAATACAGAAGTTCCTGAATGACAAATATTTTACAGAAAAGATTTCGTTATACATTTTTTAACGCAACAATAATCATTGCCGCAATAAATGTTTTTGTATTCTTTCTTACAAAATTATTTCCGGATTTATATTTCGTTCTGGGATTAAATCCTTATGCCTTCATCAATTCAAAGATGTACTGGCAGATTCTTACATGTGTTTTTGTACATGGTTCGTTCCGCCATCTGGCTTTTAATATGTTTGGTCTTGTCATGTTCGGAATCAACGTAGAAAGATCTGTGGGTTCAAAAGAATTTCTCCTTTATTATCTTTTATGCGGAATCCTGACAAGCCTCTTTTCGGTTTTTTTCTATATATTCAAGGGTCAATACTACGTACTTTTAGTCGGAGCCAGCGGTGCAATTTTTTCAATTCTTTTCGCTTTTGCTGTAATCTTTCCGACAGTCAGGGTTTTTATATTTGGGCTTATACCGGTGCCGGGACCTGTTCTGGTTTTAATCTACACAATCGTAGAGCTTACAAGCCAGTACTTTGGTTTTGATACCGGAGTTGCGCATGTGACACATCTTCTAGGATTTGCATTTGCGTGGCTTTATTTTATCGTGAGGTTTGGAGTTAACCCTGTAAAGATATGGATAAACGCATTTCGTCGCTAGCATTAATATTCTTCTTCTCGCTTTTTTCCCTTTTTCCGCAGAACTACGACCAGGAAAAAAAGATTCGTCTTTATATCTGGGCTTTACAGGATGCGTATCCCGAGTTTAAGGAGACAGTTCCGCATGAACAGGCCAGAAACCATCTCAAATCGACTTCTGAGCTTCTTTTAAGCGGAATGACATACGGCTGGCAATTTACTTACACCCCGAGCGATAAACTCAGAAAAGTTGATGAGTTTTTTGAGTGTGTTCCGCTTGAAAACTTCGAAAAACACAAAAAGGACATCGAGTACGAAAAAACCTACTGGCGCGAGGATAAAATCTTCTGCTGGGTAAATTTTGAGCGTACTGAACAGATGCAGAGGATTTACAGGCAGTTTTCGAGCATAAAAACGGCTAAAACAACCGGAATCGGTAAAGGAAAGCTCTCAAAGGGCTTTGCCGGCCTCGAAGAAGCGGTAAATAACGCTGTAAAAAACGGAATACGTGAGCATTACAGGAAAATCATCAAAAACAAACCCAAGGAAATTACAGGAACCATACTTATAAGGAAAGTTCCTGCTATTTTAATAGATTCTGGTCATTATGCCGTTGAACTTGATTTTTTCGTGGAAACTAGTAAAATAAAAGAATACAGTCAATTTTAACAGCATAATAACCATGCGCATTATTTTTGGAGGAGAATTATGAAGAAAATTTTTGCAATCTTAGCTTGTATGACAGCACTTACATGCTTTTATGCACAGGACTCGGTAGACGACATTGTTAATCCTAAAAACCCTATGGACAGAACAGTAACTGTTATCGTTCCAGAAAACCAGAGATTAACTACAAACCCAGAAACTGGTAAACAGAAACCAGCTTCAGTAAAAATCGAATACATCGAAAACTATGATGAAGCTCGTATTTATTATACTTGCCTTGATGTTGCATTCGAAAAATCAGAAGCAATGATTACAATTGCAGATATTATCGAAGACTTCATGAAAGAACATGGTTATTTTAAATATACTTATCTCAAGAGAGATAAAACACGTCATTATAAAGATGACAGAGGCGTAAAAATGGGCGAAATGCTCTGCGTCATCAAATTCTATCGTTAATCATTTACAGGAGTAGCGGTAAAAATTATTCTGCGCATGCCGGATGGTTTTTACCGCTTAAATAATTTAAAATGGACATCACTTCAACAATTAAAAATTTACACCCGCTTGAGATTAAAGTTCTTCTCAAGTACACACAGAACGACGAACTTACTTCTTCACGCTTACAGAAAGAATTAGATTACAAAGAAGGTCACGCTAACCAGGCATTCTCATGGCTCGGTGGAAAAGAACTCGTAAAAGAAGTAAGCCGCACACCACACACATTCTTTGAAATCACAGATCTCGGACGCCAGCTTGCTAAAGACGGAACAGTAGAAGAACGCGCTGTTAAGTTTGTAAAAGAGAACGGTGCAAAAACACTTCCAGAAATTGCACAGGGAATCGGCGTAGAACAGAAAGACATCGGTAGCGCATTCGGTCAGCTTTCTAAAGAAGGCATCTTTAAGATGAACGAAGAAAAGAAAGCAGAATACACAGGAAAAGAACTTCCTCCTCGCATTACTCTTACTTCATCACTTCTTAAAAAAGCTTCTGAGTCTTCTGACGGAACATTAAATCAGGATGATCTTTCAAAAGAAGAACTCGAAGTTCTTTCAGGACTTGCAAAAAAACGTGGAGCAACAGACTCTCCATTTAAAACATACACACGCGAAACTGTAGTATACAAACTCTGCGGAGAAAGTGATGCAGTTGCTGCAGAACTTAAGAAAGTTGGTGTTACAGGAAACGAAATCGGCGAAATCACAACTAAAATGCTCGAAAGCGGTGAATGGAAAAAAGGAACATTCCGCGGATACAACATTTCGATTCCACCGGCAAGAAATATTCCTGGACGCATCAATCCATATGTTTCATTCCTTGAATCAGTAAAAGACAAACTCTGTTCACTCGGATTCCAGGAGTTTGACGGACCACTCGTAGAAACAGAATTCTGGAACGGCGATGCACTCTTTATGCCACAGTTCCACGCAGCGCGCGACATTCACGATGTATACAGAATTAAAAACCCGACACACGCAAAATCAATCGAAGAACCATATCTTTCGAATGTTGCAGCAGTTCACGAAAACGGCGGTAAATCTGGAAGCCGCGGATGGAATTACACATTTGACCGTGACTTTACAAAGCGCCTGCTTTTAAGAAGCCAGGGAACAGTTCTTTCTGCACACCAGCTTCATAAAGCAGAGATTCCCGGTAAATACTTTGGAATCGCGCGCTGCTTCCGCTATGATAAAGTAGATGCTACTCACCTTTCTGACTTCTATCAGACAGAAGGTATCGTACTTGGAAAAGACGTTAACTTAAAAACACTTTTAGGCTTCCTTGAGATGTTCGCAAAAGAAATCGCAGGTGCAGAAGAAGTAAAATATGTTCCGGGATACTTCCCGTTCACAGAACCTTCTATCGAAGTTCATATCAAGCATCCAAAACTCGGATGGTTCGAGCTTGGTGGTTCTGGAATATTCAGACCAGAAGTAACAAAGGCAATGGGCGTAGATGTTCCAGTTCTTGCATGGGGTATCGGTATCGACCGTATGGCTTTGATGGCACTCGGCTTGAATGACCTGAGAGAATTGTTCTGTGAAGATATAGAAAAGGTAAGACTTAGAAAGGCTAAGTTCTAATCAACGCCAGCACATCAAAAAACCCGCCGATGCAGCAATGCAGGCGGGTTTTTTATTCACTCTATCTTCTACATCAAATGTTCTGCAAGTGCGACAAACGCCGGAAGAAAGAACATGCACAGAATGCTTGTAAAAGAAATGATGAGGCTTGCGTAAGTTTCGTCGCGATTAAACAGAACTGCAAAGCCCGGAATCGTTGTCGCAGACGGACACATCGAACAGATAAGAATAACAAACAGAAGAGTCCGGCAGTCACTCATTCCTGGAAAAAGTTTTGATACAAGAAAAAGAATCGCTATATTTAAAAGAGCACAGACAACATGACGCAAAAAACTTACCTTTGCGATTTTAAGAGCATAAAGCTTTCCATCGGCAGGCTTAAAGTTTGCTAAAAGAATTCCGATTAAAAGCATACTCACAGCAGTGTTTGTATCGCCAATCATCGTAACAGGACGTGCAATAAACTCAGGGAGCGTCCACGGGCTGCAGAAAAGTGCAATGCCAAAAACAATCGCGATGATATTAGGATTTGTAACAATCTTTTTAAGATTTATTGAACCACTCATTATGTAATACCCGTACGTCCAGATAAGAACGTTAAACACAACAAGATATCCCATAAGATAAAAAACGCCGGTATTACCAAACACTCCGCTGATTAACGGAATACCGATAAATCCACAGTTGGTAAAACAAACCGCAAGACGATCAACCTGTTCTTTACTCGAAAAGAAGCCTGTTAAAATCATAACAAGATGAATTACAAGTGCAATTACAACAACAAATCCGAACTGCAGAAATTTATCTGCATCAAACTCGAGGTTGAACGACTTAACAATCATGAATGGATTTATAAAATACAAAAGAAGTCTGCTTAAAAATTTCTGCTGTGATTCTTCGACCTTAAAACATTTTGCAAAAATAAAACCACCGAGTGCAATAAGACTCATCGTGGCAAGCTGCTTCATTACAAGAGTATACATACAGGCTTCCTTTTGTTTCGTAATATATTTTACTCTATTTTATATACTTAAATCCTGTATATGGCAACCACTTTTCTGTTTTATCAAAAGTAAAGATTTCTGACATCCCGGAGTGGAACATAGAATGCCTGTACTGTCCTAAAATCAAGGCTAGTCGTGTATGAGGGCAGCCTTCCGGTTTTTCTGAAAGTTCTTTGTCTGTAAGCATATTTAAATAAAGCATCACTTTTAATTTTACATATTGTAAATACGAAGCAAGTACTTCACGCGGAATTACAAATCCATCGTCTCCAATATAACCTTCGCGCGACTGTGAAATTATGCTGTAATTTTCATCGATATCTTCTGCAATCATTTTTTCATATCTGTATGCATACGGATTTACAAAATATCTGTCTGCAGAGTGAATCATATGAAAAAGAAAACGCGAGTTGTTTACATTATCAAGTTTTGATTCAAGTTCTGCACCGGCTATCTGATCTTCTATATTCTTAAAAAGAATTTCTGTCTGCTCAGTAATTATTTTTACTAAGGTTCTGTCCATACCTTCAAAATCTGCAACACTGGATTTTCCGATATAGCGAAAATAAACTCCCGTCTCGTCATCGCCCCAGGTTCCTTTCATCTGTCCGACATATCTAAATCCATATTTTTCATATAACCCTTTTTCATCAGACGAAAGAAAAACTTTATCAAACTGCGGATATAACTCTGGTGCAAGGGTATTGCAGTAATAATCAATCAACTTTTCTGAAAAATGTTTTCCACGCCATTTTGGAAAAGTAAACACAAAACCAATCCATGGACCAATTTCTGGAAATGCAGTTTCATCTCTGTCACAGAAAGTAGAAAACGCAACAAGTTCTTCATCTTCGAGCAAAAGATAAAGAGCTCCGTTTCCAAACAGTTTATTAAATGCGTTGTCTTTTAATATTGCAAGTAAAAAAGGAATTGCACGCCAGTAATGTGCTCCCTTCTCAAGTTGAGCAATTATATTTTCTTTGTTTTCATATTCAAAATAATTTATGATACGCAATTTTATTCTTCCACTTCAACCATAATCGGACAATGATCCGATCCGGTTACATCGCTCATTATAACAGAAGATTTTACGTTTTCAATAAAGTCGTGGTTTACACACTGATAGTCAATACGCCACCCGATGTTTTTTTCTCTTGCGTGGAATCTGTAACTCCACCATGTATACTGTTTTGGTTCTTCACAGAAGTGGCGGAATGTATCTACATAACCTGCATTTGTAAACGTATCCATCCATGCGCGCTCTTCTGGTAAATAACCTGCGTTTCCTTCGTTAGCTTTTGGATTTGCAAGATCTATCGGTTTGTGTGCGATATTGTAGTCACCGCAGAGAACAATATTAAAACCTTCTTTAACGAGCGCGTCACATTTTTTTAACATTGCATCACAGAATGCAAGCTTATAATCAAGCCGCGCCCCGGCGTCCTGGCTGTTCGGAAAATATGCAGAAATTACCGCAATTTTTTTATCTTTCTTATCTGTATTAAATTTTGCAATCGTAACACGCCCTTCATCATCAAAGCGTTCATCTCCCATTATCTCAACGCTGTCTGGCTCTGTTTTAGAATAGATTGCAGTACCAGAATAGCCGGGGCGCTTTGCACTGGAGAAAAAGCTCTTGTACTCTCCACCGGGCCCAAGCAAGTCTGGCGAAAGCTGTCCTGGATTTGCCTTAGTTTCCTGAATACAAACAACATCGGCACCGCATTTTAAAATCCAGTCAACAAATCCTTTTTTTTCTACTGCGCGAATTCCGTTTACATTCCACGAAATGATTTTCATATTATTCTCCTGCATGAATCCATGTTAATTCATGCTTGTTATAGTTTAAATGAACGACACGACTGTCGGGAATCTCTGCAAATTTTTTTACGATTTCATAATCTATCGCGCCCTGCATCTTTATCGTACAGATCATTTTTTTTGTAAGCCCTGAATCAAGCCACTTTTTAACCCATTCTAAAAGACGCTCAGGGTAGCAGATTACATCACTGAATACCCAGTCGCACTTTCCAATCTCTTCTGGCTTTAGAGTAAACGCATCGTGCGCGCAGAACTCTACAAGAGGATTTTGCATCAATGACGGCGCAAGCTCTGCACGGTCGACCGCATAAACCTTTGCACCAAGGTTTACTAAAACCCATGTCCATCCGCCGGGGCATGCGCCTGCTTCAAAACACCGCGAGTCAGGTCCAGGAAGCGGAACACCAAAAAAATGTCGGGCAAGAGTCAAACTTTCCTGAATCTTTAAATACGCGCGGCTCGGAGGATTTTCATGATCCTCGACAAATTCGATTTTGCCGGCAGGCAAAAAACTTGACGTCTTTGCAGATGCTAAAATTGTTTTATCATCGATTAATGTATAAACACCTATCGGACTTTTAGGAATTTCAACCGGAAAGTTTTTTGCCTTTAAATTAATGTACGGGAGTTTTTCCTGTATGAGAGCCGCGCGGCGAAAGCTCTGGTATTGATAAGGAGCCCAGTTTCTCTGGATTTCCTTTAATGCCTTTGCAGCGTCTCCAATCGATTCAAAATGAAGCAAAAAAGGTTCTAGTAAGGTCGTACGAGCCCAATAAGGCTGCTCTCTCAAAAATAAATCTGTTCGTTTTTCACTTGTATTTTCGATGTAAAGGATTTCGCCAAAAGTTTTTGAGTTGGTTCCGCTTAAAGAAGAAAGAGAAAACCTTTCGCTAAGTTCTGTCTTTAAAAAATCGAGCGTATCTGGAAAAGCTAGAAATGCAATTCCGTCAAGTTTTTCTATATGAACTGGCATTCGTTTTCCACTATCTGATTTGAGATGTCCTCAGGATGCTGAGAATCTTTGTAGAGGACTTTTATATAACGGTTAAGGACGTCGGTGTCTGGTGAGTGTAAAAACTGCATGCCTATATCTGTAGCTCCGCTGTCTTCACTTACCCATACAGGACGGCAGATAAGTGTTATAGGTTCTGAGAGAGACTGCTCTGTAAATGTGATTTTTACTGTGTACTCGTTTTCGAGCATTACTGCTACAGGATTTGAATAGTGAATTTTGCATCCATGGACACTTAAATCCAAAAGCGTCCCCGGAAATGTAGAAAGTTCCTCTGATTCCACCCTGCCGAGTATTTCATATCTGGCATCTCGCCGTGTTTTTGCACACATATATTATAATTATGCTGAATTTATAAAGATTTTTCAATCTGAGTTTTAGCCAAAATAAGTTCGGGGTGATACTCAAAGTGCATGTTATCCCAGATAGCCCAGTAACCGCCCCATATAAAGCCTTCTTCTTCAAAAGCGGTTATGACAGCCTGCGGCGGCATCCAGCGTTTTTCAAGCGGAATAAGCATCCAGTCGTCATTGCCCTCGTTTTTCTCAAAGCCCCAGTAAATGATTTTTTTTCCCCATTTATACGGAAGAATATCCACTGCAATTCCATAACTGTGGAACGATCTTGTTCGGGCATCCCTGATTTCTCGCCAGTTGTAAGCCTGACATGCCGATAAATCAGCAAGAAAGTTCTTTACATCCTGGTTTGTTTTTGAAAGTTCATAGATTTTAGTTTCTACACGCTCCAGTGCAGGAATTATCTTTTTATGCACTGTCATATAGCGGTCAAGAAATTTTATCTGCTTAAGATTTTGTTCTGTCCGCAATCTGCTCGAAGCATCATAAATTGCATCAAAAATAAATTTAGAAGAAAACGAACCTGTCGATCTGTTTTCCCGCGAACTGAATTTTTTTATAGAATCAATTTTTTCCTGTGAAAAATTTGCCGGGTCTTCGAGTTTGTTGTCGTAATATGTGATTATTCTGTAGTATTGATTTTTATTTACAAGCTGATCTTTTGGAAGATAAAGGCCTTCACACCAGTAATATACAGAAGTACGGTTTTTATTTTTTACTTCTACAGTGTAATCCTTCTGTTCTTCATCATAATCGATTATAAATTCTACATCCGGGTAAGCTTTTTTTAATATTGCAACTTCGTCGTGGACAGAAAGGTTTGTCTGTCTCCAGTCACGACTTTTATCTTTGTGCGTTTCCTGAATTTTATTTTTTTCTTTCTGCTTCTGTTTATTTTTATTTTTTAAATTTGAATCTGCAGATAGAAATGAAAATAATGAAAAAATAATGATGAAATAAAATATTTTTTTTCTAATCATGATATCATTAGTACCGGCAGTATTTAAATTTCAGACGCCCCTGTAAAACCAGGAGCATCTGATAAATATTATTTATTCTTGTTAACGATTCTTGTTTCGTACTTTCCAGTCTTTACATCAATAAAGCGTACAAAAAGCGAAACTTTATTGTCATTGTTAAGGCTGTTCCATACTTCGTCAGTAAACTCGTCGATATTACCTTTTACTTCTACGAGTGTCGGTTCGCCTTCAAAACTTGGGAGAGGGTTTCCGTCACCGATGTAAGTGTGGATAAATCTTCCTGTTCCTGCTTTAGGATTTTCGTATGCAAAAGTAAAACGATTGCAAGTTGAACTGTCGCCGTTATCACTTTTAAGAATAGAAAGTGCAAAGTTGTATGTTCCGTTTTCAACATGCATTACACCGCTGATTCTTGGAGTAAAGTTTGGAGCATCAGGTTCAAACTCTCTTGAACGAAGAGACTGCTCAAAAGTCATCTGCTTGTCCATTCCTTCGAAAATTGTATCTGTCTGATCACCGTTTGTAACGATTGTCTTGTTTCCAAGAACACGTACAGGTGCGTAAATTATAAGGCTAGGATCTTTCATTTTTGAAGGATCAAAAGCCTGTGTGCGGATTCCTTCGCCGTCTTCTACAAAGATACGGTTGCGGCTGTTTTCGCTTCTTCCCATTATAAAATATGCAGCAACAGCTTTTGAACCATCTGCACTGCGTCCAAGAATGATTCCGCGTCCAGGATATTCGTTGGAACCAAGTTCTGTCTTGATTGATACAGTTTTCATCTTTACCTCCGTAATTTGCATACGTAAACTGTTAAAAAAAGCCAGTCGATTTTTACCGGCTGGCTTTTTACTAAAAGTTAATCAAAGAAATTATTTCTTTGTTGTTTTTTTAGTTGCTTTCTTTGCTGGAGCTTTTTTAGCCGTTGCTTTTTTTGCTGTAGCCTTTTTAGCTGGAGCTTTCTTTGCTGCTGCTTTTTTTGCAGGAGCTTTTTTAGCTGTTGCTTTCTTTGCTACTGCTTTTTTTGCAGCAGGTTTTTTAGCAGCTGCTTTCTTAGCAGGAGCTTTCTTTGCTGCTTTTGCAGCGAGTACAGCCTGAGCTGCAGCAAGACGTGCGATAGGTACACGGAATGGAGAACAAGATACATAGTTAAGACCTGCTTCATAACAGAACTTAATAGTTTCTGGATCACCACCATGTTCACCACAGATACCACAGTGGAAGTCAGGTTTTACGCTGCGTGCTGCGTTAACTGCCATCTTGATGAGCTGTCCAACACCATTCTGATCGATTGTCTTGAATGGGTCATCTTCGAGGATATTGCGTGAATAGTAAGCATCAAGGAATTTAGCAGCATCATCACGGCTGTATCCGAATGTCATCTGTGTAAGGTCGTTTGTACCGAAGCTGTAGAAGTCTGCGCTCTTAACGATTTCGCCAGAAAGGAGTGCAGCACGTGGGATTTCGATCATTGTACCGATATTTACGTTAACTTTAACACCCTTTTCTTTCTGAACGCGTGCGATAACTTCTTCGCATTCTGCACGAATTGTAGACAATTCTTTTGGTTCGCCTACGATAGGAATCATGATATTTGGCTGACATTTAATACCAGCTTTCTGGCATTCGATAGCTGCAAGTACAACAGCTTCTGTCTGCATCTTGAAGATTTCTGGATATGTGATTGCAAGACGGCATCCGCGGTGTCCCATCATAGGGTTAGATTCGTGGAGGTCTGCAAAGCGAGCTTCGAGTGTAGAAGCGTCGAGTTTATATCCGAGTTCTCTGATTACGTTAACAACTTCGTTGAGACCGTTCTTATCTTTTGGAGTAAATTCGTGGAGAGGTGGGTCAAGGAAGCGGATAATTACAGGATGTCCCTTCATTGCTTTGAAGATTCCTGCAAAGTCATTCTTCTGGAGTGGAAGGATCTTAGAAAGTGCTTTTTCGCGCATTTCTGTTGAATCAGATCCGATCATTGCCTGGAAGTATGGAAGTTTTTTAGGATCAAAGAACATGTGTTCTGTACGGCAAAGTCCGATACCTTCTGCACCAAACTTGAATGCGTTTTCTGCATCAACCGGCTGGTCACCGTTTGCACGAACACCAAAGCCTGTGATTTTTGCACCAACAGCTGGTGTACGAACAGAAGAGTTGCGAACTTCATCACACCACTTCAAGAATGTTTCAAGTTCTTTAGAAAGTGTAGCTGGTTCTGTAGCAATCTGTCCTGCATATACATAACCTGTTGTACCATCGATTGAGAGGTAGTCACCTTTCTTGAATGTTTTTCCATCGATAGAGATTGTATCTGCACTTACAAATTTGATAGCTTCAACACCAGAAACACAAGGTGTACCCATACCACGTGCAACTACAGCTGCGTGTGATGTACGTCCACCAGTTGCTGTAAGGATACCCTGTGAAGCAACCATTCCGGCAATATCATCTGGAGAAGTTTCTTTTCTTACGAGAAGAACTTTCTTTCCATTCTTTTTCCATTCTTCAGCTTCTGCTGCTGTAAATACGATCTGTCCACATGCAGCACCAGGAGAAGCGTTAAGTCCCTGTGCGATTTTTGTTGCGCTTGCAAGAGCAGCTTTGTTGAAAGCTGGGTGTAAGAGCTGGTCGATGTGCTGTGGTTCAACACGGTTGATTGCTGTTTCTTTTGTGATGAGTTTTTCTGCAACCATGTCTACAGCCATCTTAACTGCAGCAGCACCAGTTCTCTTACCATTGCGGCACTGGAGCATATAAAGTTTACCCTGCTGGATAGTAAATTCCATATCCTGCATATCGTGGTAATGTTTTTCGAGATTGTTGCGGATCTTTACGAGTTCTGCATAAATCTTTGGATTTTCTTTTGCGAGCTGTGACATATCTTTTGGTGTACGGATACCGGCAACAACGTCTTCACCCTGAGCGTTGATAAGATATTCACCGTAGAATTTGTTTTCACCAGTTGATGCGTTACGGCTGAAACATACACCAGTACCAGAGTCGTTACCCATGTTACCGAATACCATTGCCATAACTGTTACAGCTGTACCTTTAAGACCTTTGATAGAATTTAATTCGCGGTACTTAATAGCACGTGGGTTCATCCATGAACCGAATACAGCGTCGATAGCTGCCCACATCTGTTTAACAGGATCCTGTGGGAAGTCTTCTTTCTTTTCTGTTTTGTAAAGTACTTTGTACTTGCTTACGATTTCCTGAAGTTCTGCTGTATCGAGTTCTGTATCGAGCTTCTTTCCTTTGTGTGATTTTACTTCGTCGATGATAGCTTCGAATTTGTCGTGATCGATTCCCATTGCTACATCAGAGAACATCTGGATAAAGCGACGGTATGCATCCCATGCAAAGCGTGGGTTGTCAGTTTTTTTAGCAAGTCCTTCAACTGATTTGTCGTTAAGACCAAGGTTAAGGATTGTATCCATCATACCAGGCATTGATACTGCAGCACCTGAACGTACTGATACGAGAAGTGGATCATTTGGATCGCCAAGCTTTTTACCAAAAGCTTTTTCCAATTTTGCAAGGTTAGCAGCAACAGCTTCTTTTAATCCTGCTGGATATTTTCTGTTGTTGTCGTAGAACATCTTACAAACATCTGTTGAAATTGTGAATCCAGGTGGTACTGGAACTCCAATGTTTGTCATTTCTGCAAGGTTAGCACCTTTTCCGCCGAGTTCGGCACGCATGTCAGCGTTACCTTCAGCTTTTCCGTTTCCGAAAAAGTAAACTAATTTGTTTGCCATTGAATTTTACTCCGTTTAATAGGTAAAAGATAGAATATTAGAATTATAGAATTAAACTATTTAAGTGTCAATGAATTTTCTGCCATTCTTCAATTGCAGCAAGCATTTCTTTCTTAGAAATCTTTCTTCCGCATGAATGTTCTTCGTCACAGTAGCCTGCAGCCTCGCATTTAGGCAGGAAAAGGTTGTCAGAAATCCACTCCCATTCCGGGGAAAGAGCCCTTAATTTTTCCTTTAATTCGAGGCTTAAAGCCCTGATTTCTTTATAAGCACGGGTACACAGGCGCATATTCATAAAATGCATGAGGGCTCTAAGGTTTATTTTCCAGACAATCTTAGTTTCCATTCCGAGCGGGAGGATATTTGCGGCATCTTCTTTGGCATATCCGAGTTCCTCGAGCTTTGTGTAAGTTTCCATGATATTTTTAAGCCCATCGCGGTAAACGTCTGCCGCCTCGTCCTTAAACGGATAGTAAAACTCTTTGTCGACATCCATATTTTTTGCATCAACATATCTTGTTGAACTCTGGAGCCTTGTTGTTCCTATGATGTGAGTATAAAGCTCTCTGATACAGCGCGCAGAGTAACCTTCGATGATACAGAAAACATCAGGATATTCTGCAACGCGGCCGTGTCCGCTTTTAATGCAGTTTTTTGCGCGCTTAATATTTTTTTCTTTATCGTCAACAGGGCTGTTCCAGCAGATTCCTGCACAATATCCAATTGTGTTTAACGGCTCTTTATCTGTCTGCGGCAAAATTGTAATCATAAAAAATCTCCTTAAAGTTTCTACATCATTGGTCGCATGCAAGATGCATTTTAAACATCTTTTTTACAACCCGGTCGGAACATCAATAAATTCTACATCTATTTTCTTTTCTTTTGCAAGTTTTTTCATCACAAGATTTACACCCACAGTTTCTGTCTGATAGTGCCCGCCTGCAATTACATTTATTTTACTTTCCTTTGCGTAATGAAAAAGTTCATGACAGAATTCTCCGGTAACAAAAGCATCAAGTCCGAGATCAACTGCATG
Organism: uncultured Treponema sp.; assembly: GCA_905236565.1. Lineage (GTDB taxonomy): Bacteria > Spirochaetota > Spirochaetia > Treponematales > Treponemataceae > Treponema_D. The sequence continues at coordinate 35,105 of CAJORB010000002.1, read as the reverse complement.
CCTGACATCTTCTGAAGCTCCTCCAGAAATTATTCCGACAGTCTTTATATCTTTCTTTCCAAAATTTAAAACCGCAAAAGGTTTTTCTCCAGGAAGTAAAATTTTTTCTGCGAGTTTTTCTGCCGTGAGCTTTGTTTTTAACTGGCCGTAAACACCAATCGTCATTCCTCTCCACTCACCGAACATTTTTGTTTTTGTAAGACAGGCTCTTGCTGCAAGTCCCCAGTTGTTTCCATAAGGTTTATTTGCATCAAGTGGAATATGATAAGCAATGAGTGCAAGATCATTTTTTAAAAACGCACTTATTCTTTTATAAACATTTTCTGTTATTGTTTCGCACTGTCCCCAGAAAAGTCCGTGATGACAGAAAAGAACATCTGCCCCGCACTTTGCAGCCTTTAGAGCAGTTTCTTCACTTGCATCAACTGCAAACACAACCTTCTTTATTTCTTTTAAAGCCGGCGCACTGTTTTGAATTTGAATTCCGTTTAAAGAAACATCATTAGGAAAATTTTCTTTTTTGAGAAATGAATTAAAATATTTGTCCAGTTCATTGAGCGTCATTTTCTTCCTGCTCCCTGTACATTCTGTTTATTTTTTTCTTTGTTTCCATAACCATGAGGCTAGGCATATGATTGTGCTTATCTCTCTTTAAGTTGAATTTAAGAAATGACAGCAGCGGGTTTGTCTGTTCAATAAAGCCGTAACCATTTGTCTTATATTCTTTTACAGAACTCAAGCCGATACATGAAAGAAGTCGTGCAGGTTTTAAAATCTTAGAAAAACTTTTTTCAGGAATTCCGTCGGCAACTACAACAAATTTTTTTGTCGAAGGTTCAAGTCTTGCAGCAATACCAGAAAGTATTTCGTATTCACGTGCATAAATGTCATAAAACTGCGGATTTTTTTCGAAATATTTTTCGGGATTTAATCTTGTATTTATAAAAAAGAGACGCTGTCTTAAAAATCCGATGTTTACTTTTACCTTTATATTAAGCGGAACAGTTGAAAAACCAAATTCGCCTGCATAAATTTTGTAGCCTGCTTTTGCAAGAAGCATAAGATACGGCTCATAATTATAGACATGAGCCCTCTTATCCGGAACAAAAAGAATTACCGTGTCGTTTTCTTTATTCCCTCTTGTAAAGTCAGGGGTGTAAACCGTAACGGTAAGATTTCGCATTTCAAAAAGCTTTTCTGCCGGAGCAAACCCACCGTCTGCGCTTCCAGAAAAATACCTGACGTTTTTTGTTACAGGAATCTTTGCCTCGTCCATAACCACCGGTCTGTTCTGAAAAAAGAAAATGCCTGTAAGGATTATGACAATAAGAACTATCGTAGAAAGAATCATAAAAATGACGTTGTATGAGTCTACATAAAGGTTGCTCGAAAACCGCAGAAATCCACGGTAATTTACGGCAAATACGATGAGCGACAGATAGAACAGGATGACCTCGCCTGTGCCGATTCCCCATGCAGCAGCCTGAGCCAGGAGTATTAAAAACGCAAAAGGCGACAGAAGAACGATAGAGTCATTTCTTGTATTCCTGACAAAGAAGATTCGTGCGCATGTGATGGCAAGGACAAAAAGGACAACCATCTGCCCATACAAAGCCGTAAAAGTGATATGGAACAACATGCCATAATTCTAACATCGGAGGGTCCTTTTTACAAGGAGCATAAAAAACTTTATTTTATTTACATTCCATGATATAATATCAGAACAACTTAAAAGGATTGATTCGTATGGCTTCTAAAAATCGCATCCAGGTAGATTCTGCAAAAATCTCAAAAGCGATAAATTCTGGTATTCCTCTGACGATAACGACGTACACGCTTCCGCACGAAATGGAAGTGTATATGGGCGATGTCCTTACAACCTTTTTAACAGAACTTGACCAGAAGCAGATGGTAGAATATTTAAACTACTGTCTCAACGAATTGATTACAAACGCAAAGAAAGCAAACACAAAACGAATCTACTTTAAGCAGAAAAATCTCGACATTACTAACGCAGACGACTACGACCTCGGATTAAAGACTTTTAAGGAAGACACGCTGAACAACATCAACTACTACCTCGGTCTCCAGAAAAAGGCAGGGCTTTACGTAAAGCTCATCCTTCAGGTTAGAAACAATAAAATTAAAATCGAAGTACGCAATAATTCAAGCCTTACAGTATTTGAATACAAGCGTATTCACGACAAACTTTCGAGAGCCCAGCAGTACACCTCTATCGAAGATGCTCTTTCACAGATTCTTGATGACTCAGAAGGTGCAGGCCTTGGTCTTGTAATCATGATTCTCATGCTCGAGAAAATCGGACTTACAGAAGAAAACTTCCAGACGCTCTGCGAAAACGGCGAAACAATAACAAGAATCATTCTTCCGTTAAGCGAAAAGACACAAAAACAGATAGACATCATTTCTGCAGAATTTGTAAAACTCATCGACAGTCTTCCGCAGTTTCCTGAAAATATTACGGCTATCAACAAGCTGCTTAATGATCCGGACTCAAAGATGTCGGATATTGCAATGCAAATTTCAAACGATGTTTCGCTTACCGGTGAACTTTTAAAGATGGTAAACTCAGCAGCCTTCGCGCTTGCTTCTCCATGTCACAGCATTACAGATGCAGTAAAGCTTGTAGGACTTCGCGGTATTAAAAACCTTCTGTTCAGTATCGGAACAATGCAGACATTTAAAGCCGTAAGCGGCGATAAAGCAGACTTATGGACTCATGCATACCAGGTTGCATTCTATTCATATAACCTTGCAAGAAACTTTTTTGCAGGCAAGCGCGCAATTATCGAAGACTCTTATATCTGTGGACTTCTGCACGATATGGGAAAAATCATTTTCGAAACTTCTCATCCTGACCTGCTCGAAAAAGCAAAGGCTGTGTGCGAATCAAAGGGTATTTCTGCAGACTTAATCGAACGCCTTATCGCAGGTGTTAACCATGGCGAAATCGGAAGCGAAGTTGCAAAAAAATGGAACTTCCCGGAAGTAATCGTAAATGTAATTAAATACCATCACGACCCGGAAGACGCACCGGATGATGTAAAGAGTTTAACAAGCATCGTTTACCTTGCAGATATTTTAACTTACTATCAGACAGACGAAGTTGCATTCTACCAGATTGATTCTGAGATTTTAAAACTCTTTAAGATTTCAAACGAAGACCAGTTAAAGAAGATTTCTGATAAACTCCAGGCTTCGTTTAAAAAAGATCAGGAAAACTAATTTAAATTCCGCGTATCAAATTCTACGTATCAATAATTTTCGTTTATATACTCAATCCATTTCTGCATGAGAATGCCGAAAGCAACTCCTACATTTAGAGATGCTTTAAGCCCTTTCATCGGGATTGTAACCGTTCCATAAGAAGCTCTTTTTAAAGCCTCCGGGCTTACACCAAGTTCTTCTGAGCCTATTATACAGATTCCGCTTTCAGGAAATTTAAACTCATCAATGGGAGTGCCGCCTGTTTCGAGTGTAAACACAGGGATATCGTCCGGAAGCTCATCAAGAGATTTTCTCTCCCATGCAAGAGTTTCGATACAGCCCATTCCGCTTCGAACGGCGCGAGGATGCATAGGATCGCAGCAAAAAGGAGAAAGATACAGCTTTTCTGCGCCAAGCCCTTCGGCAGTTCTGAAAATTGACCCAAGATTAAAAGGAGAACGAATGTCTTCTGCGTATGCAAAAACCCCGGGATAAAAGCTTCGGCTCATCGTCAAAGTATTTGTGCCGGTTTTGTCTACCTGCGAAGTCTGCTGTGTCTTATGAGGAGCGATAATAAGATCCCATTCTGCAGGGAACGTACCGATTATCGTAAGAAGATGATTTCGCGCGATATTGCATGTACGAAGTTCGTCAAATGGCTCTGCCGTTAAAAGACTTTCCAATTCGCGCGTTGCCTCCGGCGAAAGTTTTGGATCTTTTAAAAGAATTTTTACAAGTTCCTTAACATACTGCGCGCGAGTCATTGATTTAAAAGAATATTCTGAACCTGCTTCTGCAATTCCTGCAATATCGCGCTCAAGCGCCCCGAACGAGAGCGCAAGTTTTCTGCGCTTCTGCCCGCCGGAAAGTTGAAAGAGTTTCTGAGGTTCTATCATAATTAGAACGCAAGTTTAAGAAGGTCAAACAGATCGTCAGATGTCATGCTTCGCGGAAGAGTGTTCATCAAATCAAGCTCTCCTGCGTCTTCTGCAGCAAGCGCGAGCTGGTCTATCGAAATCGAGAGATCCTTTAAGCGTGCAGGAAGATTGTTCTTTGCGATTTTCTGTCTAACGTATTCACAAAGTGCAGTAATCGATTCTTCTGTAGACGCAGTTTCCGGAGCTGCACGCAGAATCTTTGCAATTTTTTCGATGCGGTCTGCTTTAAACTTTGCTGCGTCTTCGATGACATAAGGAAAGAGAATAGAAGAGACCAGCGAGCGCGATATTCTGTAACGCGCATTAATTGTCTGTGCTAACATCGATGCTACGCCGTTTGCACTCATGGCACTTGCAAGAGATGCCATACAACCACCCTGAGTCAAAAGAACTTCTGCAGGAGTTGTGATGGTAAGAGATGGAGATCCATCCATTGCGTATCCTAAAAGTTCAACACCTTTTTCTACAATCATGTCGCTAAAGAAAGATGCTTTCTGAGAAATATAACTTTCTGTTGCAAGACAGAGTGTTTCGATTGACATCGAAGCTGTCTGGTTTTCTGTAAGTGTAAGCGAAAGATTTGGATCAAAAAGAACAAGCTTTGCAAGTGCGTCTTTATTCTTAATGAGTTTGTTTTTATTTGAACGCGAATCAATTACCGGAGTAAAAGAAGAAAAAATAAATGGATCGCGCATTGTTGTCGGAATACAAATCAAAGGAAGCGGAGCTACAGATGGAGATGCACCGTCAATGAATGTATAAAGGTCGTGTGCTTCATAAAAAATTGAACACACCGCTTTTGCAATATTAATTGTCTTTGCTCCACCGACAGCGATTATTCCGTGGACATGTGCCTGGCGTGCAAGCGTGAGAGCCTGTTCAATTGTACTTGTATTTGCCCCGTTTGAAATTTCATCAAACGTAAAGAAATCAATTTTATGTTCATCAAGCGGCTGCAGGATTTTATCTGCGATTCCGACTTCCTTGAGCATAGGATCTATGATAAGCATGAACTTTGAACCGTATTCCTGGGCGTACTGTCCGATTCTCGTAATCGTATACGAACCAAGCACAATGTTCGGAGAAATCTTAAAAATAAAATCTGCCATAATCTAATTAACTCCCGTTTTTTAATTTTATGCTGAATTTAAAAAAATACTTTTTTATAATTCAACTTAGCACTTTCATCATACACAAAAAAAGACGGAATTCCTTCCGCCTTTTTTATAACATTCTGACTTTCTGGTTAGATTCCATAACTAGCCATAATTCGCTCTGCTGTCGAATTAAGGATTTCAGAACTAAGGTATGATGGATCTTTAATTTTTTCTTTAATCTGAGCTACAAGGTCAGTACGAACGTCTGGAGTTTCATCAGCAATTTCTTTGAGGTAGTAAGCTTCTGCCATTTCTTTGGCTTCTTTAGACACGCTGATGGAATCTGGTGAAGATTTTACTCTTTCTGAACCCTGAGTACGCTTTGTGCTCTGTACGTTGTTAAGTGGAGTTACTCCTCCAAGTTTGTCTATCATCATATTTTCCTGCCTTATACCTTAATTATCGGTATTTTCCGCTAAAAGTTTAGTATTATTGCTACCCGAAACGAAAACTGCAAATTCGCCCTTTATGGACGGCCTTGATGCGAATTCGTCCCTAACTTCTGCCGAAGCCCCATCCACGATTTCTTCGTGAAGCTTTGTTAACTCCCTGCCGACAACAACGCGCCGGCTACTATCTATATCGGCAATATCCGTCAGTAACTTTACAATTCTGAACGGACTTTCGTACAAAATAAATGCATTTCCGCCTTCTAAAAGCTCTCTAAGCCTTTTTCGGCGTTTTCCCGGGCTTGGCGAGGTAAATCCCTCAAAAACCAGGGTCTTTCCACCAGGCCCTGCCACACTTACAAGCGTTGCAAAAGCACTCGGCCCCGGTATCGGCACTACCTTAAAGCCTGCCTGACGCACTTTATACGCCAGAATTGCCCCAGGATCGCTGATTCCCGGCATTCCTGCATCGCTGGCATACGCAACAGACTGGCCCTTTTTAAGAAGCTCAATTATCTTATCTGCCGCAATATCCTCATTCTGAGACCGGCACGAAATCAACGGCTTTCTTATCTCAAAATGCGTCAAAAGTTCAAGTGTATGCCTCGTATCCTCGCAGGCGATAACGTCTACGGCCTTAAATGTCTCCAAAGCCCTGAATGTAATATCGCCCAGGTTTCCTATCGGCGTTCCAACTATAAACAATTCTGACACACTACTATTATATAAGCAAATTTTGCCCAACGCAATAGGAAAAATTTCTGTTTTTTTTATACGGAATTTCTACAAAGCCAGAAATGGTCTGTTAAATACCCTCTGTAATTTATACAACGTTTCAAGCGTAGGATTTGTCTTATGCGGATTTTCAAGCCGCTGATACTGCTGATATGTCATTCCTGCCTTTTTGGCTACTTCTTTTTTAGAACGTCCTGCACGAGCTTTTCTTAATTCAATTGCAAAGGCAACTTTAGGTTCAACTTCAACGGGATGCCCGCCAGTATATTTTGGTTCTTCTATCGGATATCCGTTGTCCAGGTGAGAAGCAAGTATACCATTTAATACATCTCCTGCCATATACAATGCCTCTTCTTCTGATATACCAAAGGTAATTGCATTATCTACATCTGGAAAATGCACTACATATTTATCTTCCTGTTTTGTTATATCACAGTTATAAGTCATTTCTTTATCTCCCTTAGTGTTTTAGGATCAATATTTGCCTCTTTTAGAATTTCCTTTGCAAAAAAACCAAGATCATCATCCCGCCCTTTATGAACAGGAACCGGAACAGAACGGGAATAACCATTTTTCTTAAAAATACGATGCGAACTCTCTATCCGGTCTAATTTCCAGCCATTCTTTTTGAGAATTTTCATAACCTGTTTTGCCGTCATTCCCATAGAATAAATATACAACATATATGTTGTATCGTCAAATTTTTATTTATTCCTTTTAGCGTAATTTTTCAATAACTGTAATTACAGCTTTTTTTGATTCATCTTGCAAACTATCAATTTTTTCAACTAAGTTCAAATATTTGCTAAATAATTTCTTTACACGCTTTTGCTTTTCTGACTCCTCTATGAACGACTCCGTATCTTTTGGAGTCATATCAAGAAGCTTCTCCAATGGAACATTCAGTGCCCTTGAAATTCTAAGTGCCAGATCTGCCGCAGGCATACCATTACGTTTTATGCCGTTGGAAATAGTATGTACAGAGAAATTTGCCTTTTCAGATAATTCCTTACGTGAGATACCTAAATACTCACATTCATCCTCAACGTTTTGCCAAAAACCCATAATTATTTTTATCACAACTGTAATATTGACGTATCAAAAATATTTAAGTTGACATAATTATTAAGTTGATCCATAATTTATTACAGTTGTAATATTTTTGCTTTTTATTACTAAATAGCCGCTTAAGGAGTATATGTTGAAAAAACCATTTTTACTTGTTCTTATTTTTCTTACAGGTCTGTTAAGCTTTGCAACTGCTCCAGAATTTACAGATGGAACAGTCGTTTCGCTTAGTGATTATTCTGATAAACTAAAAGACTTTATCAGAGTCAGTAATTTTTCTTCGCTAGATAATATCGAAATAGAGTTTTTTATTTATAAAGAATCGGAATGGAAGTCTATCGGTAAAATTTCTGCATGCCCTTTTGGTACAGAAATTACTCTTAAAACGAAAGAGAAATTTAAAAAAATAGAATATGTTGCTTATAAGACACAAATTCCTGATAACAAGATTATTTTTGTAGATATACGAAACCATGATTTAATGCTTTATGTCTTAGAAAAAACAAATTCGATTTTTGGTTCTTTTATACCCTTTAGAAAAATAAATGACACCCCTTCCAATGGTATTTATAAATTTGATACATCAGAACAGCGACGTCATTATGAAGAATATATCAGACCAGTAAATGCACCAGACTGCATTATAATGTTTTTATCTCCGGAATATAACTCATGGGACGTTTTTGGCTATGTCAAAAACAAGAAATTTACAGCATTTTATAGCGAAGATATAGATGACTATGAACCTTATTGGATTATACAAGTTATTGAAAATCATAAATTTTATAATATTTCGGCATTTGCAAAAAATGATGACTTGTATTTTAAATTTATAAAAGCAGAAACCGAAAAGGATCTAATTAAAGATCAAAATGAATAAAAAGGTATATAGGAGATTTATTTATGAAAAAACTTTTATGTTTTGTGCTAGGACTTTTTTTAAGCTTTTCTGTTTTTGCAAAAGGAAGTTTTAAAAATGTTCTTGGAGTTGGTTTTACACTTCCCGTCTCAAGTGTAAATTATTCTGGAGATGTCTTTAATAAAAGTATAAGCCAGATCGGTGTTGGTGGTGATGTAATGTGGCTTGGAACTTTTATAAAAAATGGATTAACATTTAAAGTAAATTTAAGTCCATCATTTTTAAATAGCTCGGATATGGATGATTATTTTTCCCCTGCAAAGAAGAATTTTTGTGTCGATGCATTAATTAATTTGGGTGCAGGTTATTCTTTTATCCGTTCAGAAAAATATGTCCTTGCTCTGCTTGGTATGGTTGGTATTTCAACACCATCTTACACATATAGCAATGGGTCTTCAGAAATTAATATTATGTCTATTAATTTTTGTTTAGGGTTAGATCTTGTCGGTTATATGAAAATTAATGATAATTTTGGTGGACTTTTTATTTCCTTAGGATTTAGGTATGAACCTTCTATGTCTGGGAAAATTACTACAAAACTGGGTAGCAGCACAATTTCTGAATATGCCTTGTCTTCCAGTGTTTTTAAATTTATTCCAACAATAGGTTTTACATTCTAAAAACAAAGGGTAGATTTCCATTGTTATGGATTTAGACCTGCCTATATTTTTTCTGCCTGTTTAAATTTCTACCAAATACACGACAGCTTTCGTCTTTAAAAATAAAAACCGGGCTACTTTAAAGTAAACCCGGTTTTATCAAGCTTTATGCTAAAGCCTTTCTTAGAAATGTATAGCTACACCGATTGTTGGAGTAAATTCCCAGCCTTTCAAATAGACATCATCTGAAATTGTATAACTTCCTAAATCAAATTCTCCATAAAGTGGTATTTTATAACGTACACCAAATGAAGCATAGATACCGATAAAGTTAAAGAACTTATACATAGCCACTACATCTGCACCTACATCAAGCTGTAATGTAAGTAATGAAGCAGGCCCATATCCATGAGAGTTGAAAGACAAACCTAACATTCCCAATGCTGTTAAGCTTAAGCTGTCCCAGTTAATAAGTGAGTACCCTGCTCCAACATCAAAAAGAAGCTCTGTACAATCCCAGCCATCAAAATCATCACACTGTGGGGCACATGCACTAAAATCTGCTTTAAATGATACATTGTTAGGCATAATTCCAAGATATGTAATATTTATACCAGGCGCAACCCATGAAGTATCAGTATCTGTTCCTCCGCTTCCAAAAGTTATGTTTCCAATCGGCATTGTAAATCCAGCGCCGACCCAATGGTCCATTCCTTCCTGTGCAAATGCTACAGAACCAATAACGAGTGCTGCTAATACACAGCTCAACTTTTTCATAAAAACCTCCTGCTCGTGATGACAAATCTGCACATCACATAGCTTCCATTATATGGGCAAATTTTGCTATACGCAACAAAAACCTGTTTTTAAAAATAAAAACCCGGACACTTTGATGCGTCCGGGTTTTTTATTTGATTCAGTTTATAAAATTTTACTGAAGGTTTTTACAAATTGCTTCGATCTGTGCTTTTGTAAGTCCGATGTCCTTTATAAGATAAGACTCTACTACGCTTGCAAGATTTTTATCTGTTACTTTTTTGCCGCCGTTCATGTTAGTAAAGATAAACGGAATTGTGTTTGCAAAAAGATCATACTGCTGGAAATTTTTCTTTACGTTGTAAAGATTTTTATAGCTCTGCATGTAGTCGTCAGTAATTTCTTCGAGTGTTGCACCGTTTAATGCAAGAAGAACTGCCGTTACGTAACCTGTGCGGTTTTTACCGTCTTTTCCGTGAATAAGATATGTTTCTCCAGGATTTTCTGCGATAAAAAGAAGTGTTTCTTTTAACTTTCTGTTAAATTCTTCTCCACCAAAAGATGATCCCATATTTACATAACATACTTTCTTGCTGTCAGAAAGTTTTTTGTAATAAGGAGCTGCCTTAAAGTTTGCAGATGCAGTTTCTAATGTATCTCCAAGTGCGATTACTGCAGTTACTTTATTTTTTTCTGCAAGCTTAACTGCATATGGCGATCGTGCATCTCCTCTTATCGGGCTGTAAGAACGGAAGATTTTTCCTTCTTTGATTTTTCCTTTTGTGAGCGGACGGAAGTTAGCAAAAACTTCATCGCTTTCAAACTGTGCTCTGTCATCGCTCGGTTTGAGCATGCGTGTCTGATAATCTATGAGATAGCCGTACTGCTTTTTAAGTGTAATCGTTACTTTTGTTCCGACTTTAACTTTTGCAGTCTGAGCAAAATTTCCTAAATTGATTGCAAGGGAAATTGTCTCCGGTTCCATTCTCAAAAGGAACTCGCCTGTATTTACATCACTGTAATCTTTTACGATAGGTGCTGTAAATTTAAAATCGCCGGCTGTGATATTAACAATATCACTGGCACTAAAACCACGGGTTACCATCTGCTTTGCCTTTACGGCAAGGTATGCGTTTCCGTGTACATCGATTTCTGTGATTTCTGTCTGAACAGATGCTTTTTCTGCTGAAAATGCCAAAGAACTGATTAAGAGAAAAAAGATTGTAAATAACTTACTGAATTTCTTCATTTTTCACTCTCCTTCTAATATACTCTAAATGATAGCACAACATCTCCAATATTGCTAGAAAAAAATAGTTTTGCGGATACTGTTGTATAACTGTAAAAAAACAATTAAACTTGGTTTGTTACATATTAATTTATCTGCGGAGCTGAATATGGCATATAAAATTTTTATCGATGGAAAAGAAGGTACTACGGGCCTTAAAATCTATGAACGCTTTGCAAACCGCGGTGACATAGAAATCCTTACAATTGATGACGAAAAGAGAAAAGATCCGGTAGAAAAGGCAAAAATGATAAATGCTTCGGATTTTACGTTCCTCTGCCTGCCGGACGCAGCAAGCATCGAATCTGTTGCCCTCTGTACAAACCCTAAAACAAGAATAATTGACGCTTCTACAGCTCACCGTACAAACCCGGCATGGGCTTACGGCTTTCCTGAGCTTGATAAATCGTTCCGCGAAAAAATCATTTCTTCTAACCGCGTTGCAGTTCCAGGCTGCTATGCTTCGGGTTTTAACGCAATTGCATATCCTCTTGTTAAAAGCGGAATTCTTCCAAAAGACTACCCTGTTGTGATTCATGCCGTAAGCGGCTATTCCGGAGCAGGAAAAAAGGCAATCGCGCAGTACGAAGACCCGAACCGCGACAAATCTCTCGATTCTCCGCGTCTTTATGCTCTTACACAGATGCATAAACATATTCCGGAAATGACAAAAATTCCTGGCCTTGCATTTGAACCGATTTTTAATCCTTATGTATGTGATTATTTCCAGGGCATGACTGTAACAGTCGGACTTCATGCAAGAATGCTGGCTAAAAAAGTTACTGCACATGAAGTTTGGGAAATGTTTGCTTCTCATTACGAAGGCTGCAATTTCGTAAAGGTTGCTCCTCTCATGGGAGAAGGAGTTTTACCAGAAGCATTTATTCCTGCAAATACTCTTGCCGGAACAAACGACATGCAGCTTTTCGTGTGCGGAAATGATGAGCGCATCACAATAACAACACGCTTTGACAATCTTGGGAAAGGTTCATCGGGCGCTGCTGTTCAGTGTTTAAATATAATGATGGGCATTGACGAAGCAACAGGGCTAAGATAAGTTCTGCAATTAAAAAACGCGGCAGTTTTAACTTGCCGCGTTTTTTTTATCCTAATTTTTCTATCTTTCTGTGAAGCTCAAGAAGACGTGTATGGATATAATGATCTATTGTTGTTTTTTCAAGAATACCGAGAGGTTTTCTATTTTCATCGACAATCGGAATTGCCTGTGAATCTGCTTTTTCAAAAATCTCGTAAGCTTCTGGTAAAGTCGTCATCGGTGTACAGCTTGCACCCGGTTCATCCATGATGTCCATTGCAAGAAGGCTTTCTGCAAGTTCTCCAATCTGAAGAACTTCTTTTAAATGTTCAAGCGAAATTACTCCGACAATTTTATCACCACTTCTTACAACATAATTTAAATTAGGATACTTGCTGAATGAATCAAGTATGTCTCTTATAGTTGTAGTGTCAGTAACAATCGAAGGAGATTTCTCGTCGCAGATTTTGTAATTTCCCCATGTGATGTCTTTTACAAGAGTATTCTTTACGATGTCCTCTTCTGTTATGTTAAGACCACACTCGCCTGCTTTTGTAACACCATACTTTACACACACCGGTCCTAAAAGCTGAACGATAAAAGTCGTCGCTGTAATAATCAAAAGAATCTGCGGTCCGATTGAATCTGCAAAATCATTTCCTGCAGCAATCGAAAGTCCAATTGCAACTCCGGCCTGTGACAAAAGACAATACGGAAGATATTTTCTTACTGTATCAGGCGCTTTCGTTAACAATGAACCGACAATTGAACCTATTGTTTTTCCTACAGTTCTTCCGAGTACATAAATTACTGCAATCAATCCAAGGTAAGGAGTAATAATCCAAATATTTAATTTTGCACCGACAAGAACAAAGAAAAGAACATAAACCGGAGGAGTAAATTTACTTGTAAGATTAAATACAGGACGAGTTTTTGCAGGCGCAAAGTTTACCATAAAAAATCCGAGTGACATTGCAGCAAGAATATTATCAAGCCCTAAAATTATACATACCCCGGTGCAGAGAAAAAGACAGCCTAAAGAAAAAGAAAGAATTCTTCCTTCATCTTTCATTACATTACGCACGATTAGATTAAGAACAAAACCAAAAATACTTCCGATTAAAATCGAACCGAAAATATCTTTTGCAATCGTCAAAAGCTGAACACCGAGAGAAAGATTTTTTCCTCCAAGAAGTGTAGAAGCAATTGTTGATGCGATTGCATAAAGGATTAAAGCAACGGCATCGTCCATTGCAACGATTCCGTATACTGTAGTAGTTAATGGACCGCGCGTTCTGTATTCTACAAGAACATCTGTAGTTGCAGCAGGAGCCGTTGCAGAACAGATTGCCCCGAGTACAAGTCCCATAGAAACAGAAACCACAACATTTTTCGTAATCAAAAGAGAAACTGCTGTTACGATTCCGCCTACAATAAAAAACGGAGTTATCGACTCAAACAAAAGAATGCCGATAAACTGTTTGCCGTATTTTTTTAAAACATTAAGCTTTAACTCACCGCCGATTAAAAATCCGATGAGAGAAAGAGAAATCGTACTGATAGGATTTAAAGCATTGATTGTGTCCGAACCAAGAATCTGGAGCCCGGATGAACCAAGAATAATTCCTATTACGATGTAACCTACAACCTGAGGAATTTTTAATTTCTGAAAAAGTCTTCCGCCGATAGAACCGAGGAGCATGATGATTCCGAGAAGCAGAACAATCTGTGTTCCCTGTAAATGATAAAAATGTAGAAAATCCGGAAGTAAATGTGAAAATGGATCACTCATAACAAAACCTGCAAAATATAAATTGTAACTAATTATAGTTAATTACATCATTTCGTCAATTATTTCGTATGGGCTTTTATTGTAGTAAAGCCATGCATAAAGTGCAGCGCTCTGAACAACTTTTCTTCCGTAATTGCGGGTTTCTGCAAACGGTATGGTTTCGAGGAATAAATCTGAAGGGAGATTTTTGTAAATCCCGAGTCCTACCTTAGAAGAAGAAAGCCAGCGGCGCACTCTTGTAATGCCTGCGTTGTACGCAAAGAGCGCGAGGATGTCTGAGCCGTCAAGACGTTCTACTAAAGTTGAATAATAATAAGTGCCGATGCGGATATTGATTGCAGGGTCAGTTATATCAGGATCTGAGATATTAAGCTGCTTTGCACAGTCGTCAAAAGTAGATTCCATTAACTGCGATAGTCCGAGCGCTCCCGCATGGCTTTCGATGACGGGATTAAAAAAGCTTTCGGTTCTTATAAGACCAAGCATGTCGTATTCATCTACGCCGAACTCTTTTGCGCTTGCTGCAATTTCTTTTGAAAAATTCTTTGGATAAGAAAGCTCAAATACATTTCTGTTTAAGCGCGAATTATCAAGATTTGTAGTTTTAGAAACCATGTGAAGGCTTTTATAATAATTACTGTTAAAACCGTTACCACGCTTTCTTAGAAAATCTGCAACATAACAGATTGTTTCGATACCGAAAATATGTTTGTTTATCGTATAAAAATACTGCCATTCAGGATAAATTAAATCTTCAAAACCAAAGTCTGCATAACCGCGCAAAAGAGTTTCGGCGTCGGCATCATTAGAAGCAGTCTCGACAGAAGAAGGATTAAAAATGTTTTTTTTAAGTTCGTCAATCTGAATATCAAGTTCTTTTGCAGCAAGAATCCTGTAATAAATATCTGTTCCCGCGTTGAGCTGAAAAGCCTTTATGAACGCTGCTTTCTTTTCTTCGTCAGAAAGTTTTAAATATCCTGTCTGGATAAGACGCCCCGTAAGATATGCAAAACGCGATGTCGTAACATTGTCTGCATAACCGTCAATCATTTTATAAACTTTATGAAACGAGCTCCATTTTGCAGACGTAAAAAGAAGCAGCGAAAGATTATCAAGAAGATCAGAGAACGAATACGGATTGTGCCATTTTTTACAATAAACTGCAAGCGACTCGATACATTTATCTGTTGAAACTCCAAGTTTAAAATTTAATAAAAACCAAACGGCAACATCATAATCTTCGTCGTTCTGCGCACATTCAATTGCTTTTAAGAACGCATCCTCTGCCTTTGAAAAATAAACGCCGGATTTTTCATAAACCCTTCCTGCATAAATGTAGGAATAAAATTTTATCATCGGATTTTCTTTAGCAGCATCTGATTGTGCCATATCAAGAAAGAACTGTGCATTCTCTGAATGACGCTTACTTACGCCATAGAAAACTTTCCCAAAATCAGAAATTAAATACTCTGTTAGCGGAATTATTTTTTTATTTATACAATATTCTTTTATATTTGAAAGCATGTCATAAGCAGCGCCGTAATTTCTATGAAAGCACTGTATACGAAACTGAATTACATACGAAAGAATGTTTGTAAAAATTTTTGAGTCGTATGTAGTAAAAATATTTTCGCTTGTGTTTTCTTCGTCATCAACAAAAATAACAGGCTCAACAAGATCAAGCTCTGTCTGACCGTCTGTATTTTTAAAAAACTCATTGTAAAAAATTACATGGTCATCCGTAATTCTTCTTGATGTAAACCATTTACATGTTGCAAGATTAAGACGCGAATCTTTTTTTTCGCGCATTGCAAGAAGCCTCATCTTTGCAAGCTCATTAGGGCAGACTGCAAAATCAAGATTGTTGGTTTCTTCTATTAACAATGCATATTCTTTATTTTCGAAAAAAATCTGGCAGGCAAAAATATAAGCTGCGTCGTCATTATACTGTTCAAGATATTTTTTTGCATCTTCTATCTGCTGCTGGATATTGCCGAGCTTTATCTTTTGTTCCATACTGCGGCGGCTTATGTATTTAGTGCCGTGAGAAGAAGCCTTGTTAAAATATCTGAGTGCTTTTTTATAGTCTTTTTTTTCTACAGCCTTAAGTCCCATAAAATAATCGGTGTCCGGGCCGTAGATTTTCTGGAGTGAAGTTTCTGATTTAGAATTTGAATTACAACTTACGCAGAATGCTGCAAAGAAAATCATGCAGCATTTTACAGCGAGATATTTTTTTAACTTCATACTTTTCTCAAACGTTTATGAATTACTCTGCAGGAATTATAATTGTCGTTCCAGAAATAATGTGATCTGGATTTTTAATTCCGTTGTACTTAGCAATCTTATGGTACTTCCATGGGTTATTGTAATATGATTTTGAAATATCCCAGAGAGTGTCGCCCCATTTGATTTTGTAAGTAATATTTTTTGAAGTCTCTTTTGTGCTCTGTTTTGGAGTTGCAGGAACAACTTCTTCT
The DNA here is from genome assembly GCA_905236565.1 of uncultured Treponema sp. Taxonomy (GTDB): domain Bacteria; phylum Spirochaetota; class Spirochaetia; order Treponematales; family Treponemataceae; genus Treponema_D. The sequence continues at coordinate 18,720 of CAJORB010000002.1, read as the reverse complement.
GCAGGTGCTACGACAATTTCGTTTTCCTTTGCTTCGTATTTTTCTTTCTTTTCTTCTTTTACTTCTTCTGTCTTTGGTTCTTCCTGTTTTTCTACTGCAGCTGTTTCTTTAGGAGCGCATTTTGATTTTGCGCGTACAGCAAAAATAAGGATAACGGCAATAATACAGATGATTGCACAGATTATACAGATAAGAACAGGAATCTTTGTCTTCTTTTTGATTGAACTGTCAGAGTCAATTGATTCTGCCGCATGACCTTCTTTTGTTTCTTCGTCGAGAATGTCAGAAAAATCAAGTCCTGCAGACTGAACAGCTGAGCTATCTGAAGTTTCCTGAACATCGTTCATTTCCTGTGAAGAAGTTTCGTCAAAATTAATTTCTGATTCTTCCGGAACATTAAAATCATCTTCTGCCATCGGTGTACTTTCTTCTGGAATATCAAAAGTTTCTGTGTTTGATTCCGCAGAGTCAATTGCAAAATCCCCGCCGAACACATCGTCGGTTGCAACTGTCTGGTCAGAAACGTCTTGTTCGGCTGCAGTTTCTTCTGCAACTGTTTCGTCAAGAGAAACGTCATCCATTGAAAAGTCGTCATCAACCGGAGCTGTATGTTCTTCTTCTACAATTGAATCTACATTGAGTGAATTTGGATCAAAAGAAATATCTTCGTCAGAGTCAAAACTTGTTTCTTCTACAGGATTAGAAAGGCTTGCATCAAGATCAAAATCGTCATCAGCAACATCTGCCTGTGTTACGTCTGTCTGAGCTTCTTCGTTTCTAAGTTCCATTGTGCGTGACAAAAGACTTACGCTTGTAGAAGAATCTTTTCCTGTTTCTGGGTCATGAAGTTCTGCGTTTAATTCGTTATTTTCATCAATAGAAATGTTGAGGTTAATATCTGGTTCACCGTTAGGATGTTTTTTAAGATGTTTGATTTCGAGGGTATCTACATATTCAGCATCTTCCATAGAAGAAGTTTCTGAACGGTATAAGTCTACCTGAACTGTAGTCTGATTGTCCTTTGCGGTCGTAAGATTTAACTGTTTTTTTTCTGGTGTTCCTTCCTGCAAAACAGGGTAGAACGAACCGTCTGCAAGTTTAATTCCTATTGTTTTCATAAATCACTCCAACGTGTTACTATATATTATCATAATATTTGCGTGATTTGTCTACCTTTAAATCGCCAAAAATCGGGTTTTATGCTACAATTCTTCTATATCATCTGGAGGAATCATGTCAGAAAAACCTACACCGCCATGGGCAGACCAAATCCCTGAGGGGAGCTTTATCTCTTACGAACCGACTTACAAAGTCGGAGAATATTTTTCTAACTTTCATAAAGGCTCATTCAGTTTACAGACTGAACAGAACTCAAAAGCCCTCTCTTACTATTTTTATGACCCGACGGAGCACGGCTACGAAAAAGGCAAAGCATATCCTCTTTTAGTTTTTATGCACGGAATGTCAAACGCCCTCGAAGGCGATGTGTGCATAAATTACGCAGGCGCAGAGTTTTATTCTAAAAGTGAATATCAGAAAATATTCGGCGGGGCGTATATTTTAGTTCCGCTTGCAAACGAATATATCGAAAACGAAGAAGTTTTAGGCTCGTGGGATGATTCTTACACGAGTATCGTTCATGACCTTATCGAGTCATTTATAAAAACTCACATCGAGCCGAATGGCGGATTAAACAAAAAAATGGTTTTCGGAAACTCAAACGGTGGAGCGATGGCAGTAATATTGACTCGTGCATATCCGGGATATTTTAACGCGATAATTCCGATGGGGGCTGCAGAAATTCCTGACGAAGCGCTTCTTGATTCTTATGATGAACATGACACTGCCCTCTTTTTTGCAGCGGGCAAGCACGATGAGTTTTCGAGCTACGAAGAAAATGTAGTTCCGCTTTTACCACGCCTTAAGAAAATGAAACGCTGTTATATTTACACGCCTGACTGGGTGCAGAACGGTGACCATGGAATTGCATCAATAAATTTCGGTTGTGAAATGGGACAGCACTGCATCATTAATCCGATGCACTGTAATCTTAAATTTGATGACGGAACTTTAATGGACGAAAATCTTCCCGACGGAGTTGCCGGATGGCTTTCGCATCTGCTTGAATAAAAAAAAGGTTTTTGGTAAATTCAGCATACGCAATCTAAAAACAGATGCGCAAGACAGTTCGAAGTCCTTCCTGTCTATAAACAAAACCAGGTCAATTCTATTTTTTGAGGTCATTTTATGAATGAACTTTTTCTCATCATCACACTTTTAGTGTCTTTCGGCGGAACTATTGCGTTCCTGAAAATTTTTGGTAAGGGCGGTCTTTTTGCATGGATTGGAATCTGTACGGTTCTTGCAAACATCGAAGTTACTGTTCTTGTTCGCGCATTCGGAATGGATCAGACGCTCGGCAATACATTGTTTGCAGCAACATTCCTTGCAACTGATATCTTAAGTGAAGTATACGGAAAAAAAGAAGCAACCAAAGGTGTTCTTGCAGGAATTCTTACAAGCGTTACGTTTATTTTACTTTCGTTTATGTGGGTGCGTTATATTCCTGCAGAAGGCGACTGGTCAAACGAATTTGTAAAAGGTCTTTTTTCTAACACGCCGCGAATGCTTTTTTCAAGTCTCATCGCTTATGTCATTTCTGAATCTGTTGATGTTTTTCTTTATCATGCATGGTGGAATCTTACAGAAAAGAAAACAGGCAGTCACACAAAGATGCTCTGGTTTAGAAATAATTTTTCTACTTTGATTTCTCAGTTTGTAAATATCGTAATCTTTAACTTTGGTGCATTCCTCGGAATCTACTCATTTAAAGAACTCACTGCAATTACAGCAAGCTGCTATGTAATTTACATTGCAACGAGTTTGCTTGATACTCCGTTTGTTTACATTGCAAGAAAGATTGCAGAAAAATCAAAGCTTGATTAATTCTTTATCTGTTCGCACATTTTCTTTACGGCTTTAGAAATCGAGTTACGATCCAGCGCAGAGTAGTTTATTATAAAACTCTCCTGCGCCGGAACAGAATGTGCGGACTTTACGGAATAAAAATAATCTGACAGAAGTTCAATTTTAATTCCCGCATCACGCCATTTTTTCTGAATTACTTTTGCGTTCTGTTTTTTGTCGAGCGTAAAAAGAAAATGAAGTCCTGAGTTTTCTTCGTGAATCGTTCCGATTTTTGTAAGCCCGGAATTTTCAAATGCCTTTATAAGATTGTTTCTAAGGCTTCTGTAATAATTTTTCATTCTATTGATATGCTTTTCGTAATTTTTATCTTCGATAAAACGCGCAAGTGTAAACTGCTCGAAGCTCGAAACCTGACATGAATATGGATTAAGCTTTTGCAAAAATTCTTCTGCAAGATTTTCTGGAAGAACCATGTAGCCTATTCGAATAGAAGGCGAAAGGGTTTTTGAAAAAGTGTTTACATAAATTACACGGCCAAGGCGGTCGATGCTCTGCAATGTTGGAAGAGGTTTTCCGTTAAAGCGGAATTCGCTGTCATAATCATCTTCGATTATGTACCTTCCCTTTCGCCTGTATGCCCATTCTAAAAGTTCTGTACGGCGCTTAAAGTTCATCACAACACCGGTCGGGAAATGATGTGAGGGGCAGACATGTGCTACAGAAGCACCGGATTTTTCGAGCGCGCCTATCGTAAGTCCTTCATCATCTATTTTTACCGGAATGCATTTTGCCCCGTTGAGTTTAAAAATCTCGCCGGCCTTATGGTAGCCCGGATTTTCGACTGCAAAAATTTCTTTTCGCCCCAGAAACTGAACAAGCATCGAATAAAGTGATTCTGTTCCGGCACCGATGATAATCTGATTTTCGTTAACCTCCATGTTACGGAATGCTTTTAAGTGGCCGGCGATGGCGCGCCTTAACTCTGGAACGCCCGACACCTCGGCGCGCTCAAGCAGAGCCTCGCTTGTAGTATTTAAAACCTGGCGCATGGTTTTTGCCCATAGCGAAAACGGAAACTTTTCGAGATTGGCCGCGCCGCTTGTAAAGTCCGCGAGGTTTGAGATGCGGTCGCGGGAGTAGTCCTGCAGGCGCGGGCGGGACCGCGGCGTAACCGGGGCAAAATGCCTTGCGATGTCAGAAACAAAAAAGCCTTTTTTTTCGATAGAATACAGATAACCTTCGTCAATGAGGCGCGCATAGGCATTTTGCACCGTTATGACGCTCACGCCGAGGTGGAGGGCGAGTGTTCGTTTTGAAGGAAGTTTTTCGTTCTCGGTAAGAGTAGTATCTAATATCTGAGAGCGTATAGATTCGTAAAGAAATTCTGTGAGTGTAAGATTATTTCGTTTTTCAAAATCGATTGTTATCATTAAATCTGATTATATAAAACTATTACATTTTTGAATATATCAATAATACCAGATTTTTTGTATATTCAGCATATAAAAGCGCGGGACAGCGCTTAAGAAGAGGTAACCATGGACAAGAGACTTTTAACGATTCAGGATGTTTCATGCGTAGGACAGTGTTCACTTACTGTTGCGCTTCCTGTAATTTCTGCATGTGGAATTGAAACAGGTATTTTACCAAGTTCAGTTTTATCAAATCATACAGCAGGATTTTCTGGCTGGACTTTTCATGATCTTACAGACGACATGCCTAAAATCTTAGACCGCTGGCTTACAGAAAAAGTAACGTTCGATGCTTTTTACACAGGATATGTTTCTAAGGCACAGATTCCGCACATACTCGACATAATGGAAAAGACAGCACGCCCTGGAGCACTTCGCATCGTTGACCCTGTAATGGCCGACAACGGAAAATTATATGCAGGCTTTGATGATGACTTTCCGCAGGAGATGAAAAAACTCTGCAAAGGCGCTGACGTAATAATGCCAAACTTAACAGAAGCTGCTTTCCTTTTGGGTCAGCCTTATGTTGCAGAAGGTTATGACAAGGCTTTTATCGAAAAAATGGCACGCGACCTTGCAGCGCTCGGAGCAAAAAATGTAATCGTAACCGGTGTTAGTTTTGAAAGTGATAAACTTGGCGTTGCAGTTTATTCAGCTAAAGATGATAAGGTTGAATATTACTTTAACGAAAAACAGGCTGTAAGTTCTCACGGAACTGGTGACCTTTATGCATCTGTTGTTGCAGGTGCCCTTCTTCGCGGCAAGACACTTTTAGAAGCTGCAAGCCTTGGAGCTGATGTTGTAGTAGAAGCAATTAAAATTACAAACGGCGACAAAGATCACTGGTACGGCGTTAAGTTTGAAAAAGCACTTCCTTACCTTATCAAACGGCTCGGCGACTGATAAATAAACCTGCAATCGTTATGACAGCACCTGCTGCTCCGAGAAGAGTCATCTTTTCTCCGAGCAGCATGAATGCAAATACTGCTGTTACAACCGGAATAAGATAAAGCGCACAGCTTATCTGTACTGTTCCGACAATTTTGCAGGCTTTCCCCCAGAATACAAAACACAATCCACTTGCTACAAATCCAAGAAAAATAATATTTACGATGTTGAGCGGTTTTGTAAACCGTGCAGGGTCTGCTGATTTATTCAGTATAAAAGGCAAAAGCATAAGCATGAAGATTATTCCAAAGAAGAATATTCTTCGTGTTGCACAAATCGGCTCGTAATTCTTTTTATTTAAAATCGAAATAATCATTGAGTAAAATCCCCAGCAGATTCCGGCAAAGAGTGCAAGCATATCACCGCGTGGATTAAACTCGAGTGTCGTTCCGTTAAAGCAGACAAGGGCAACTCCTGTTATCGAAATTAAAAATCCTATGATGAATCTTGCTGAAAGATTTTTTTCTTTTAAGAAAATCTGAGTTATGATTGCAGTAAAAAGCGGGCAGATGCTTACGATTACACTTACGTTTGACGCGTTTGTAAAATTAATCGCCACGTTTTCTGAAAGCTGGTAGAGAATAAGACCTGTCAATGCTGCCAGCGCAAAAAGAATGTTGTCGGTTTTTTCGATTTTTATAAATTTAGGCTGAATAATCCAAAGCCCGATGTATGCTGCGATAAATCTTAAAAGCATTATTTCTAACGCAGAAAAATCTTTTAAAAGATATTTTGTGCTTACGAATGTAATTCCCCATACAAAAACGGCTGTTGCTGCAAAAAAATAGCCCAAAGGCTTCTGGTTTGTCTGTGTCATACGGCAAAATATAACACAAAGAATCAGATGCTGTCCACACAGGCCACCGCGGATTTAAATTTTTGACAACTTTAAAATGCGCATATATAATGGAAAGGAGAGTTAAAATTGGTTCGTTAAAAAAGTTTTTACACGGGGCCGTTGCCCTTTATCTGCTTCTGGCTTAAAAGCCATAACCTTTCCAATTTATATCAGCACAAACTGCTTTTTTACAACAGGAGATACAAATTGAAAAAATTTATTAAGCTTGGCGTGCTCGCAGTTATCTGCACGACAATCCTTACGGGCTACTCATCTGCTCAGAGCAAAAAAACTAAGAACGCCGTAACAATTGACCCTGCTCTGACGCCAGAAAACAGCTGCGTGTTTTTCTTTCCATTGGGATGGTATGTTACAAGGGACATGATTCAGATTGATCCGGCATTTCCTCATAACAGAGAAGAATTAAAACTGCCGAAGCTCTACTCTAAACCGCTTGCTCCAGGCTCAACTTATCTTTTTGAAGAGATGCTGATTGGTTCTACAGTATGGGACGGGTATCCTACTATCGAAGATTCTATGACACAAAGTTATCTTAACTATGGTGAAAAATTTTCTTTTAAAGGCTATAAATTGAAAGTTCCAAAAGAACCTGGTTTTTATTATTGTTACAGAACAGTAGTCGACAAAGATTATGTTATCGTTATTACAAAGACTATGGATGAAGATTTTCTTAAACGCTACAAGGTATTTCACAAAAAATACATTAAAAAATGTGCCGAAGCATATGCCGGAACTGCATGGGAACCTATTATTAAAGAACAGGTTGAGGTATGGACAAAATGAAAAATAAAATATTAATTCTTTCGATAATTTTTGCAGCATTTACAAACATCTGTTTTGCTCAGGCTAACGGTAAAAAGAAAACAATAGAAACTCCTTTAGAAAATCAGGTAATTGTTGTAGGACGCATTCACTTTAGCACAGATGCCGATAGAAATTATTTGTTCGATGCATTTGAAGTGCCAGAAGACAGAAGAGACTTTAAAGATATTGTAGTACTTCCGGTTTATACACCTGGAATGATTCAAAAGCCGGCAAAAGACGGATCTGTTTCATACATTACAATACCTAAATTAACATTAAGCATGTTTAATTCGAAAGCCTGGGTTGCAAGCGATAATTACTTCTTTATCAAGTACACAGTTGGCAAAGACAGAATTCTTTACATGACAAGCGCGACTGCTTTTATAGGCGGTTCACATCTACTTCCTGTAATACTTCCTATGTACTTTAAAGTAAAAATTCCGGAAAATGAAAAATACATTTACATCGGTGACTTTTATTATTCTACAAAAGGAATTAACTTTGAACTTTCTGTAAGTGTTAAAGATGAATTTGAGTCTGCACAGAAAGCACTTGATGAAGTAACTAAAAACGAAGTTTCACTTTGCCGTGTAAGTAAACAGCCTTTTGATGATGATGACAAACTTGGATTTTCTTACAGTCCGGTTCAGTCAGAAATTAATGGCTGGTATTCACATGTAAAAAAAGCTTGTGACGAAGCTGAATAAAAACAACAACGGAGTTTATTATGTTAAAAATTAAAAAAGCGTTATTAACAGTCACGCTGTTTTTTTTGTTGTGTTCAACCTGGGCACAAAATCTTAGAAACTATGTGTGTATTGTACGCGGAAATCTTTCTCAAGAAAATAAAGAGTTTCTTACAGAACTCGAAGATGCTCTTGAGTCTTATGGTCACAGCCGTTACGCAAAATACATTGATTCATTTTTAACAGGAACTTTTGGTTCTGGATTTGTATGGTACGGACCGGACTCAAAGCCTTACATCGTTACAAACAGACATGTTGCAGGCGGTTATGAATCTGCAGACATTACTTTTGAAAACGCAGATGGTTCTGTTACAGAGTTTAAAGACTTAAAGATTGTTTTTTCTGACAGTGATGTCGATATTGCACTTATCGAATTGCCTTCTTCGTTTAACAGAGCAGGTCTTTTGTTTACTTCTAAAAAACTTACAGACGGCGAAGATGTTTTCTCTGCAGGCTTTCCCGGACTTGGTGGAGAACCTGGCTGGCAGTTTGGTAAAGGAATCGTTTCTAATTCTTCTGCACGTATCAAGGATTTAATTGACCCTGAGATTTCTACTTTGATTCAGCATACGGCACAAGTAGACGGAGGAAACTCGGGCGGACCACTTCTTATTAAAGATGCAAACGCAAAGGCAGGCTACAGAGTCTGCGGTGTAAATACATGGACAGCAGTCGCAAGACAGAACACAAACTTTGCAATTCCTGTTTCTACAATTGATTCAATCGTAAAAACAAGATACATCAAAAAGACAAGCGTTTCTTTTGATGCAAGAAGTGCGGCATTCTTAAAAGCAATTAAGGGCGATGATTACAGCGCAGTTGTTCCGTTTATATCAAACGACATGGTTTCTAAATCCGGTGAAACAGCGTTAAAAGAAGTTCTTACAAAAGCACCCTCTGCGGTTTACTCTTCTGTATCAGCAGTCTTTGTTGCAAACCCGATCGAAGGTTTAAGATACGCACTTGCATATAAAGTTTATTCAACCGTAAGAAGCGATAATGAAACTACAGAAATTAAATCTGCTGTTGATGAAACAAAAGACAGCAAAACCGGAAAATCAGTTGCTTTTGCAACAGGTGATGTTACGATAAATTCTTTCTGGATAGAAGAACAGGGTACATGGAAAATTTTCTCTGCAGACGGAATCAAAGCAGCAACTAAAAAAGATTCTAAAAAACAAAACAGCTCGCAGAAAAAAACAAGCTCTAAAGATAGTTCAACAGACAGCTCAAAAGATGAAAGCAAAAAATCATCTTCTTCTATTACAATCGAAGACCCTTATATGATTTCTGTAGCAGGCGGATTTTCAATGAACATTAAGGATAACAGCGCAGGCTTTGAAATTACTGCATTATACAGATCAGAATATTTTTCATTTGGTGCATGTATAATGAAAGATGTTGTTGTTACAGGCAGTTCTTATGAAATTAAAGTAATGGACTATGGTCCTATGTTAACTTTAAGCATTCCGATAAAAACAGGAAATTTCCTTATCGTTCCATTTGCAGAAGGAAAGCTTGGGATCGTAATGCCGGATGACAAAGATCTGGTTTTCGACCTTGGTGCATTCTATTCTGGTATCGGCGGCGGAATCGAAGTAGCATACTGTCTTGACAGCATCGCACCATACGTTGGTGTAAAATATAACGCAACATTTTATAATGATGATTATTCTGGCAAAACATTAACTACAAATCATCTCGTAATTTTTGCGGGCATAAGATTCTTTGCATACTAAAAAACAAGGAGAGAGTTTATGAAAAAGCTTTTTGTCATTTTAACTGCAGTCTGTGTTTTTTTGTTTGGTTCAGCATCGTTTGCTAAAGAACCGAGGGTTTCAAAAATTGAGACTAAAGACAAATCGTACGTCGGACATTATGATGAGAGTATGACGCCCGAAAACAGCTGCGTTATTTTCTTTTTCTTTACCGGAACTCAAAAATCAACGTTCAGGCAGATTAATCCAAGATGCGATATTGATGAACAGACTTTTGATTTTAATCTTATGGAAAATCAGATGGGAACTGTCATCTTTAAACCGTGCAAACCTGGTTCACGCTATATGCTTACTTACATAAAAGGAACTATAAGTGACAGCCGCACACGTACTTACTGGGAAGGTTCTCTTTCTTTTAACAACCGTGCAATGGTAATTGATGTTCCGAAAGAACCGGGCATCTACTGTTTTGGTCAGCCTTGGGGTAAAGATGTCGTAGAAGCAGAAAATGCAGGAATTCCATACGACATGCACGAACCGGATTCTTCGAAATATAACAAGAGGGCTTATAAAATTGGTTTTAAAATGTTTAAGCAGCTGTACGAAGGAACTCCGTGGCTCGATGCTTATATCGAAAAAATGAATACTATCGAAAACACAACCAATCCATGGTAATAAGTGCTTAAGGAGAAATTTTATGAAAAAGAAAATTTTATTTTTAGCTTTATGTACTCTTGCTGTTTTTGGATTTGGTTCACCTGTTGATGATATCATCGAAGCAGACGAGGTTATGATTGTAGGAAAAATTACTGTAACCGTACGCAATAAAGACTTTGACTTTTTTACAAAATCATTCGGAATAAAAGATTTTGATGAACCGCATTGTTATGATATTTATGATGACTCTTATGTAAAGACCGGCGTGCTTCATAAAGGCGAAATGAAAATTCTTTCTAACTATCACTACAATACATACCAGGCAAACGAATATTTCCTCTCAAAAAGAAAAAATGCCGGCGACGAATTTTATGCTGTAACTCCTGTTAAATGGCATTTTTACGGAAGCAATTCTTTTGTAATTAATCTTCCGTTTTACTTTAAGGCAAGTATTCCAAAGAATGCAAAATACATTTATGTCGGCGATTTTGACTTTACGGTTGAAGGCGACGACTTTGAGGTAACGGACATTTCTGTAGATGACACTTATGACCAGGCTAAAAAGGAGTTAAAAAAGCTCTACGGAATGGATGTAGGTCTTACAAGAGTTCAGATTGAGCCTATAAATTAGAGAAAATAGAAAAAATTTGCTCATCCTCCTGAATTATGATAAAATATAGGTCGTGTTTCTATGTTTAGAATGATTCAGCTTATATAAATAATTCAGGAGAGATTTTATGCGCAAAAGCTCAAAAGTTTTATTGACCATACTTGCTGCTGTTGTTATTGCAGCCGCAGACCTTCTTCTTGTAAAAACACTTGCAAGATCTACATTTACTTCAGAAGCCAGAAAAGAAATGAACCTTAACTCGCAGTTGAGGACTCAGGAATTTGTTTCGAGCATGAACGAACAGCTTACTCTCGTAAGGCAGATGGTAAAAACCCCTTCTATCGTAAAACATCTTATTGATCCAACCGACCCAGAAATGAAAAAAGAAGCTTTCGAAAACTTCGAAGCTTTTAAAAATTCGTTTTTAAGTAAATCAATTTTCTGGATAAGTGATTCTGATCACAGATTCTGGAGTGACATGAAATATGCATATGATGTTGACCCTTCCAACCCGGCTGAATACTGGTACAACATGACACTTTATGAAACAGAAGAATACAACTTTAACATAAACTACAACGAAGCATTAAACATGACGATGCTCTGGGTTAACGCAGTTGTTCGTGATGAAAAAGGAACACCGATTGGAATTGCAGGTACAGGTGTTCCGATTCAGTACTTTGTAGATTCGATGTATGACGGACTGAATAAAAAAATTACGATGTATCTTTACAATGACAAAGACGAAGTAACCGGCGCACTCGATTCTTCTATTATAAAAGAAAAACTCAGCATTTTTGATGTATTCCCTTATTTAAAAACTGTAGATGCAAAACCTACAGAAATTACTTTCCAGAAAACACGCGGCGGTGAATATCTTTTAGCACCGATGACTCTAGTAAACTGGCACATGGTTTTATACAGACCTTATACAAAGCAGGAAGAAATTAAACACGCGATTATTCCTTTTGTAGTGTCGGTTGTAATCATATTTATCATCATCGTCCTTATCGTTGCAATCGTAAGCATCATAAGTCAGGTTACGGTTTTAAAGAATGCTGTTGCAGAACTCTCGAGTGGAAATGCCGACCTTACAAAGCGTGTTGCAGTAAGAGGCCACACGGTATTTAAAGTATTTGAAGAGCTCGTAAACGAAGTAAATAATTTTATCATTAAGTTCCAGGATATAATCGGAACTGTAAAGCAGTCAGAAAAGAAGCTTACTTCTGTCGGAAACGACATGACGCTTTCTATGGACAATACTGCAAGTGCAATCTCAGAAATCATAGCAAATATAAACAATGTACACTCACAGATTGAACAGCAGACAAGCAATGTAAATGTAACTGCAGGTGCCGTAGGAGAGATTTCTGGAAACATCGAAAGTCTTGAACAGATGATTAAAACTCAGACAGATGGTGTTACAAGTGCATCAAGTGCCGTAGAAGAAATGGTAGAAAACATCAGAAGTGTAAATACTTCTGTAGACACAATGGCTTCTTCGTTTACATCGCTTGAAAAAGAAGCACAAAGCGGTCAGGAAAAACAGAAAGCAGTAAACGAAAAAATTGTTCAGATTGAAGAGAAATCTAAAATGCTTCAGGAAGCAAATACGGCAATCGCAAGCATTGCAAGCCAGACAAACCTTCTTGCCATGAACGCCGCAATCGAAGCTGCGCACGCCGGAGAAGCAGGTAAAGGTTTTGCAGTTGTTGCAGACGAAATCCGTAAACTTTCTGAAACATCTTCTGTACAGTCAAAGAAAATCGGTGAACAGCTTAAAAACATTCAGTCTTCGATTATCCAGGTTGTATCTGCATCACAGGAATCGAGCCGTTCATTTAACGCGGTGTCTGACGAAATTATCCGTACAAACCAGGTTGTAAAGCAGATTAAGATTGCGATGGAAGATCAGAACGAAGGTTCTAAACAGGTTATGGAAACTCTCCATACAATGAACGACAGTACAAACAGAGTAACTTCTGCCGCACAGAAAATGACAGAAGGAAACAGACTTATTCTGCAGAACATCAACGGACTCCAGAGTTCTAGTAACTCGATTAAGACAAGTATGGACGAAATGGCAGTCGGTGCAGAAAGAATCAACTCTACAAGTACGGAGCTTTCTACTGTTTCGTCAAAACTCAAGGATTCTATCAACGAGATTGACGGTCAGATGGCGCAGTTTACTGTTTAAGCCAGGTAAATTGAAAGCGCAAGAATAAGTCCAGAGATTAAAATAAAAATTATGTCTCTAAGATGAATTTTATAAGACTTGCTGCAGCTTTTTACCGAACGTAAATAGAAACCGCGAAGCTCTGCCGCCGTTGCAGTTGATTCAATTTTACGAACAGAAGAAATCAAAAGCGGAAAGCACAACGGAAGAATCATTCCAAATTTCTTAAACGGATTTTTAATTTCAAAATCAACGCCGCGTGCTTTCTGCGATTCGATGATTCCACTCATCTCTAAAGAAAATACAGGAATAAATCTTATTGCACTCGTAAATGTAAATGCGTATTTATACGGAATATGTAAAACAGACACAAGTGTATTTGATAAATCGTTGAGGTTTGTTACAGAAATTAAAATTGATAAAGGAAGCGTTGCGCCCATAAGACGAAGGACAAGAAGAAGTCCTTTCTGTATTGCAACATCAGTTATAGAAAAATTTGCGATTGTAAAATCAGGATTTCCAGTACGTATTGCAAGAATCTGAAGAAGAAAAAGGAATACAGACATTTTAAAAAGTCCTTTTAAAATTCCTAATGTACGAAGCAAAAGACCGTTGTTTTCTTTTCTTCCGTTGCCGACAGCTGCCATCAAAACATTAAAAACAATAACACCAATTAAAAAATAATAATTTGAAGAACAGAACGAAGCTGCACAAATTAAAATCGATGCAAGAATTTTTACAAGCGGATGCATTTTGTGAAATACAGAATTTCCATTAAGATAATCTAAAAAACCTTTCATTATTTTGTCCCCTTGCCGGATTTAACCGATTTAATCTTTTCAATCATTTCGTCTACAGTAAAAATATCTTTATAATCGAGAAGCATTGCAACTTCTGCAATCTGCGGCGGAAGAAGTCTTGCTTTACCCAGAATCTCTTTATTGCCCAAAATCTCGCGCGTCTTTCCCGTCGCAACAATCTCGCCGCGGTTCATTACAAAAACTTCTTTTGCAAAATCAAGAACAACTTCCATATCATGGCAGACCATAATTACAGTAGTTCCGTTTTCGTTAAGGTTCTGAATCTTTGACATTACTTCCATACATTCACGGTAATCAAGACCGGTTGTAGGCTCATCAAGAATAAGAATCTCTGGATTTAATGCGATAAGGCAGGCAAGACAAAGCCTTTGTCTCTGACCGCGGCTCATGTTAAACGGTTCTTTTTCCGGATTAAAATTAAATTCTTTTATTGTTTTTTCGACGCGCTCGTCAATTTCTTTTTGAGGTATGCCGTTATTTTTTAAACTGAATGCAATTTCTTCTTTAACAGTTGCACAGCAGATCTGTCTGTCTGGATTTTGAAAAAGAAATCCGATGTGCTTTGCAAGATCACTTACTTTTTTATTTTTTGTATTTTCGCCAAGAACAAAAACGTCTCCACTTGAAGGTTTTAAAAGTCCGTTACATAATTTAGAAAAAGTAGATTTACCTGCACCATTTGAACCAGTGAGCGCGGTAAATGAACCTTTTTTTATTTCTACATTTAAATCTTTTACGTTTGCAGTTTCGTTATATGAAAAATTTACGTTCTTAAACTCTAAAACTGTATCACTCATTTTGCTTCCTCTAAACTATCTCTAACCTTTTTAAATACACTTTTTTATAAACGATGCTGCTTCTTTTGCATCAAGACAAATCCTGTCTTCTTTTGAAAATGAAGACGGAATTAAATTTTGTTTCATCATTTCGCCTGTAAGAGTTAAAACACGCGGGCAATTGATTCCTGCTTCTTCCATTTCTTTTTGATGAGTGAGCGTGCTTCTTATTTCGCCGTAATGAACGCAGTTTCCTTTTTCGAGTACGATAAGTTTTTTTACATACTCACACAAAAGCATGATTTTCTGTTCTGCGATTACGACTGTAATTCCTTTTTCTTCGTTTAATTTTTTTAGCAGGCTGAATATCTGTACTGACGAAGCCGGATCGAGCTCGCCTGTAGGTTCGTCTAAAATTAAAATGTCCGGTTCGATTGCGAGAATAGCCGCAATAACAACTTTCTGTTTCTGACCGCCACTGAGCGAAGAAAGTTCGCGGTGACGAAGTTCTGTAATTCCCAAAGAGTCGAGCGCAGAAGTAATGCGGTTTTCGATTTCGTTCTGCGGAACTCCAAAGTTTTCCAGCCCAAAAAGAATTTCTTCTTCTATAAATGAAGTTACAAGCTGGCTTTCGATATCCTGAAATACAGAACCTACTTTAAGCGCGAGCGTACTTGTGTTTGTGTCAAAAGTGTCTGTGCCGTCAACCTTTACACTTCCGTAATAGTCACCGCGATAATGGTGCGGAATAAGAGCGTTCATGCAGTTGCAGAGCGTTGTTTTTCCAGCACCGGATTCTCCGATGATACCGACAAAGTCGCCTTTTTCGATTTTAAGTGTAATGTTGTTGAGTGCGTTTTCTTTTGCGCCTGCGTACTTAAAAGTAAGTTCCTGTATTTCAATCATTGTTTTATCCTGGAGTAAATTCAGTTAGATTTCTTTCTTTAATACTTTCATCAATGGAACATAAAGTGCACCAACGATGACTGCATTTAATGTTGCTGTTCCCAAAACGATTGGAACATAAGCTGCCATTGCAGAAGGATCAGACTTGATGAATACAAAAAGTAAAACTACATAAAGTCCGCCCGAAATTACTGTACTTACAAAAGTGCTGATTACATCGCGAACGATTTTTGCTCCTTTTGTTGCAGCCGGAATAAAAATAAAAAGTCCCATCGCAAGTGCGCCTGCAAACTCTGATGCAAAGTTAAGGTATGGTGTTCCCGGGAAGAACTGGCAGATTGCGCCTGCAAGAAGTCCGATAATGATGCTGTAATAAACTTTTGGTCTGATAAGAACAATTGCCATACAGTACATTGCGATAATGAAGTTTGGCTTCATTCCGAAGAAATTGATGAATGTGCCAGCAAAGAATTTAAGTACGGCACCCGCAGCAAGGAGTACAGCTGTAAGGAGAAGATCCTGGAGGCTGATTCCGCTTTTTTCTGTTTCGTTTAATACACGTTTTTCCATTTTGTGCTCCTTTTGTTGAATGCGCTTAATTACGCGCGATTCTATGTTAAGAATCACGGTAGAGTCGTGGCCGGCGAATCTTTCCGTCTCTTGTTACTACAGATAATAACATTAAAAAATATTTCTGTCAATAGAAACACAAAAAAATTACCTTGCGCTAAGAAAGTCGCGGACTTCGTTGAGCTTTGAAGAGGCGATTATGCGGCCCATTTCGTAGACTTCGTCGAGGCGTGCGGGATTGCGCTCGATGCGGCATATCTGGAGTGAGTATTCGGGGCAGATGACATAGACTTCGCCCTGGTCGGCCCTGCGGAATATCTGGTCGGCTTCGCTGTTGTAGACTTGTGCCTGGTTTTGCATTGCCTTGATGATTTCTGGATATTTTCTGAGCGCAATTTTCATAAGCGGCATGAGGGCTGTAGTTTTTCTTCTGTAGCTTCTTGGCTGAGTAAGGATTACGACGTTTCGGTTGTAGCCTTTGCTTTCGAAAAACTCAAGCGGAATCGGATCTGTCATTCCGCCATCGAGAAGTTTGTAGCCATCGACATCTACGACCGTACTTGCAAGCGGCATCGATGCGCTTGCCCTCATCCATGTAAGATCGTTTTTATCACAGGTTTCGAGTTTTTTATAAAACGGTTTTCCTGTTACGCAGTCAGATGCGACGCAGTAAAATTCCATCGGATTTTTGCGATAAGTTTCGAGATCTAAAATATCAAGTTCATTCGGGATTTTTTCGTAGCAGAATTCTGCTCCATATAAATCGCCTGTCAAAAAAAGTGAGCGAAGGGAACAGTATCTCCAGTCGCGTGAAAATCTTTTGTTGTAGCGGATTGCGCGTCCAATCTGTTTTGATTTAATGTTGCATCCGAATGTTGCTCCGGCAGAAACTCCGACTGCTCCGTCAAATTCGATTGAGTTTTCCATGAATACATCAAGAACGCCTGCGGTAAACATTCCACGCATGGCACCGCCAGCCATAACGAGACCTTTTTTTAAATTAGCATTTGTTTCATTCATAATAAAAATATAACACAAAGATTAACGGTCGACAATGAGGATTTTTTTAACCTGCACGCGAACATTTTGCCATCACGCTGCAAATTACCTACACGCGCGACTCGAGCAATTTCTCAATCCAATGCGCAACGCCGTCTTCTTCGTTAGAAAGACAAACTTCGTTTGCAGCATCCTTTACTTCTTTGATTGCATTGCTCATTGCTACTCCAGTTCCGCATAAAGTAAGCATACCGATATCGTTAAAGTCGTCGCCGAACGCAGCAATGTTTTTGGGAGAAATGTTAAGGCTTTTGCACAGCGCCTCGATCGCCTTTTCTTTTGTTGCACCGCGCTTACTTAACTTGTACCACGGAATATCAGAAAACGGCAGATACTCAACATTGTCCTCACCGATTACAGACGCAACCTTTGCAACTTTTTCTCTGTCCTGAGTTTCGATGCACATCTTCATGCAGGTTCCGTTAAAGTCCTTAAAATCTGTAAAAGTCCAGAACTTATCACCAAGCTCTTTAGTTGAATTACAGTAAAGCCCCTTTTCGTTGTCGATGGAAATTGTGACATAGTTGTTAAGACCATCAGTATTTAAAGAAGTGCAATCGCGCGACCCGGCATCGTTATTTAGCCCAGCACCCGGCGCGTTGTTAAGACCATCACCCGGCACGTTGTTAAAACCAGCATCCGGCGCGCCGCAAAACTCAAACGCCGCATCAATAAGAGAGCGCGTCTCCTCTGGCGTAAACTCGCAGCTGTAAATCTTTTTTGAACCACACATAACAAGCCCACCGCCGTTTGAAATAAAAACATCAGGCTTGATACCGTCAAGAAATTTTACAGCATTAACACTTGCACGCGCAGTCGAAATGCCAAAAAGAATACCAGAAGCTTGAGCACGCGCAATCATCTGTTTTGTAAAATCTGAAATTGATTTGTCATTGCGGAAGAGAGTTCCGTCTAAGTCCGAAAGGATTAAAGATATGTTTTCCATATTTGATTATGGTGTATTTTAAATTGTTTTGCAAGCGGGGGGATTATTTCTCATATTCCGGAACTTTATCTGCAGCCATAAAGATTCCAGAATTATTTTCCGGCATATACTGAACAAAAGAATTTTCTTTTGTCGATTCATAATCTTCCATATTGTCCGTCCAAAGTTCGCACTGGCTGATAACAGTCTTTAATGCGTCTTCCTGACCCTCTGGAGGATATTTGTATTTTTTCAGTAGCTTCTTAACAATCATGCGCATTTTGGCGCGAGCTGATTCTTTTTTCTGCCAGTCGATTGTCTTGTTTTTACGCAGGGTTTCAGTCAGTTCCCGAGTAAGGGCAACAAGTTCTTCATCGGTATAAAAATCTTTTACAGCTTCCGGTTTTGTGAGCGCGTCATAGAAAGCAAGTTCTTCGTCAGTTAAACCAAGCTTGTTTCCTTCTTCGCTGGCGTGGAGCATTTCTTTTGCAAGTTTCAAAAGTTCTTGAATAACTTCTTCGTTAGTAAGCATTCCGTTAAGGTAACGATTAAGTGTCTGCTGAATGAGTTCGCTGAATGCTTCTGATTTTACAAGGTTTGTACGTTTGTAAACTTTTACCTGTTCATCAATCAACTTCTTGAGCATTTCTACGGCGAGGTTTTTCTCTTTCATCTTTGAGATATTTTCAAGGAAGGTCGGATCAAAGAGGTTTACTTTTTCGCCGACATCAGAGAAAAGATTTAT
>CAJORB010000001.1:0-21083 GCA_905236565.1 uncultured Treponema sp. | reverse complement strand
GGACCAAAGGATTATGAGTCCTCTGCTCTAACCGCTGAGCTAATGGCCCGTATTTTTGAGAAACTTTTCAGTTTCGAAAAAATACAAGTTAATAATTTCTTTGAGCCAAACCGAACACTTGGAGGTATGGCCCGTATTTTTCTCAATGTTACAGAAAATCAGGCGCTTAGTCAAGATAAGGCGTTTTTACGGCTTCTGTTCCGCTTTTTTCCTTGAAAATTCAACTTTTGCATTGTATCATGATAAAATACGGAGGAATTTTTTAATGAAAAAGTTTAAATCACTTTTAGCTTTCTTAATCATTACACTTCTTGGAGTTTTATCTTTTGCAGAAGAACACTCGTCTTTTGCCCTGGTACGCGGTTACATTGACGAAACTCACTTAAGCATCAGACCTTTAGCTTTAAACAATGCGGTTGATTTTACAGTCAGTTCAGACACAAAATTTTATAATTCTGACGATGAACCTATCAAAAGACCGGATTATCAAAAGATTATAAAAGAGAATATTAATGTTCTTATCAAATATAATGATAACAATGAAATTTCAGAGTTCTATGTTATGAAACCGGGCTTAAAAGCACCTGAATATTACCGCGGTAAGGGAATCAAAACTAAAATTGTTGAAGGAACTTATCAAAGATACTGGGAAACAAAACTTACCATGATTCCTTACGGTTCAAAAAACGTAGTTGAATATTACTGTCCGGCCCCGAAAGTTTATAATGAAAACAATATCGAAGTAATCAAACAATACAAGGCTCTTGCAGATGCCAAGAAAATCAGAATTGTCTTGAAGGAAGGAACCTATCAGGATATGGTCCTTGATATTTAGATACTTCCAAATCAGTATGATTTTAAGACAAAAACAATCGGCGGCAAATCTGCTTCGGCAAAAACAGCACGCACAGATGACGATGGCTGGGGTTCGGATGATTCAGAAGAAGAATGGGACGGATGGAATGATACTGATTCATTCAAATTTGACTATACAATAACAGAAAACTACGGCTACATCAAAAAAACCTCTATTGAATCAATAACAATTGCAAGAAAGGATGGAAAATACAAAAACTTTGAGCCAAAATGCGGCGGTTCAAGATGTATTGCATATAGGGAAGACGGTAAAAAGATTGCTCATGAAAGATTACAGACCGGACAGTACTGCCGTTATCTTGTAAAAAAATACAATGACACTGGACTTGAGGGTATAATCGAATTAAGAGTTCTTCCAGAAGGAACAAAATTTGACGCTGACCGTTATGTTCCGGATGATCTTAAAGAAGTTGAGATTTCCGGCATGTGGTTAAAGAAGGAAGATAAATCTATATGTCAGATTAAACTTTCCCTTAACAAGAAATTTATTGACTGTCAGATGGATGAAAATACAAGATTCTATGACGAATGCCAGCGTCAGACGACTTTTAAGGATATTGTATCGGCATACAAAGCTTCTTACTACGAAAAAGACGGTAAAATCTATCTGTATGCTCTTTACGCATCAGACAGCTGGACAAGTCTTACAAAATAGCTTCGTTAATTTTAACGGTCCCTACGGGAGTTGAACCCGTCTTTCGACCTTGAGAGGGTCACGTCCTAGCCGATAGACGAAGGGACCAGAAAACAAAAAAGGTTGCCGTCTGGCAACCTTTAGTTCCCCAAGGAGGATTCGAACCCCCACAGTCAGAACCAGAATCTGAAGTGCTACCATTACACAATCGGGGAATGTGTAGTATTAATATATAGAAATGAGTATTTTGTGTCAATAGTTTTTACATAACTCTGCTTAATATCATAAACAGTATCGTTCCGCCAAAAATACTTATCATCGGATTGCTCTTAATAAGATAAACAACCACTGTAAACGCCAGAGCGGCTACTTCGGGGATTCCGAACGGACTTCCCATAAAATTTACATCTTTAAAACAGTAAATTACTAAAACAGCCATTACCATCGGCGGAATATATTTTTCGATAAAACTGATAATTTTCGGCGGTTTGCGTTTTGAAAAAAGTACGAACGGGAAAGCCCTTAGAGAAAAAAGAATAAGCGCGCTTATTAATGTTCCGATGAGTGCCATTAAAAGAGAAAGTTTCATTTCTGTCCTCCTTCGGCTGCCACAGCTTTCTCTTCACCTTCTTCTTCACAAACCTGTTTTTTAGCTTTTGCAAAGCTAAGACATACAATTCCTGTACACAGTGCAATAAGAAGAATATTGTCATTAGAAATCACATTAAGATTTCTTAACGCGATACAGAGAATCGTTGCTGCAATTCCTATTACAGGCGGAACAAAATCTTTTGACTTTTTAATCTGTTCAATAAGAAGAACAGCAAATAAAGCAGTAAGTGCGAAATCTACTCCCGCAAAATCAAACGGAATGACAGAGCCTGCAACAGCTCCGATAAGAGAACCTGCAATCCAGTAACTCTGATTTAAAAGAGCAATTGTTCCATAAAAGCGGCCGGGATTTTCGTCTTTCGGAAGGTCAGTCACTGTCAAAAGCGCATATGTTTCATCAGTAAGCGCAAAAACAAGATACGGCTTCCATTTTCCTGTATCTTTAAATTTTTTTATTAAAGAAAGACCATAAACAATATGGCGTATATTTACCATAAGCTCTGCTATCGCGATTTCAGAAAGAGACACGCCCTTTGCAAAAAGTCCTACGGCAATGAACTGTCCTGCTCCGGCATACATTGTAAGACTCATAACCGGCGCAAGCCACCACGGATAACCTGCCTTAACGAGCATAATCCCGAAAGGAATTCCGATTGCAATATATCCGAAAAAAACCGGCATTGTCAGTTTTACGATTTTTAAAAAGGTTTCTTTTTTCATTCTGTTTACTGCTTTATCTGAGGCAGGAATCCTGCTTTTTCTATAGTCTGAATTGTATAGCAAAAATCCATCTTTGTCATCGCCCCGCACAAAGCCTGAATTTGCGTAACTTACACTCAAAGTTGAATGTTTAAATTCCGATAATATAGTAGAAAAAAGGCAAAAATGCCCTTAAACAGGAGAAATTTTATGTACCGAAAATCCGTTTTATTAGCATTGACTCTGGTTTTTGCATTAAATTCAGCATATAGTCAGAACCTTAAACCAGTGGACGAAGGTCCAAAGCATTTTGAATATAAATACAAAAAAGATGACTCTTACAGAATTCTTTCTACCGTAAACGAGGACGTTTACATAAACGGATATCTTCATCACAAGGCAGAAATCTTAAACCGTGTGAGCGTAAAAATTACTTCTGTAAATGAAGCAGAAAAAACTGCAGTGCATTCCGGAAAATTCATGACGTCAGAAAAATCTGTTCTTGTCGGAACTGCTGATAAACAGACTTTTAATTTTGGCGAAGAATATCTGAGTGAATTTTCACGCGACCGTTTTGGCGTTTATACAATCGACGAAAGTTATTTTATGCCGGTTGTTCGCGATGTTCCGGTTTTCCCAGACAAGTCGGTAAGTGTAGGCGAAGAATGGACTTACGACGGACATGAAGCGCACGATTTAAGACGCGCATTTGATCTTAAGACGCCGTACAAAGTTCCGTTTACTGCTCATTACAAATATCTTGGCGTAGTTGAACAGGATAAAAAAAGATTAGATATGATTCAGGTTTATTACGAGCTTGAATTTACTTTAAAATCAAAGAACATGAATTCGATGGATGAAAATCCTGAGACAACAAAAGGTTTTTCAAGCCAGATTATTTTCTGGGATAACGATAAAGGAACGATTGACAGCTATAAAGAAACTTTTAAAATCATAATCGAAACTAATCTCGGAAACGTTCTTGTGTTTACAGGGCAGGCTCACGCAGAAGTTACAGAGTTCAACAGAACTGCAACAAAAGAAAATGTTGAAAGTATCGAAAAAAAGATTTCTGATCTTGGTGTAGAAAACGTTAATGTAAAGGCAGGAGAAAAAGGTCTTACAATTTCGATTGAAAACATTCAGTTCGAGGCAGACTCTGATATTCTTCGCGAATCAGAAAAACAGAAACTTAAAAAACTTGCGCAGATTTTAAAAGAGTATCCCGATAACGATCTTCTTGTAACAGGACACACAGCTCTTCGCGGAACTTTTGAAAGCCGCCAGGAGTTGAGCGAAAAGCGTGCTTCTTCTGTTGCAGACTATCTTATTTCAATCGGTGTAAAGGATAAATATCATATCTTTACACAGGGTAAAGGCGGTCAGGAACCTATTGCTTCGAACAACACAGAAGAAGGAAGAAGCAAAAACCGCCGTGTAGAAATTACTCTTCTTGATAACTGATTGTGCATGTTATCGGAAGATGATCAGAGTATCCCCTGTTACTGTAAACTTCATAACGCAGGGGGCTTCTGTCATCTTTTAAAAGTTCCGGGTAATCAATTATTTTAAAATCTTTTACAACGTGCGAATCTGTAAAAAAGAAGTGATCGATTTTTTCCCACTTTCCTCTAAAATAATATGTTCCATAATCAGAATTCTGGACAGCAGAAACCAAATCATCTGAATACGAATAATTATAATCATCCCAAGGAGAATAAATTTCTATTCCTTTATTCTTTTCTTTTTCAAGAAAACTAAAATACAGCCTACCATTTTTATCACGCAAAAAATCATTTATGTCTTTATTAAAGTCGCCGGCTGCAAATACGACACGGCTTAAACTGTCACCCGAAACTTTTCTTTCTTGATACGAAGACGCAGACGACATTCTTGAAGCAAGAACGCTTTCCTGCCAGAGACGCCACATCTCGCTTTTTTCTTCGCCGCCTGATTTTGACTTCCAGTGATTTACAAAAATACAAAAGGGGGGTGTTTTTAAATCTTTTCCGACACAGACAGTCAGTTCCATAACCGGACGCATAGAAGGAGAATCCGAAGCTTCTGTCCTTACATCAAGGCTGTGAAGCTTTATGTCCTTTATTTCGTACCTTGATAAAACCGCACACCCTATGCTTGAGCTATCTTCTTTGCAGAACGCGGCATATCCGTAACGCTTATCTTTAAACCAGACGTTATGGCTTAAAGCGTTTGAAATATCAAAAATGATTTTTTCATTTTCGATTTCTTCCATTATGAAAATGTCGGAATCTGTTTTTTCGATTACATCGCAGAGTTTTTTGAGTCTGCTTTTATAAGACTCAAGACTCCATTTTGACGATCTTGCACAAAAGCTCTCATATTCAATACCGTCATCGTTTGCATCGAAAAATGTCTGCACATTCCAGTTTGTAACTGTAAGACAATTATTTTTAACACCCTGCGAGCATGAAATAAGCAGTGCAGGAATAAAAAAAAGTATAAGTTTAGGTTTCAAAATTACCTCCAGAAAAACTGCACTTTTTTGCCAAATACAGTTTTTACAATTTCTCTACCCTACTTATACTTTTTTTTGTAAAAAATATTCTCAAAAAACTAAATTTTATTCAGTTTAGACGTTAAATTTAAAGAAAAGCACATCTCCGTCCTGAACTACATAGTCTTTTCCTTCAATGCGATACTTTCCGGCTTCCTTGATTTTTGCTTCTGTTCCGTATGTTTTAAGGTCGTCAATCGTGTATGCTTCTGCTTTGATAAAGCCTTTTTCAAAGTCTGTATGGATTACACCGGCTGCCTGAGGAGCTTTATCCCCTGCATGAATCGTCCACGCACGGCATTCATCCTGACCGCCTGTAAAGAATGTTGCAAGTCCCATGAGATTGTAAGTTTTGCGTGCAAGAACATTAAGACCAGATTCTGTAAGACCAACAGAATCCATAAACTCTTTGCGTTCTGCTTCATCTTTAATATCAGAAAGATCAGATTCAAACTTACCGCAGATTACTACAACTTCAGAATTTTCTGATGCTGCAATTTTCTTTACAACTTCTACATATTCGTTTGTACCTTTTTCGATTGTATCTTCGTCGATATTGCATACATAAAGAAGAGGTTTCATAGTCAAAAGGAACATGTCCTTTACTGCAATTTTTTCATCGTCTGTTAAATCTGCAAGTCGAGCACCCTTACCGTCTTCTAGAAGAGGTTTTATTTTTTCTACTGCAGTCGTCCATGATTTAAGTTTCTTCTCTTCTTCTTTTCCGAGAGCACGGATTGATTTAGTAACCTTTTCCTGTCTCTTTCTGATTGTTTCAAGATCAGCAAGTGCAAGTTCCATATTGATTGTAAGAATGTCACTTTCCGGGTCAATTCCTGCTTCTACTTTTGCATCATCACGAACATGCATGATGTCAGGATTATCAAAACAGCGGACAACGTGTGCAATTACAGAGCACTCACGGATATTTGCAAGAAACTGATTTCCAAGCCCTTCTCCCTGTGAAGCACCTTTAATAAGACCTGCGATATCAACAAACTTTACTGTTGCAGGAGTTTTCTTTTTAGGCTGAAAAACACTCGCAATAAAATCGAGTCGTTCATCAGGAAGATCTACGATTCCGATATTAGGATCAATTGTACAGAACGGAAAATTTTCTGCCTGTGCAGGAGCTGCAGTTAATGCAGAAAAAATTGTTGATTTACCGACATTCGGTAATCCTACGATACCACATTCTAAAGCCATATTTTTTTTCCTTTATTAATTTATTTTATCTTACTTTAAAGAACATTCCGACAAATGCGACTGTAAACAAAAGCTGCATGATTAAGAATTTAATTACAACCTGTGTTGCAGACCAGCCGCGTTTTTTTCTCATGTGATCATGAAGCGGAAATCTTATGTCCTTAAATATGCTTATCTTAAAGAATCTCAAAAGCGCAACCTTTATTAATCCCATTCCGCCATTAACAAGAATGATAGAAGAAACTGCAAGGATTAAAAAAGGATTTCCTGTTACCATTACACATGCGCCGATAAAAAATCCTAACGCACGGCTTCCTGCATCTCCCATCATTACGTTGCTCGGGAAAGCATTGTGCCACAGATAACCCATAAGGGTTCCTGCCATCGCAAACGAAAGAACGCCCCAGTTTGCTCCAGAAGGTAAATGCGGAACAAGAAGATATGCCGCAAGATCCTTGTGACCGAGAACAAAATAAAAGATACATCCTAAAGTTATGAGTGCTACGAGAATTAGCATGCTCGAAAGACCATCAACACCATCGGTACAGTTTGTCGTATTGATTGATGCCCATAAAAGAACTGTTCCGACAATGATATAAAGCCACATCGGAACTTCTACCTGATGAGTCAAAAAAGGAAGCCAGAAATAAACTTTTCCATCAACAGAAATTTTAGAAATAAAAATATAAAGACATACCGAAGCTGCAGCGCAGATTACAAGATCAAGAAATCCTTTTAAATATTCACCCCAGCTTTTTACACTTCTGTCATCAAGAAAACCTGTGAGCATCGAAAGCCATGTAAGAAGAAGGATGATTGCCTGACAAAACGAAAGCGGAACACACAAAAAACATATGATTACAAAAATCGTAATAAATACAACACCGGCTCCGGTAGGTTTTCCTTTTGCGTCAGCTGCATGTTCTGTAAATTCGCGTCCCCTGTCATGCGGAAGATATTTATAGAATTTTGGAACAAGAATTTTTGTAGCAATAAAACCCAGATAAAGGGCTATCGTTATCAAAACCGTATATGATTGTAAAAGACGCGCTGGTCCAAATTTGTCAGATAAAAGTTCACCAAGATAATAAAGCATGTTTACCTCTTAAAAAATAATTGTATCAGATAAAAATAAAAAGGTAAATTAGAACCGGGACAGGTCTCACAAAGAACAACTTACTATACAATATTATTGTATCATGCTGAATAAAATCTAAAAAAATTTATTTTTTTGGTAAAAGAAATTTCAAAAAAAAATACCTTATATATGTCTTTCGATTAAACATAAACATCTCCTGGGAACGCAAGGCTTTAAAAAGTCTTGCGTTCCATTTTTTTAGAGGTACATATGAAAAAAATTATCCTGCTTTTCCTTACAACGCTTTGTCTTGCAGGCTGCAGAAAAACAGACCAGGCCGAAAAATTCTACTTAAGCGCAGCTAAAGCTTACAATGCAAAGGATTTTAAAAACGCACTTGATATGCTCGAAAAATCACTAAAATGCGACAGATATTATTTAAAGTCCCGTTTCCTTAAAGGGAAAATCCTGTTTTTTGAAAAAGACTATATGAACGCAGAAACAGAATTTTTGTGGTTAACTTCAAAACAGAAAGCAAACGTTGATTTTAAGCTCTGGCTTTTAAGGACATATATATTCGGTGAAAAAAAAGAACAGGCATCTGAACTTGTGCAGAATCTGCTTAAAGAGAACAGTTCTGACTGGCGGGTGTATTACTGGAAAGCTCAGCTTTCAAAAAGCAGTGGCGATTTTGAAACATATTTTTTCTGTCTTAACAGGGCAGACATGTATCTAAAAGAATCTTCGGCCGTGTATCTTGATCTTGCAAGAACATGGCTTGAACTGGGACTTTCTGATAAAAGCGCACTTTACTATGCAAAGGCACAGAGCCTTAATAAATAATTTTTTACAAAAAAAGGAGAAATTATGAAGAAACATTACCCTTTTATTTTATGCTTTACGGCATTTACGATTTTCTTTCATGGATGCAATTCTACAAAACAGGACATCGCATTCTATGATGCAGACTTACTTAACCGGTCAAAAATTCTTCCGGGAACAGTTCATGTAACGATAAATCATGTATCAGACACAGAACTTGAAAACCAGATTTACAATGCAATCGGGACAAAGCTTCATACGTTAAATTCAGCATTGATAAAAAAAGAAAATAATGAAAAAGATGGAGAGTTGTTCTTTAACATAAAAATTATTGAACGCTCATTTACAGAATCTTTTGACAGCAAGAATTCTATTTTTATTTATTCTTCAATAACAGATTCGATGCAGAACATTGTTTATGAAAACTGTTTTTATACAAAATCAGGTGAATCGATTTTATCAAGCACAAATCAAAACAGGCACATAAATAAAATTTTTGATGACATCACAACTCTTATAAGCGGTTAAAGCAGGAAAGACAATGAAAAAGGCTTTTATCTTTTATACGTTTCTTCTTTTAACAGGAAATATTTACGCTCAGATTAAATTTACAAGTGTAGAAGATGCAGTAAACTTTGGAATTTCAAATTCTGATTCACTAAACGAATTAAAATTATTTGCACTTACAAATATGAAAATGGCAAAACTTTCTTTTGAATCATTTCTCCCGCAGTTTGAAACTTCCTGGAACGAATACGATAATATCCAGAAATATTCTGCAGACACAAGAACAAAGCAGATAAGTTTTTCTGTCGAGCAGAAACTTTTTGATAACGGTAAAAGTCGTCTAAAATACACGAATGATAAATACAATGCATTGATTTCCTATTACGAAATGCTTGATAAATTTAATGAATTCAGGCTTAACGTTCTTGAAAAATACTATTCGTATATACTTCAGTGCAGATTAATTGAACTAAAAAAAGCCCTTCTTGAAAATACAGAAAAAGAGCTGGCTGTAATAGAGTATAAATACAACGAAGGTCTTGAATTAAAATCTTCATACCTTGAATACATCCTTTCCTGCAAAGAACTTCAAAAAGATCTTGATGATTCAATCCATGAAAAAAATATAATTCTTTCTGATCTTAAATCTCTTTTAAATATCAGCTTAGATGCAGAACTAATAATAGAAGATAAAAATGAAAACATAAATTTTATTCAAAAACCATATGCAGAAAAAACAGAAGATTTTATCGCCCTGATACTCAAAAACAACATAGAATTAAAAAAACAGTTTTCTTCTATTGAATATATTTCAAAACAAACAAAAATTCTTAATCAATTCTATCTGCCGTCGGTTTCATTAAAAGCCGGCGTTTCATTTTCTGGAATTGCATACCCGCTTACACAGCCAGACTATTCGGTAAATCTTATATTTTCTTTTTCTGACATTCCATTTTTACCTTCATCTTTTTCAAACGGATATAGGATTAATCAGAAAAAACTTTCGGGCTTACAGAATTCGATCTCTACAGCCTTAAATATGCAGCCGGGTTATTTTACATCCAGGAAACTTTCTAAAATCTCGCTTGCTCAGGCAAAAACCAGCTGCAATGAAACTATAAGAAATTTAAAGCAGTCAGTTAAGAATTTAATCGATGAACACGACTCGTCTTTAAAATATATTCAGCTTATAAAAGAAGCAATAGAAATACGCGAAGAAAAAATCCTCATAAGCGAATATCAGGTAAACGCAGGGCTTATGAGAACATCCGATTACTTAAAAGAAAAACTTGAACTTTCAAAATACAGACAGGACCTTGTTAAAGAAGAAATTTCCATTTTACTTTTACAGAAAAAACTTGAATTTTTGACGGAGGCAAAATGAAAAAAATCATATTTATTTTTACATCTCTGATAGTAACAGCAATTACAGTTTTTACTGTATTTAAAAAACTACATAAGGAAAATGTAAAACCAGACAACAACACAATAGAAATCTGCAGCGTCGAAACAGAATTCATTGACTCAAAAATCGAAACATATGGAACCGTTACCTATAAAACCAAGCACGATATTACAAGTCTTGTTTCTGGAAATGTAATCGAAAAGAAAGTTAAAGAAGGCGATTTTGTAAAACGCGGACAGATTCTTTATGTACTAAAAAATGTAGAACTTGAAATTCAATCTGCGCAATACCAGAACAGTCTTACATCCGCAAAGGCAAATGTTGATTTATACAAAGCTAAGCTTGCTGAACAAATTCAATATGTCCAGAGTAAAATTCTTTCGATACAGAATAAAGAAGCAGAAATAAAACAGATGACGCTAAACCTGTATTCTGCTACAGAAAAATTTAATAAAAACGTAGAAATAAACAGACTCGGCGGAATTACAGACCAGAATTTAAAGGACATGCAGGATGAAATATCATCCATTAAAACCAGCCTTGAAATCCTTGAACGCGAATACCAGATTTCGCTGATAGGTTTTTCAAAAGATGATCTTATCAAAAACGGAATCAACCCTTCGGAAAATCAGGAAATATATGAAAAACAGATTATCGATCTTAACACGAAAACATGCGTGGCAGAACTTGCAGTAGCACGCGCTGAATATGAAAATTCTCAAAAAAACGTACAACTTATAAATAATCTGATTGGTGAACTTAACATACGCTCGTGCGTAAACGGAATCGTAGGTATAACGAATTTTGAAGAAGGAGAATTTATAAATCAAAATGAAAAAGTTCTTACGATAATCGACATTTCTACATGCACTGCAGAAATAAACATTCAGGAAACAGATATTTTTGACATAGAACCGGGTAAAAAAGCCATGATAGAAATTCCTTCTGCAAATGAAATAATAAACTGCACGATAACCGATATTTCTCCCGTTGCAGATTTTTCTACCGGTAATTTTTTTGTAAAAGCAGATTTTAAAAATGAAAGCCAGCTTATAAAACCGGGAATGTTTCTTAAATGTTCAATCGAGACAGGAATCCCGGGACAATATCTTAAAATTCCTGAATCAGCACTCATAAACTCATATGGTGATACAACAGACTGCTTTATCATAAAAAATGATCTTGCCCTAAAGAAGAATCTTAAAATTGAATTTACTAAAGACGGATTCGCATATTTTAAAAACGGACTTGAAAACGGACAGCAAGTCATAGACAACCCTTCAAAATTCATACAGGACGGAACAAATGTTAAAACACTCTGAACCATCAAAGGCTCGCAGCCTATATTCATACACGGTACGCACCCGCACTCTTATCATATTTCTTACGTGCATTCTGTCAATTATTTTTCTTTCATCGTGCAGCCTCATAAACTTTGAAGAACTGGACATCAGCTCGAATATTTCAGAAAATCAGATGTATTTTAATGAAAACAATGTAAGGCTGTACTTTTCTATCGAACCGGATAAAACAGTTCTTAAATCACTTCTTTCATTAAGAAAAAACGATTCTGTCATTGACTCAGAAATTTCATGGATCGGCAGCAGCTGCAGCATCCAGCCAAAAGAAGGCTTTAAAAAGAATACAGCGTACAGAGTTTCGATTAACGGAAGATGCAGGACTCATGACGACCGTTACTACAACATAAAATTTGAACGCAGCTTCATTTACGGAACCGACAATGATTTATTTCTTCTCATATCAATAAAAGAACCCAAAACAGATTCAGCTGCCGGAAATACAGCATCCCCGTCAGAAACCTCTGCCCTCGAACTTAACTTTAACCGTTCTGTTGACATAGCCGATTTTGAAAATAACTTTTCGGTTACTCCTTTTATTCAGCTTAAAAAAGAATACGAAGAAAATGACACTAAAATAATAATCAAACCGCAGACAGACTGGTCAGTAAACACATATTTTACATGGAGCATAAAAAACTTAAAGTCAGCCGACGGATATGAACTTGCAGAAGAAGCATCATCCACCTTCTGTGCAAAAGAAGATCTCATACAGTGCAAATTAGTTTCAGTAAATGCAGCAGAAATCTCTGACATAATAAACCTTGAATACACGCTAAAAAATGACTTAGAACTTTCAAATCAGACTCCTGCAGAAAATGCAATCGCAATGAACGATTCGATTGCATTTAAATTTAACAAGGACATAGATTTTTCTTCATTTAAAAGTCAACTATCGATTATTCCAGCAGTCAGAGGAAGTTTTGCACAGGATAAAAATACAATTCTTTTTATTCCAGAAAGTTCGTGGAAAATAAATACAGAATACACAGTTTTTATTTCAGGTTCAATAAAAGACACGAACGGAATCCCGATGCATGATGACGAATATTTTTCATTTAAAACAGCAAACAATTTTCTTTCTGTTAAAAACATCGCACTTAAAGATAAAAACACTACCGTGCTCACAGAAAATCCAGACTCTGTAATCGTTTCTGATTTTGATACTCTCTTTGCGGAAATTACCTTTTCAGACAAGATTAACTCAAAAAAACTTACTAAGATCGAGCAGGCCGTATCTCTCGAAGCAGTTTTTCCACTTTTTCTAAAGACCCCGAAATTAAAAGAAATAAAATGGTCTGACTCGAACAGAAAGGTAACACTTAAATACGAAGGTTTTTCATTTTCTGATACCGATGATTATATTTACCGTCTTAAAATTAATTCTTCGCCCTCGCTTATAGTTTCAGAATCGGGTGAATACATGGAGGATGACACATGGACTGTTTTCATAACTCGCTAAAGGGAAATATAAGTTCTATTACTTCAAGACACGCTATTTCAAGAAAAAGAACTGCTCAAACTCATGCACTTTTAACAGTAATCATTTTAATCTCATTAACCCTATACTCGTGTGCACAGATTATTTTTCCGGACTTTAAAATAGAAAAAGTTGAACATAATAAAAAAGAAATCTGCATATATTTTTCATCAGAACCAGATGTAATTTCAATAAAAAATTCTTTTACACTCACAAAAGATAATTACCTGGAAGACGGGACATTTTCTTTTTCAGGAAAGAAAGCTGTATTTACACCATTTAAGGGCATCGAAGAAAATCACGATTACATAATTACTATAAGTACAGACGCAGAAAGCGTTAACGGAGAATCACTCTTAAATAAATACATACTTTCATTTTCTACGAAAGAAAAAAATATAGCACTTGAAATTACAGATTTTGAAAAATCAAATCAAGAGGGAAAAGATATTCTAAAAATAAGTTTTAATGAATCAATAAAGCAGGAGTCGTTTTCTTCTGCCTTTTCAATCACTCCTTCTATCCAGTATTTTGTATTATGGAATAATGACTTTACATGTGCAAAAATACAGTTTCACACAAACCTGCAGAATAACCAGAGATATATCATTTCTATAAACACAAATCTTTCTGACATATACAACAATAAGCTTACAGACACATTTACAAACACATTCATACATAACCCGTATTATGAAAATACAGCCGTAAAAGCCTATGCAATTTCAGAAAAAAACAATTCAAGTACAGAACTTATACAGAACGATATAACACAAAACATCTGTATTGATTCTAAAATTAAAATCCTCTTTGATAACGAAATAAATATAGAATCTGCAGTTTCTGCAATAAGCATCACTCCCGAAACAAGTTTTACAATCGAAAAAAACAATATTACTAAAAAAGAACTTACAATAGTTTTTTCATCCCCTCCTGTTTACAAAACCAGATATAAAATAAAAATAGCCCAATCGATTACGGATATAAACCAGAACACAGTCCCCGCAGCAGAATATATTCTCGATTTTTCAAACCCTTGTGACAAACCGGTTTCGTTTATCGCAGGAATAATCGAACTCAAAGACGATTTATTCATCTTTGATGAAAACTCAAATTATGAAACATTATTTTTTCCAGTAAACATTTATCCAACTGTAAATACAATAACATCTCCGGATATTAACTTCTATTTTATTTTTGAACTTTCAGACGAAGCCGACAGAATAAACCTTCTTTCTGCAATGGAAAACATTACGATTTCGCGAACTCAAAACTGCATAGATTTTTCTCCTTATAGAATTGAACAGATTACAAAAGCTGAATTTACTCAAAACCCGCTTTACGAAACATTAAAAACAAAAATTCCTCAAGATAAAATCACGGAAAATAATTTCTGCGTCATTAAATTTAATTCAACTGTGCAGAACAATGACAGTTCCGGGCTAGTAAAAATCTCAATCTCAAAAGACCTATGCGATAATCTTTCAAATAAAATTGACTCACCCGTCACACTTTCTTTTAATAAAAAATAGAGGGAACCAAATTGAAAAATATAATCGAATATTCTGTAAAACATCCGATTTCTGTCATGATGTATTTTCTCCTTGTTTTTGCAGCAGGACTTTTAAGTGCTCTTACGATAAAAATGGATTATCTTCCGTTCATAAGCGACAGAACACTTCTTGTAAGCACATCCTACAACGGCATTCCGTCTTCGCAGATGAAAGAACTCGTTACAATTCCGGTAGAAGATGCATTCAGCTCGATAAAAGGAATCAAAAACATGAGTTCCCTTACACGCGACGGTCTTTCATTCGTAAAAATTGAACTCCAGTATAAAACAAATATAAACGCTTCTTTAATTGAATCGCGCCAGATAATCGACAGACTTTCGCAAATACTCCCTCAAGACTGTTCAAAACCAGAAGTTGATATTTTCGGCGGACAAAAAAAACATCTTTTAAAAATCGCTGTAATTCCTAAAAACAAAGACTTATGTACCGCACGTTATGAATCAGAAAAAGAAATCAAACAGCTTCTTCAGAAAATAAACGGCGTTGGAAAAATCTCTGTCAAAGGCGGACTAAAAGAACAGCTTGATATAATCCTTAACCCCGAACTTGTAATCTCGCGAAACCTTTCTCTTGAACAGATTCAGAATGCTATAATGAGTTCAAACTATGAATATCCTGCAGGTACAATATCAGATCTTAAGAATGAATATATTTTAAAAACATCCGGACTATACAAAACAATAGAAGAAATATATGAAACTCCAATCCATACAGAGAATGGAATAATTCTGCTCAAGGAAATCGCAGAAATAAAACCTTCATTCGATGATAAAGAAAGTTTTTCGTTTTTCAATTCTGAAGAGTGTATAGAAATTTCTGTTGATAAGAAAACTGAATTCAGTCCGATAACGGTTTCAAAAAATATACGATCAGAATTAGAAAACATTAAAATGCTATATCCTCAATTCGACTTTCACATCATATCGGATATTTCAAAACAGATAAAAAACTCGATTTTTCTTGTATATATTTCTGCAATCATAAGTTCGCTCATTACTTTTTTAATTCTTTTTGTATTTTTAAGAAGCATAAAAATTTCGCTCATAGTTTCACTTACAATACCGCTGTGCATTTTATTTTCAATTACAGTTTTAAGCCTTGCAGGCAAAACGATAAACCTGTTTTCACTTTCAGGAATTTCAATTTCCATCGGGATGATTGTAGACACATCAATAATTGTAATCGAAAACGTTCTCAAATCCCCAAAAAAAACAGCAGATAAATCAATCATCTTTGGCGCATTAAACGTCCAGAAATCAAACATAAGCTCATGCATGACAACGATAATCGTTTTTATCCCGTTTTTCCTTCTTCCAGGAATTTTCGGAGAATTATTCTGCGATCTTTCTCTGGCAA
Source organism: uncultured Treponema sp. (assembly GCA_905236565.1). Classification (GTDB taxonomy): domain Bacteria; phylum Spirochaetota; class Spirochaetia; order Treponematales; family Treponemataceae; genus Treponema_D. The sequence goes on along the minus strand of CAJORB010000001.1, from coordinate 4,940 downwards.
TCATGGCAAGCATTTCGTGCTCACTTCTCATTTCCTTTACTTTTATTCCTGCATGCATAAAATTATTTTTAAAACCCGGAGACTATAAAAACGTCAGCATCCCTTTTCTTCATAAAGCTGAACTATACTATAAGAATTTTCTTTTCAGGCACATGGCAGACATAAAACTTAAAAACAAGATCATATTTTTATCTTTTTTATGTTCAATAATAATTTTTCCTCTATTAAAAAAAGAGATTATCCAGAACTATGAAGATAAAAAAATTGAATTTACTATAATCTACCCTCAAAACTATTCCATTGAACACACTCAATCGTGCACAAAAGAATTAATAAATCACGTACTTGAATCGATTCAGCATATAACAATTACATCAGACGGTGGAATCGAAAGCACAGACTTTGAATCTCTGGCCGACATCTCTCGCTCAAAGAACAACGTCGCCTGCTGCATCACGTACAAAACGCGCTCTCAAAAACAGAAAATAAGAGAAGTATTAAAATCAAGCGGCTTAAAATATTCTTTACTCCAATCAAAAGACATTACTTCAGACGCACTTGACATCACCGACACATACATAATATGCGCCGCCTCCGAACAAGAACTTGAAAACAAAACACACGATTTTCCTTCCTGCATACCAGACGAATATCAAAATGAACACATATTTATCCCCGACCCGATAAAATGCAATTTCTATAAAATTCCAAGATACTATATTTCCTCAACACTTTATCAGATGCTCGAAGGCTTAAACGCAGGCGACTTCCTTCAAAATGGGAAATACATCCCGCTTAAAATAAAATATCCAGAAGAAAAACTTGACGAAAGAAAATTATATATCCAGTACAAAAACACAACCATTCCGATAAAATCACTCGGAAAATTTTCAACAGAATACAACAGGAAATCGCTTTTCAGATATAACAAACTCGATGCAAAAGAAATAATTCTATCCGATAAAAATATTAAATCAAGACTGCCCAAAGACACAATCTCTACTTCTTATGAACAGAAAAAAGAGCTGTTCAAAACTTCTCTGGTTTTAATTTTAATTACACTGCTTCTATTATATTGTCTTTTAGGTTCCCAGTTTGAGTCATTTCTGATGCCGCTCATATTTTTACTTACAGTCATTCCGTCGTTTACAGGAGCACTCATTTTTCTTTTTATATTCAGCCAGACTCTCAATATCAACGGGATTCTGGCGCTGATTATTCTTTTCGGAACATCTGTAAACAATTCAATCATTCTTTATGAAAGCATAAATTTTAACCAACCTTCAAGATCAATATCGCCGGACTGCTTTGTATCAAGACTTCGCCCGATTGCAATAACAACACTTACATCAGTCTGTGCTTTAATTCCATTTACAATCAGTTTTTCCGGAATAAACACGCAGACTTCAATGGCAATTGCACTTACAGGCGGACTCATTGTCTCTCTTCCTGCAATCCTGATTATTTACCCGATTATTTTCACTTCTGTTTTTAAAAGGAGTTCAAAATGAATTATCATGCAAAAAAGAAATTCTTTTTTGTTTTTGCAATTATCTCAATTCTTTTCTCTTATTCAGCTTCTCATATAAAATTTTCAGACATTCATAACTCAAAATTTCATACCTTTTCGATTAAATTTAAATACTACGGAATCGACCCGATTGCAATCGAGAAAATCATTACAAAACCCCTGGAAGAAAAATTCTGCGAACTCGACTCCCTTTACGAACTAAAATCAACATGCCGCTTTAATGAATCAATAACAACCGCATGGTTCTACAGTTCTGCAAATCAAGACCACATATATCTGAAAATCAGAAAAATTACAGAAGACCTTTATAACAGCCTTCCGCAAAATGTCCAGAGACCCGAAATCTATAATTCAAGTTCAGAAGATAAATCTATAACTTGTATCGCGATAAACTGTCCGGACACAATCCTTGAAAAAAACATAAAACCCCACCTTGAATCCATTCCAGGAGTCAGCGAAGTCATCATTTCTGGAAAAAATAACCAGACCGTAAGCATTCAGTTTGACAACAAACACATTTCAAACTATCACATCATTCCTTCAAACATTTCAAAAGCCGTAAACTTTTCTAATGCTCCAAACCTCATCGCCTCAAAAAAAACCGGGCTGTTTAAAAGCTCTTTTTTTATAAAAAATAAAATTGAATCAAAAGAAGAACTTTCAGATATACAGTTATTCCAAGGCAAATCTGCCTTAAATCTATCAACTATAGCAGATATAAATTTTTCAACCCAAAAACAAAATGAGCTTGAACTTTTAAACAACACAAAAACCGCATATATAAACATTAAAGCATCAGGAAATTCAAATAAAATAAACATTTCAGAAAAAACTCATACTCTCCTTAATAAAGCTGAATATAAGAAATACAACCCTGTATTCCTTTACGATACAGGCAAAAAGCAGAAAAACCTACTCCTTTCTGTATGCGGCACTTTAATAATCACGATTATACTGAACATAATTTTTTCATATTTATTTTACAGATCAATAAAACTTTCATTAATCCTTTCAGTAATTATATGTTCAGCAATTTTATGGACAGCAGGACTGCTTTCAATAATAAACGTTTCTATTAACGAGCAAATTCTTTCAGGAATTTCACTTTCAACAGGACTTATTGCAGACACAGCCCTTGTAATATTTGAAATCCTGAACAATTCTGTCTCTAAAAAAATATTTTTCAAAAAAGTAAATTTTACTTTAAGCGCCGCATCAGCATCAACAGCCACAACGCTCATTGCAGTTATCCCACTTTTCTTTATGACAGACATTACCCCTGGAATAAAAAGTTCAGGAATTTCTATCTTTACAATGCTTATCGTTTCATCCGTGATTTCATTGTTTTTTCTTCCACCATTTTTACCCGACATACTTAGAAAAAAATATAACACAGAATCAATAACCGCACCTCTAATCAAGATAATCAGTCAAATCCTAAAGAAAAGAAATACATTAAAGAAAATATTTTTATTCTCCTCGATTTTATCAATCGTTTTATTCATAATATCAGATAAGAACATCTCACAAAATGATATGAGCGACATCATATACTATTCAATTGAATACAATCCGGAAAAGAAAATCGATTCAATACACACAGAACTAACTCCATATATAAACGAAATCAGCAAAATTTCGCAGATAGATTTTATAAAATCTACAATTCTTCGCGGTAAAGTTGAATTTGAAGTAATACATTCATCAAATTCAAAATCGAAAATTATAAAACAGATTGCATCAAAATCAGGTTTAATAAAAGACGGAGATGTTTATATTCCATCAGGCTCAGAAAAGAAATACAAAAATCCCGTAACACTTCAGATAGCAGTTACAGGTGATGATGAATCAAAATGCAGGGCGCTCGCAAAAGAAGCTGCTTTTCTCATCAATAAAAACAATCTTTCTCTTCAAACAACATTAAATTTCAAAGAAGAAGAAAAAATGTTCAGTTACATTCCTTCGAAAATAAAACTTGCAAAATTAAATCTTTCAACTTTCGATGCAGCACAGCAGCTGCGCTACAGTATTTTTGATTCCGTAATCTCAAAAATATTTATAAACAACAATGAAACTGATGTTACACTCTCATCAACTAATTCAAAAAAACTTCCAGATATCACTGAACTTAATTTTATTACACGAGATGATTCTGTCAGAATATCGTCAACCGGAATTTTAAAAGAAGATAAAATCCCCAGTCAGATACACAGACTCGATTCACAACCATGTGCATATTTTTCTATTGAACTTAATAAAAAGACATTTACCAGAGAGATGAACAAAATAAAAAGAATTCTTTCATCTATAAAAACACAAGAAGGATATAAATTTATTTTTCCTTCTTCAATTAAACAGAATCAAATTGCGTACAAAAAACTTTCTGCAATAATTTTTTTCTGCATCTTCTGCATATATTGTTTTTTAACCGCACAGAACGAAGATTTTAAGATTTCATTCAGTATTCTTTGCTGTATTCCTTCGTCATTATTTTTACCATTATTGATTCGTCTTATAACACGAACTGCAATAAGTTTTGGCGATGCAGTCGGAATAATTTTATTATCCGGAATCGTAATCAACAACTCCATCTATATCAGCGAAGCACCAGAATTTTCTGTAATAAAAAAAATAAACTGCCGAATCGAAAGCATCTTAATCACAAGCCTCACAACAATTTTAGGCTCTCTTCCGATGATGTGTCTTTCACATTCGCAGTTTATAAAATCGCTCAGTTTTTTCATGACATTTGGAATACTAAACTCACTTATCGTCAGTTTATTTTTATTCCCATCTATGCTCGACGATGCTTATTATTCAGTTTTAAAACACGAGGTCTATTATACCGCTGAATCAAAACAAACATCAGATCAAAAAGACATCCACCTACAGATGTCCAGAAAAACACCCAGAACTTTCCCCAGAAAATAGAAAATAACACTGGAACAAAACTTAAAACCATGCAGATTTCATGATAAACTTCTGCCCTGCACATGTGCGTCATAAGAATTTCTAAATCATTTTCACCCGGAGCAAAATCGCCGTCATTCCATGTCGGCATTTTACTCTTCCATTTTTTTATCATCAAAATTCTATACAACGCTTTTTCGAAAGATTTTTCTCTAAACCACCATCGATTATATGTGCAATATTTTTCTATCAGTTTATAAAAGAAATTTGCAAAACTGATTCTTATTGTAAAATGAAATAGAGTCGTAAAAACAGTTATAAGGATTGAAAACAGAATTGCGTTATACTGAATTTTTACAATAAAAAACATTATGATAGAAAGAACTACCAAGAGCAGGTAAATTGAATTTAATAAAACCTTTTTCTTTTTCGTCATAAATCACCCATTTGGATAATTACAAACATAAAAATAACGCGGACAAAAAAAAGCCTGGCAGCT